>NZ_JAIRBO010000019.1:0-4284 GCF_021151565.1 Halomonas sp. IOP_6 | reverse complement strand
TGCTGCTTTCCGATGGCATTGCGTTCGGCACTAACGCGCGTTCTGAAGCCCAGCAGGGCATTGCCCTGGGCGCAGGCGCAACGGTTAGCCACGATCAAAGTGTCGCCCTGGGTAGCAACAGTGTGACCGAAGACGCAGTCGCCACCAGTGGCGTCACGATTGCCGGTGATAGCTACACCTTCGCTGGCACCACCCCAGATAGCACGGTGAGTATTGGCAGTGCAGGTAACGAGCGCACGTTAACCAATGTCGCCGCAGGTCGCGTGAGCGAGACGAGTACTGATGCCATCAATGGCAGCCAACTGTTTGCCTCTAACCAAGCGATTGAAGAGGTCAGTACGATTGCCAACACGGGCTGGGATATCCAGACTAACGGCGACACTGCTACCAACGTGGCTCCCGGCGACACCGTTCAGATGATTGATGGTCAAAACATCGCCATCACTCGCAACGGCGCAGATATTACGGTTGCCACTGTTGATTCACCGCAGTTCGGCAATGTCACTGTCAATACTGGTGGTGGTGACACCATTAACGGGCTGAGCAACCTCACCTTTGATCCAGATAACTTCACCTCCGGCCAAGCAGCCAGTGAAGATCAGCTCAAAGCAGTGAGCGATGTGGCCAACACCGGCTGGAACATCCAAGCCAATGGAGACACGGCGACTAACGTAGCGCCTGACGATACCGTCCAGATGCTCAATGGCAAGAATATCGCCATCACCCGCAATGGCACGGATATTACTGTTGCCACGGCTGATAGTGTGGCCTTTGATGACGTGACCATTACCGGTGGCCCGGTGCTGAGCGGTGGTGGTATCGATATGAATAACACCACCATCAGTAACCTGGCTGATGGCGTGAACGCCCAAGACGCTGTCAACGTTAGCCAGCTAGAAGGCGCTGCTGCGGCCTCCCGCACGGAAGTCACTGCTGGCACAAACGTGTCCAGTGTTGGCCAAACCACCGGCGCTGACGGCCAAGACATCTACACTGTTAATGCCGACGGCGCATCGGTGAGTGCGGGTTCCGCTGCGGTGGATGTGATTGCCGCCGCCCCGGATGCGGATAACGTCACCGACTACGCGGTGGATCTCAGCCAAGCCAGTAAAGACAGCCTGACGCTGGCCGACTCCGCCTTACAAACCGTGGTCACCCAGATTGACGGTACCGAGGTTAAAACCCTCGACCAGAACGATAACGTTGCCAACTTTGTGACCGGCGACAATATCGTCCTCAGCGATGAGGCGGGTGGTATCAAAATCGCCACCGCCGATGACGTTACCTTTACCAGCATCAACAGCGACAGCCTTGCCATCACCGGTGGCCCCACGCTCACTGGCGGCGGCATTGATATGAACAACACCACCATCAGTAACCTAGCTGATGGCGTGAATGCGCAGGATGCAGTTAACCTCAGCCAGTTGGAAAACTCCGCCGCAGCTTCGAAGACTGAAGTGGCTGGCGGCACCAACGTAGCCAGTGTGAACAAGGCTACTGGTGTGAACGGTCAGGATATCTACACCGTTAATGCCGACGGCGCATCGGTGAGTGCGGGTTCCGACGCAGTGGATGTGACTGCCGCCGCCCCGGATGCCAACAACGTTACCGACTACGCGGTGGATCTCAGCCAAACCAGCAAAGACAGCCTGACGCTGGCTGATTCTGCACTGCAGACAGTGGTCACCCAGATCGACGGCACTGAGGTGAAAACCCTCGACCAGAACGATAACGTTGCCAACTTCGTGACCGGCGACAATATCGTTCTCAGTGATGAGGCGGGCAGTATCAATATTGCCACCAGCCCGGATCTGACGGCAGATAGCCTGACCATCAACAACGGCCCGACGCTCAATGACAACGGCATTGATATGGGGGGCGATACTATCACCAATTTGGGCGATCCTATCAATGATGGTGATGCCCTTAACCTCAAATATTTCGACGAAAACCGTACCCGCTACTACAGCGTGAATGACGGCGGCACCATCGGCGGCAACTACAATAACGATGGTGCAACGGGGCTGAACGCCATTGCGAGTGGTGTCAATGCCACCGCTAGCGGCGAAAGCGCCGTGGCCCTGGGCTTTGGGGCGAATGCGCCGATTCGCGATAGCTTGGCATTGGGCAGTGGCTCGGTGGTTGACCGCGCCCTGGCACCAGACTCCGGCTTTATCCCAGCAGGGTCTGCCACCATTGAGTTCAACACCACTGACAAAGAGCTGCTCGGTGCAATCTCGGTGGGTGATGATGACTCCTACCGTCAGATCACTAACGTTGCCGATGGTACTGAAGCTCAAGACGCCGTGACGGTTCGTCAGTTGCAAGGCGCGGTAGGCTCAGTGATTACCACCGGCATAAAATATTACCGCGCTAACTCCGATGACCCTGACGCGATTGCGGCTGGAGAAGATAGCCTTGCCATTGGGCCTAATACAGTCACCAATGGTGATAACGGCATCGGCATGGGTAACGGCGCGATTGTCGGGCAAATGGCCCCAGGTGGCACTGCGATTGGTAACAATGCTGAGGTGCTGCTCTCCGATGGCATTGCGTTCGGCACTAACGCGCGTTCTGAAGCCCAGCAGGGCATTGCCCTGGGCGCAGGCGCGACGGTTAGCCATGATCAAAGTGTCGCCCTGGGTAGCAACAGCGTGACAGAAGACGCGGTCGCCACCAGTGGCGTCACGATTGCCGGTGATAGCTACACCTTCGCTGGCACTACCCCAGATAGCACGGTGAGTATTGGCAGTGCAGGCAACGAGCGCACGTTGACCAATATCGCGGCAGGCCGCGTGAGTGAGACAAGTACCGATGCCATCAACGGCAGCCAACTGTTTGCCTCTAACCAAGCGATTGAAGAGGTCAGTACGGTTGCCAACACGGGCTGGGATATCCAGACTAACGGCGACACTGCTACCAACGTGGCTCCCGGCGACACCGTTCAGATGATTGATGGTCAAAACATCGCCATCACTCGCAACGGCGCAGATATTACGGTTGCCACTGTTGATTCACCGCAGTTCGGCAATGTCACTGTCAATACTGGTGGTGGTGACACCATTAACGGGCTGAGCAACCTCACCTTTGATCCAGATAACTTCACCTCCGGCCAAGCAGCCAGTGAAGATCAGCTCAAAGCAGTGAGCGATGTGGCCAACACCGGCTGGAACATCCAAGCCAATGGAGACACGGCGACTAACGTAGCGCCTGACGATACCGTCCAGATGCTCAATGGCAAGAATATCGAGATCACCCGCAACGGCACTGACATCACCGTCGCCACGGCTGACAGTGTGGCCTTTGATGATGTGGCCATCACCGGTGGTCCGACACTGACCGGTGGTGGCATTGATATGAACAACACCACCATCAGTAACCTCGCCGACGGTGTGAACGCCCAAGATGCTGTCAACGTTAGCCAACTAGAGGGAGCTGCTGCTGCCTCCCGCACAGAAGTCATTGCTGGCACAAACGTGGCCAGTGTTGGCCAAACCACCGGCGCTGACGGCCAAGACATCTACACTGTTAATGCCGACGGCGCATCGGTGAGTGCCGGTTCCGCTGCGGTGGATGTGACTGCCGCCGCCCCGGATGCGGATAACGTCACCGACTACGCGGTGGATCTCAGCCAAGCCAGCAAAGACAGCCTGACGCTGGCTGATTCTGCACTGCAGACAGTGGTCACCCAGATTGACGGTACCGAGGTGAAAACACTCGACCAGAACGATAACGTTGCCAACTTCGTGACCGGCGACAATATCGTTCTCAGTGATGAGGCGGGTGGCATCAAGATCGCCACCAGCCCCGATCTGACGGCGGATAGCCTGACCATCAACAACGGCCCGACGCTCAATGACAACGGCATTGATATGGGGGGCGATACTATCACCAATTTGGGCGATCCTATCAATGATGGTGATGCCCTTAACCTCAAATATTTCGACGAAAACCGTACCCGCTACTACAGCGTGAATGACGGCGGCACCATCGGTGGCAACTACAACAACGATGGTGCAACGGGGCTGAACGCGATTGCCAGTGGTGTTAATGCCACAGCCAGCGGTGATGGTGCGGTGGCCATGGGCTTCGGTGCTAGTGCACCGATTAATGACAGTCTCGCGTTGGGCAGTGGCTCGGTGGTTGACCGCGCCCTGGCACCAGACTCCGGCTTTATCCCCGCAGGGTCCGCAACGATTGAGTTCAACACCACCGATAAAGAGCTGCTTGGTGCGATTTCGGTGGGTGACAACGATTCTTACCGCCAGATCACCAACGTTGCCG
>NZ_JAIRBO010000018.1:0-13660 GCF_021151565.1 Halomonas sp. IOP_6 | reverse complement strand
TGCTGCTTTCCGATGGCATTGCGTTCGGCACTAACGCGCGTTCTGAAGCCCAGCAGGGCATTGCCCTGGGCGCAGGCGCAACGGTTAGCCACGATCAAAGTGTCGCCCTGGGTAGCAACAGCGTGACAGAAGACGCGGTCGCCACCAGTGGTGTCACGATTGCCGGTGATAGCTACACCTTCGCTGGCACCACCCCAGATAGCACGGTGAGTATTGGCAGTGCAGGCAACGAGCGCACGTTGACCAATGTCGCGGCAGGCCGTGTGAGTGAAACAAGTACCGATGCCATTAATGGCAGCCAACTGTTTGCCTCTAACCAAGCGATAGAAGAGGTCAGTACGATTGCCAATACGGGCTGGAATGTTCAAACCAACGGTGATGCCGCTACCAATGTTGCGCCTGGCGATACGGTTCAGTTCCTAGATGGCAAAAATGTGGATATCACTCGCAACGGCACGGATATCACTGTTGCCACAGCCGATAGCGTAGCTTTTGATAACGTGGCCATCACTGGTGGCCCGACGTTGAACGGCGGCGGCATTGATATGAACAGCACCACCATTAGCAACCTCGCAGATGGTGTGGATGCTCAAGATGCCGTCAACCTCAGCCAGCTGCAAAACAGCGCAGCGGCGTCGAGGACAGAGGTTGCGGGTGGCTCTAACGTGGCGAGTGTTGACCAAACCACTGGCGCTGATGGCCAAGCTATCTACACCGTTAATGCCGACGGCGCTTCAGTGAGTGCTGGTTCCGGTGCAGTAGATGTTACCGCCGCTGCCCCGGATGCGGATAACGTCACCGACTACGCGGTGGATCTTAGTCAAGCCAGCAAAGACAGCCTGACGCTGGCTGATTCCGCACTCCAAACTGTGGTCACTCAGATTGATGGCACCGACGTTAAAACGCTCGACCAGAACGATAACGTCGCCAACTTTATCAGCGGCCAGAATATTGAATTGAGCGATGACGGCGGCGCGATTGAGATCGCCACAAGCTCTGATCTTACTGCTGATAGCCTGACGATCAACAACGGCCCAACGCTTAATGGTAATGGCATTGATATGGGCGGCAACTCCATCACCAACCTGGGCGACCCAGTGAATGATGGCGATGCACTAAACCTTCAATACTTCAATGAAAACCGCGTTCGTTACTTTAGTGTGAACGATAACGGTGTCATCGGCGGTAACTTCAATAATGACGGTGCTACTGGTTTGAATGCGATGGCGAGCGGCGTAGGCGCTATTGCTAATGGCGAAGGCGCAGTGGCGATGGGCTTTGGGGCGAACGCTCTAGTACGTGGCAGCTTAGCGATTGGTAGTGGCTCGATTTCTGACCGTGCCTTAGCGCCAGAATCAGGTTTTATCACTGCGGGTTCAGCCACCATTGAGTACAACACTACCGACAAAGAACTGCTTGGCGCGATTTCCGTCGGGGACAGCGACTCTTATCGACAGATTATTAATGTTGCTGATGGTACTGAAGCGCAAGACGCCGTCACGGTTCGCCAGCTACAGGGGGCAATAGGCTCTGTAGTTAATACCGGCACTAAGTACTTCCACGCCAACTCTACGGCGCCAGACTCTCTTGCGACAGGTAACGACAGTATTGCGGTTGGTCCAACCACGGTCACCAACGGCGATAACGGCATTGGTATGGGGAACGGCGCAATTGTTGGTCAAATGGCACCGGGTGGTACCGCCATTGGCAATAATGCCGAGGTATTGCTCTCCGACGGAATCGCGTTCGGCACTAATGCCCGCTCCGAAGCCCAGCAGGGCATTGCCCTTGGCGCAGGTGCGACGGTTAGCCACGATCAAAGTGTAGCGTTAGGTAGCAACAGTACCACAGATGAGTCAGTTGCAACCCAGGGTATTACGCTGATTGGCAACGACTACTCATTTGCAGGCACCACGCCGGATAGCACCGTTAGTATTGGTAGTGCGGGGAACGAACGTACGCTGACCAATGTAGCGGCTGGTCGTGTGAGTGAAACCAGCACTGATGCCATCAACGGTAGTCAGCTGTTTGCTTCTAACCAAGCCATTGAAGAAGTAAGTGCCGCAGCTAATGCGGGCTGGAACGTCACCGACGGTACCAATGCCGCCAATATCGGCCCTAATGGCGAGGTAACGTTCACAGGGGATAGCAATCTCACTGTCGCGCAGACTGGCACCGATGATGCTGGTGAAGTGGAAATCAACCTTAATCGTGACCTTGATCTCGACAGCGTCACCGCCGGTAACAGCGAGCTCACCAGCGCAGGCTTAAGCGTCGATGATGGCAACGGCAACCTTACCACCGTCACCAACGATGGCCTCACCATTGCTGGTGGACCCAGCATCACCGCGAGTGGTGGTATTGATGCCAATAACCAAGTCATCAGCAATGTAGGCACACCAGTGGATGACGGTGATGCGCTTAACCTTCAATATTTCAATGAAAACCGTGCTCGTTACTACAGCGTGAACGACGGCGGCACTATCGGAGGCAACTTTAATAACGATGGTGCCACTGGGTTGAATGCCATTGCTAGTGGCGTAGATGCTAGCGCCAGCGGCGAAGGTGCTGTAGCCATGGGGTTTGGGGCGAATGCACCGATTCGAGATAGCTTGGCACTGGGTAGCGGCTCGGTGGTTGATCGCGCGTTGGCTCCAGACTCTGGCTTTATCCCGGCGGGGACAGCGACGATTGCATTCAACACCACTGATAAAGAACTGCTCGGTGCTATCTCGGTAGGCGATAGCGACTCGTACCGTCAGATCACCAACGTCGCAGATGGCACCCAAGCGCAAGATGCTGTCACTGTTCGCCAACTACAAGGTGCCGTTGGATCAGTCGTCGAGTCTGGTACCAAATACTTCCGCGCGAACTCCAGCGCGCCAGATGCCGCCGCGGTAGGTAACGACAGCATTGCAGTTGGCCCAACCACCGTCACAAACGGTGATAACGGCATTGGCATTGGTAACGGCGCGATTGTCGGTCAAATGGCTCCAGGCGGCACTGCCATTGGCGATAGTGCCGAAGTACTGCTGTCAGACGGAATAGCGTTTGGTAGCAATGCCCGCTCCGAAGCCCAACAGGGTATCGCTCTTGGCGCAGGTGCGACGGTAAGTCACGATCAAAGTGTAGCGCTCGGCAGTAACAGCACCACGGATGAATCGGTTGCGACTCAGGGCATTACGCTGATTGGCAATGATTACTCATTTGCTGGCACTACACCGACGAGCACCATTAGTGTTGGTAGTGTGGGTAATGAGCGCACGATCACCAATGTGGCAGCGGGGCGAGTTAGTGCGACCAGCACTGATGCCATTAATGGCAGCCAACTTTTCGCTTCTAACCAGGCTATTGAAGAGGTAAGTGCTACGGCGAACGCTGGATGGAACTTGAGCGTTGAAGATGGCGAAGCCAACAATGTGGCCCCAACGGGTGAAGTTAACCTCTTAAGTGATGACGGCAACATACTCATTACTCAGGCCACGGTTAATGATCGTGAAGAAGTAGCGTTTGGGCTATCCGATGATTTATCGGTCGCTAATAGCCTTACCGTAGGGCAAGACGGGCCTGTTATTAGTAACGAGGGGATTACTAACTTAGCCGAAGGTGATGTATCAGCCGATAGCAAAGATGCCATCAACGGCTCTCAACTTTACGCCACGAATCAGTGGATCGAAGTGTTAGAAAACAGCGTTACGAACGTTGTTGGTGACGGAAGTGATGAGTACATCACCAATAACGGCCTCGGCATTCGTTACGTGCGCACCAACGACAGTGGCTTAGCAGTGAGCGATGCCTTCGCTCAAGGGCAAGGCTCCACCGCTGTTGGCTACGAGGCCGTTGCCTCGGCTGACCGCGCATTGGCGATGGGATACGACGCGATTGCCTCACACCAAGGCAGCGTCGCGCTAGGGGAAGGCGCCCGTACTGCCGCTGCGGTTGGCACTGCTTCGGTAGAAATCGCTGGCCAAACTTACCAGTTTGCGGGGACTTCCCCGGTAGCCACCGTTAGCGTTGGTAGCGTTGGTGCTGAACGTACGGTGACGAACGTCGCAGCAGGCCGAATTTCGGCAGAGAGTACCGATGCGATTAACGGCAGCCAATTGTATGCCACTAATCAAGCGGTCGGGGCGCTAGACAACCGCGTCACCACTGTTGAAGGTGATATCAGTAATATCACCAACGACTTGGCCGACCTGGATGACCGTGCGGTGCAATATGATCGCAACGACGACGGCAGTGTTGATTACAACACCATTACCTTGGAAGGCGATGGCGGCACGAAGATCACTAACGTTGCCCCCGGTGATATTGCGCAAAATAGCTCGGATGCTGTGAACGGTAGCCAGCTATGGGATGTGCAGAACCAAATCACCAACATTGAACAAGGGGGCTCCAAGTACTTCCGCGCCAATAGCGACGGCCCTGCCGCAGACCCACAAGGTGCTGACAGCATCGCCATGGGGCCAAGCAGTGTCGCGTCAGGCGATCGTAGTGTTGCCTCCGGTGCGGGTGCACAAGCCAATGCGGAAGGCAGCGTTGCCCTCGGTGCGGACTCTGTTGCTGACCGTGAGGGTATGAACGGTGAGCGTGAGCGTTTCTCCAACGAATCCGTTGCTTCCACACAGGGTGCCGTTTCTGTCGGTAGCGCGGGCAACGAACGTCAGATCACCAATGTGGCCGGTGGTACGCGCGACACTGATGCCGTTAACGTCCGCCAGTTGGATGCCGTTCAGCGTGGTGCGGTGAACTACGACCGTGATGAAGATGGCAATGTTGACTACAGCACCATCACGCTGAAAGGCGACGAAGGCACCACCATCACCAACGTTGCCCCGGGGATTAATGAGACCGATGCGGTTAACGTAGGGCAGATGAACGAGCTGGGACGTCGTTTTGAAAACGAGATCGTCAACGTGCATGGTCGCATCGACAGCGTCGAACGCAACGCTAACGCGGGTTCTGCCAGTGCGATCGCCGCTTCCACGGTGCCACAAGCGTGGATGCCCGGTAAGAGCATGATTGGTGTGGGGGCAGGCACCTATGGCGGTGAGTCGGCGGTCTCGGTGGGTATCTCGCGTCTGTCCGATAATGGCCGCTGGGTTATCCAAGGCAAGATAACGGGCGACTCGCAAAGCAACTTTGGCGCAGGTATTGGCGCTGGCTGGCACTGGTAAGGGAGAACGACGTGAACAATCTTAATAACAGTATGATGACCAAGGCGGCCCTCGGGGCCGCCAGTATCGCCGCCGTTCTCGTTCTGGCGGGCTGCGCTAGCCCACCTAATAACGACCGAGCCGAGTTACGCGACGCCGGAGATGGCTTTCCAGCACTAGCGGGTAACTGGTATGACGGCGGCAAGACAGTCACGATAGATGGTAAAGAGTACACGCTTGAAAGTCTGGGTCAGCAGGGGCGAGAACAACTTCAGAACCTGCGAGTAACTGATCAAGAGCTACAGCGTTTACAAGATCAATTGGCGATTACGCAAACGGCCCGTAATACTTATGCCCGTATATTGGCCGAAGTGACGCAGTCGGTAACGCCAGTGAAGTAATCTCGCAAGCTGAGAAATTGCTTAATTTTGTTGAACGCCCGGTAGGCGAGAGTCTATCGGGCTTTTGTGAAGGATGGCCTGAATATGAGGATGCTACCCTGGTTGAGCCTTATTATTGTCGGGATTAGCACGCTAGCCAGTGCGGATTATGAGGCAGGGCTTGACGAATACCAGCGTGGCCATTACGCCTCCGCTATTCATGAGTGGCGTACGGCTGCAGAACGAGGCGACTCGGACTCTCAGTTTGCACTGGGAATGATGTTCGAGCGTGGCCAAGGGGTAAGTGCTAGCTTAGATGAAGCCTACAAGTGGTACCGACTTGCGGCGGACAATGAGCTTGCAGATGCTCAGGTTAGACTGGCTGAGCTTTATCTTCTTGAACGTCTTGATGGCGATTCAGGGTCAGCCGCGCAATGGTTTGAGCGGGCTGCCGAGGCAGGCAATGCTGCTGCCCAATTTCAGCTAGGTTTATTGTATTTGGAAGGTGAGGGCGTTGATGAAAGTGCTGAGCTTGCTGCGAGATGGTTTGAGTTGGCCGCTGAACAGGGCCATGTGGCAGCTCAGAACAATATCGGAAGCCTTTACGAAACAGGTCGTGGAGTAGAGCAAAGTTATACCCGCGCGTTTGAATGGTATGAGCGTGCTGCGAAGCAAAATGATCCATTCGCGCAAAATAATTTAGGTGCAATGCATGCTAGGGGGCATGGGGTTGAACGTAACCATGCTTGGGCTGTTTTTTGGTTCGTTATGGCTGCTCAAGGCGGTAACGATTTGGCTAAAGAAAATATCGAGGCAAGTTTGTCTAATCTTGAAGAAATGCAAATTGCCGGAAGCCGCGTCAATATACGCGCGGGAGCGAGTACTGATTTTGACCGTATTGCATCATTGACAAGAGGCACCGCCGTTTATGTGTTGGGGAGTATGGACGGGTGGAGCCAAGTCTACTTCCAACAGGACAATGTACCCGCTTTAGGTTGGATATCTAATACACTAATTGAGTGATTTTTAATAAAGCTAGTGTTATTTGGGCAAAAAATACATTACCGAGCGTGCCTATGTGTATCAATGATGGTGGCGTTATGAATAAAAGTAGCAGCTGGAGTAGCCTAAAGGCTAAGTCGCTATTGCAACGTTTTTTAGGCGTTGTAGTAGGAGGTGTGCTTCTTGTGACTTGTGGGCTGTCCTACGCATCCGATACACACCATCAAGTGATGCCGGGTGATACGCTTTGGGATATTTCAGAATATTATTATGGCACTCCTGACGAATGGCCTACTTTACAGCAGCTGAATGCGATCGCTGATCCCTTCAAACTTCAGCCCGATACAATGGTGGACCTCAGTGCTTTCGACCCTTTTCCTTTGTCAGTTCTATACCGCTCGGGGGATGCATGGTTAGTCGAAGAGAACGGTGAAAAGCTTTTAGAGAGTGGAGACACAATTAAGGTTGATTCCGTCATTCAAACCGGTCCGGGATCTTCCTTAACCGTTCAAATGCGTGATGGGGCTAGGGCGGTGGTGCCCTCTAATTCACGCATTGTGTTAAAGCGTGAAGGTGAAAGTGGGATCACGTTTCAATTAGAGCAAGGAGAGATAGAGTCATACGTACCTTCAAATCGCATGCGCAGAAGAGCATACAATATAGAAACAAATACGGGCGTGCTCGGTGTGCGCGGTACTCACTTTCGGGCAGGCTACTCAAATGAAACACTAGTAACGTCGGTTTATGAAGGGAATGTTGCTGCTCAAAACCGAATAGGTACTGCAGAAGCCTCAATAAGTAAGGGAGAGGGCGCACGTATTGATGAAACAGGTGGTATCCAAGTTGTGCGTTTATTGCCACCACCCGATGACGTAGATATCACCTCGCTGCCAAATGAGGCCATACAAATAGATATTTTGTCGTCTATGCAGGGGAAAACTTACAGAGTACAAATAGCAAGTGATCCAAACTTTTTAACGATAATACGTGACCAACGATCTGTGGGCGACCAGGTACAGCTCGCCCCACTTTCTCCGGGGTTTTACCATTTGCGAATAGCTGCTATAGATGATTTTGGTATCGAAGGTAATAGTGCTATTTTCGTTATTCATCATCATGGGAATCGAGTATCCGTTAAGCAGGAAGAAGACTCGTGGGTCTTCGAGTGGCTTCATAGAGCACAAATAACCTACCGCTTGCAACTAGCAGCTGATCACGAATTTACGAAAGTTTTATTGGACTATGAACCTCAAAATAACGGTCCTTTAAGAGTGAGCCGTCTGCCTGGCAACGAGATATTCTGGCGTGTAGTTAGCTTAGATGAACGAACAGATATGACGGTTGTTCTCGATACTGGAACACTAAATGACACAGGGCAGTAGCCTTTCTAGAGCATTGCACCGACGGTTTGTGATGACATGGTGTGCAATGGGTAGTTTATTACTACCCATTGCTTTTTTTCTTTATAGTTTGTCTCCCTTACTGTCTGATAATTTTTTTTACGATGCTTGGCTTTCCAGGCAATCAGAGCCTCCTTCTGCTGATATTTTGGTTGTAGCGATAGATGAGCCCAGTCTACAAGCATTGGGCCGTTGGCCTTGGTCTAGAGATGTTCACACCCAGCTGATTGATCAGTTGAATGCAGCGGGTGTGCAATCGATTGTGTTGGACGTCCTGCTAGTTGAGCCAAGCCGCCTACCTGAAGAAGATGCGCGGCTTGCTAATGCAATGCATCGCCATGGCAGCACTTATCTTCCAATGGCACTACTTTCTGAATCTTTATTGGAAGGTAGTACACGAGATGTTTTAACCCCCCCTTCTCCATTATTATCTGCTGCCAGGGGCGTTGGACATATCAATATGGTGCTTGATACTGATGGCGTGGCTCGGTCGGTTGAATTGTTGATTGAGCGCCGGGGTGATGTATGGCCACAGCTCATGACCCTTCTTGCGGATGGAGAGAATAAAGGAGAGCATGGTGTATCACATTGGCCAACTGAGGCGATAAGAATACCATTTAGAGGCCCGACTGGTTCATATCCAACTGTTTCTTATCATGATGTATTAATGGGGTATGTTCCCGCCTCTTTACTCAGAGGTCGTACTGTCTTAGTGGGTATGACTGCTCTTGGTTTGGGCGATCGCTATAATGTATCGTTATTGTCTTCCAGTTTAATGCCAGGTGTTGAAGTACATGCCCACTTACTTGATGCCCTACGAAATGAAACTTATATACGCCAAGTAGACAGCTGGATAGGGGCTTTTTTAGCAAGCTTGCCTATTGTTGTCTTAATGCTATTGGCATGGTGGTTAAGGTTTCGTTATTTATTACTAGTGGTGCTATCGCTCGGTATTGGGGTGTTATGCGCTTCTCTAGTTGCGCTGAATTTTAGGTGGTGGTGGCCTCCTTTTGCGAGCCTAATAGCATTGGGCATCGCCTTCATTGCAATTGTTTGGCAAAGCCAGGCAACATTGCTGTCTTGGTTTAAGCGTGAGCTGGAATTGTTATATCAAGAACCATCTATCTTGCCGTTTAGGGAGCCTGATGATATTCGAGGTGAGGGTGGGAAACTTTATCAGCAGTCTCAAGCACTTGAGTTTGCGCTAGGTAGAATTGTAGAAGGGCGGCGATTCATATTAGATGCAATGCACTCATTACCGCTCCCCATCTTCATACTAAATAAGAAGGGAGAGGTTCTACAGGCAAATAAAAAAGCATTGGCGATTTGTTGGGAGGAAGGAGAGCAGGTCATCGATCACATTGATGCTTTGCCATCCTTCCTAACCTTTGAAGAGAAACACGGTTTTTCGACTATATGGCCACCCCAGCCAGCTGGAATGAGTAACGTCAACGGCATTCAAATAGGTGGATTATGTACTGATAGAGATGGGCGAACGTACCGACTGGAGATGGGAGAGTTATCTACAACGACGAATAGTGCGGCTGGGGGCTGGTTAGTATGGCTGGTTGACCTGACAAGTGAAGTAGAAGCTGAAGCACAGAGGTCTAGTATGCTTAGTTTCCTGTCACATGATATGAAAGCTCCTCAGGCAAGAGCGCTAGCATTTCTAGAAGCCCAAAAAAATCCAGCCTCGGCCGCAACGCAAGCTAATTTCTATAGCTATTTGGAACAATGCCTCACGATGGGGCTTGGGATGATTAACGACTTTATTAATTTAACGCGAGCCAAGTCATTTGACTTGAAAAAAGAGTTTGTGCTTTTTGAAGATGTTGTTATGGAAGTGCTAGATCAAGTTTACCCACTTGCGAAATTAAAAGATATTAAAGTGGTGAGCAAGCTAAAAGATGAAGATGGCGCCCCGATGATGGGCGACAAGAACTATCTTGCAAGAGCTGTGTTTAACTTAATTGAAAATGCCGTTAAGTATACGCCTTCTGGGGGCGAAGTTAATGTTCTTGTGTATCGACAGGGTAAGTGGATTGTGCTGCAGGTTTCTGACAATGGCGTCGGTATTGAGTCTGATGAAATTAACGATATTTTCGACGACTTTACGCGCAGCGATAAGGATGGCGTGGCAGAAGGGCATGGTCTCGGGCTAGCATTAGTGAAAACGGTAGCAGCTAAGCATGGCGGCGAGATTTGCTGTGAAAGTGAGTTTGGTAGAGGTAGTCAGTTTACAATGAAGCTACCTTCTTGTGAGTTGTGAGTTGTGAGTTGTGAGTTGCCGAAGTGCCAATTGTTAGTTGTTTTTTTGAATGCTGATTATATAAACGACGTTGCCTAGCTCAGGCATCTGTTGTATTTGAAAACGAATATTGACATCTCTTAACTGCATGCCATATTCCCGTTCTGGTTGATCATGATGGTAGGCTGGTCGTGGGTCTTGGCCTAATACCTGAGTAATTAGCTGCCTTAAGTCACTAGCATCTGCGCGTTGAGCAAGTGCTTTTTCGGCCGCTGAAGAGAATTCTACGGGGTAAAAGGGTGGCGGTACTGGGGCAAAGCCTGAGCGTGCATTCGGAACGGCTTCAGTCCAAGGCAGGTAAGGTTTGATATCTACCACGGGTGTACCTGTCATTAAATCTGCTCCTTTGAGCAATAGGCGTGCACCGTTGTGTGTATCAATACCCACTAGCTCAACGAGCGATAGCCCTAAACGATTAGGCCGATGTGTGCTACGACTCGCGAATACCCCTATTTTTTTATTGCCACCCAGTCGGGGTGGGCGTACAAGGGGAGCCCACTCTTCGGGACTGCGGTGAAAAATAAAGCTGATCCATAAGTGGCTAAATGCTTCTAGTCCACGAACGCTTAACGGTGTGTTGAAGGGGGGCGTTAATATCAGTGTCGCTTTCGCTGCCGTCGCTAGTCCTGGTTGGCGAGGAATGCCAAACTTATCAGGGTAGTCGCTTTCAATATAACCTATAGGGTTGATGGTAAATGACTCATTTATGGATATATCGTGCATGACACACCTTACGTGTAGATAAAAACGAAGTATAAAGCAGTCAAGCATCGAGTTGGGATGCAATGACCCGTTAAGGTGCGATAATTAAATAGTGGAGTTGTATATATGCTAAGTACTAATGTGACAAGTACTAATGTGACAAGTACTAACGTGAGCCAAACACCTTCTGCGCCCACTCCACGAATTATCTATCGTGAAGGGTTTGCCCGTGACGCAGCTGACCAAGCAGAGGTGTTTTATCACGCGGTGATGCAGGGCGCTGCTTCCCACTATGGTGTAGACGAACGCCGAGCTTGGGCGAATGCTCTGCCACGCGAGGCAAGCGCCTGGGCGGCCAGACAAACGCTTTATACTACGCTGGTTGCCAGCTGTGATGGGCGATGTGTCGGGTTTTTAGAGCTGGATGTTGCGGCCAAACGTATAGAGACACTTTATGTGTGGCCTTCACTGACTGGACGCGGGATCGGTACCACATTGTTGATACACGCTGAACGTATGCTGCTTGAGCAGGGCGTGTCGAGTGTAGAAATTGAAGCAAGCTTAGTGCTTTATGAACGTTTGATTCGCCGAGGTTTTAGCAACCTCGGCGAGCAGTGGGTAGAGCGCAGTGGCGAGCTTTTGAAACGCTATCACTTAGTCAAAAAGCTCAACGCTGTCGAAACCTGAATACATCAAACGTCGAAGGTGTGGGTAATGCGCATCGATAAATCGATCGATTTTAGGTCTTTGGTGAGTGCGCCGCTGGAAATGCAGTCAACACCGGTATCGGCAATTGCCTTCAATGTTGCTGCGCCGACATTGCCAGAGGCCTCAAGTGTTGCCCGCCCACCAGTTATTTCGACGGCTACATGCAAGTCTTCTAAGGCGAAATTATCGAGCATGATAATGTCTGCCTTTGCGGCCAGTGCTTGATCAAGCTCCTCAAACGTTTCCACCTCTACCTCTACTGGCAGGTCACTTGCCAATTTACGAGCTTGCTCAACGGCTGCCGGAATACCGCCACAAGCAGTAATATGATTCTCTTTAATTAAGAAAGCATCCCACAATCCAATCCGATGATTATGTCCACCGCCGCAGGTTACTGCGTACTTTTGAGCTAGGCGCATTCCAGGCAATGTTTTACGCGTATCTAGTAGACGGACATTAGTGCCTTCAATTAAATCAACGTAATGTCGTGTTGATGTAGCCGTGGCAGACAATGTTTGCAGCATATTTAGGGCAGCACGCTCACCGGTCAGTAGGCTGCGAGCAGGCCCTTCTAGCTCTAAAAAACACTGATCTGCTTGAAGAGAGTCGCCGTCTGCTGCCTGCCAACGTAGCGTAACGCGGTTATCTAACCGTCGAAAAATCTCATCTACCCAAGCAACACCACAAAGTACTGCGGGTTCACGCGTAATGATGCTGGCGGTTGCCCATTGGTTCTCAGGGATTAGCTGCGCTGTAATATCGCCAGGGCCAATATCCTCAGCTAGTAAGCGGGCTGCGCTAGCGCGTATCTCTTCGGCAAGAGCGTTTTCATAATGCATGGCGGTGAGTTCTCTAGGCGTTATTGAGTGTGTTGGGCATTATAGTGAAAGAGAATGCCAACGTAGAGAAGAGTGTATCTGTTATGAAAAGTACAGCCTTTGATGGGCAGTGGCCAAGCGCTAGACAAATGGCATCACCCAACTGCGATCAGCGCCCCAATAGTGAGGTCTCGCTACTGCTTATTCATGCGATTAGTTTGCCGCCCGGTCAGTTTAGTGGTGATGCCATTGAGGCACTGTTTACTAACCAGCTAAATTCAGCAGAGCACCCCTTTTTTGCTGAGATTGCACATCTTAGGGTATCAGCTCACTTTCTGATTCGTCGCGATGGCGAGTGCTTACAGTTTGTTGATACAGATCATCGCGCCTGGCATGCCGGGCGCTCATGCTGGCTGGATCCGTATCAAAAGGCGTGGCGAACAGCCTTAAATGACTTTTCAGTGGGTATTGAGCTGGAGGGTGACGACGTGACCCCTTTTACCAAAGCGCAATATCAAAGGTTAGTAGCGGTAACTCAGTGGCTAATAGCGCGCTACCCACAGCTGGATAAGTCACGCATTACCGGTCATGCTCACGTGGCTCCACTGCGTAAAACTGATCCAGGGCCAGCCTTTGACTGGGCTTATTATTATCAACAGTTAGATGCTTAGCGCTGGGTTAATAAATTTGTAAAAGAACGTTGGAAATTTAATTAAGTACTTCACTCGTAAGTAAATAAAACGGTAGTTTGGCTACATTTTTGAGCGTTTGGTAGATTCGTCTAAAGTCTTACTATTTTTTTATGTTGCGGTGCAATAGTCTGTTTTCGATAGCCTTTTAGGGCTTGCTGGAATTGGCAGAGTGACGACTTTGCGGTATCTTCTCATATACAAAAGGCTAACTTTTACGACAATTGTGTAGCTTTACTACATCGGAAAGTACGTAGCTTGTTGAATGTAGAAAGAAAACCTCTACGCGACGCTTAGGCGTCGGTGTTTTATCGGCCTGTGGTGGCTAAACACCGCAGCCGCCCCAGGCCCTAAGGGTTGGCGGGGCTCATTGTCATTTATCGTCATTCGGAGAGACCTCTATGAGTCTGGAGACAAGAGAAGATCTCGATCCGCTCGAAACCACGGAGTGGCTGGAATCCCTGGAATCAGTACTGGATCGTGAGGGCGAAGATCGT
>NZ_JAIRBO010000017.1:0-32969 GCF_021151565.1 Halomonas sp. IOP_6 | reverse complement strand
GCAGTATATTGCTGCTGAGTTCTTCTAACTCTCTGACAAACCGAAGGTTTTCACCTTCATTCACCGCTGGTAACGCTGTGCGTCCCCGGCAGCGGATGCGTACTTTACGGATTCGCTGCCGACTTGGCAAGGGCTTTTGTAAAAAAACTTCAACATTCGTCTATTACCCCAATGCCAGCAGCAGCGTCCTCTCTATTTAAGCGCAGGAATCGCGTCAGGCACTAATGACTCGGTGCTGAGATCAGCAATCGTTCGCGCACCGGTGAGCGTCATCGCCACCTTCATCTCTTTTTCGAAAAGCTCAAGCAGGTTAGCAACTCCCGCCTCACCTGCTGCTGCAAGCGCATAGATAAAGGCGCGACCAATCAATGCTGTATCTGCGCCCATGGCAATCATCCTTACTACATCCAACCCATTACGCACACCAGAATCAGCCAGGATGGCCAGATCGCCCTTAACTGCATCGGCAATAGCAGGCAGGGCACGCGCGGTAGAAGGCACGCCATCCAACTGACGGCCACCGTGGTTTGAAACTACAATGCCATCAGCCCCGAAGCGGACTGCATCACGGGCATCTTCAGCATCCAGTATGCCCTTAATAACCATTGGGCCATCCCACTGCTCACGAATCCAATCCAGATCTTTCCAGGAAATAGAGGGATCAAAGTTATCGCCAAGCCAGGCAATATAATCTTCAAGCTCCGTCGGCTGACCACGATAATCAGACACATTGCCTAGATCATGCGGGCGACCATGCACACCGACATCCCAAGCCCAAAGAGGATGCAACGCAGCCTGAAGCATACGTTTCATAGGCCCGCTTTTGCCGCTCATGCCTGAATGAGCATCGCGATAACGCGCTCCAGGCACAGGCATATCAACGGTGAAGACTAATGTTTTAACCCCTGCCGCCTTAGCACGCTCAAGCACGTGCTTCATAAAGCCCCGATCCTTCAATACATAAAGCTGAAACCAGATGGGCCGCTCCACTGCCGCTGCCACTTCTGCAATTGGGCATACGGAGACCGTCGATAACGTAAACGGTATGCCTTTCTTGGTCGCTGCCCGTGCTGCCTGGACTTCACCACGCCTAGCGTACATGCCTGTTAGCCCCACCGGCGCCAAGGCAAGAGGCATTGCCATCTTTTCACCAAACAGCTCGGTTTCCAGCGATAGCGACGACATATCCTTCAACACCCGTTGCCGCAACGCGATACCCGCTAGATCTTCAACATTGTGCCGCAACGTATGCTCTGCGTATGACCCGCCATCAGCATAGTGAAACAGAAACGGTGGGATACGACGCTTGGCAGCTAGGCGGTAGTCCGTCGGTGATGAAATGATCATGGCAGGCCCTATGCAACAAATAGATGCACTATCGATAAGTACTATCTATAAACGGTCATCGAAGCGTCAGTGTTAAACGCCCTAGATAAAATTGGTTTTACCAATTTACAAAAAAATTAGCACCAACAGTAATGAGACGTCGCAGTCGTGTCAAACGCGCATCGCTCACCATGGCGTATTTTGGTCATATACTTTAGTTATAAACCAAACAAGCGGTGCTAATAGTCACCAACTTGCTAGCCTTTTACTGTTGAGACAAATCATTAAAGCCCCTACTATTGGTCTTACCAATTATGAGGACCTGCACTAATGACTTATCCACCGCTCCGCCAGCAGCGCTTGGCTGATGTGATTACCGAGCGCCTTGAGGCAATGATTCTTGAAGGTAGCCTCAAGCCTGGCCAGCGCCTGCCCCCAGAAAGAGAGCTTGCTGAACGTTTTGGCGTGTCGCGTCCCTCTCTACGTGAAGCCATTCAAAAACTTGCTGCACGAGGCCTGCTTACCAGCCGCCAAGGGGGTGGTACCTTCGTGAATGAAACGCTAAACAGCGGCTACACCGACCCTTTGTTGGAGATGCTTTCCCGACACAACGAATTTCATTTGGATTTGCTTGAATTCCGCGATGCGATGGAAGGTATTTCAGCTTATTACGCCGCGCTACGTTCAACGCCAGCGGACAAAGCCGTATTAATCCAGCGCTTTGAAGAACTTGACGGTGGGTTTGTGGGCGCCAACCCCGCCCAAGAAGCAAAGTTGGATGCCGCCTTCCACCTCGCTATTGCAGAAGCCGCTCATAACGTACTGTTACTTCACACTATTCGAGGCATTTTCCATTTATTAGAGCAGAGCATCGTTGATAACCTCGCCCATCTTTTTGCAAAGCCCGACTCGCGCTCGCAGTTAATGAAGCAGCACCGCGCCCTGCTAGATGCGATTTTAGAAGGCCGTGCTGAAGATGCCCGCAGCCGAGCGCACGAGCACCTAGTGTACGTTGAGGAAGGTCTTCTCGAGATGGCCAGAGCGGAAACCCGCGCCCAGCGAGCACTGCGTCGTGCCCAAGGTACCAGTAGCACACCCGCATGAGTCGCTTACCTCGCCTTTCAGACCATCGCTGGCGACTACTCTGGCTGATCGCGATTCCGCTAGGGCTCATGCTATGCATGTGGCAAGCCGCTCAACTAGCCCGCGAGCAGGCGCTATCAAACTTACAAGACGATGCCGAAAACGAGCTGCGGCTTTCTGCCGCCAACTTAAACGGTTACCTGCTGCGCTATGATTATTTGCCACAAATGCTGGCGACCAGGGAAGGCGTACAACGTTTTTTAGACTCTCCAGACAGCCAAGACCCCATGCCGCTCAACTTGCTGCTTGACCGTTTTCGCTTTACCTCTGGGGTCTCTGATGTCTATTTGCTTAACCGTAACGCCGATACCATCGCTGCCAGCAACTGGCACCGCCCCAATACATTCATTGGTCAAAACTATGCGTTTCGCAGCTATTACACCGACGCCATTACCGGAGGGCAGGGGCGTTTCTTTGGTTTAGGCGTACAGTCGCTTGAGCGTGGTTACTACTTTTCTGCACCAGTGTGGCTTGATGACACCTCGCCCGATGCAAAACCCGACGGCGTTATCGTCGTCAAAGTGCTGCTCGACGATGTTGAAGAGGGCTGGGCGGAACAGGACGCTGAGCTGTTTGTCACCGACAGCGACAATATTATTTTCATGGCCAGCCACCCTGAGCTGCGCATGAATGCCCTCCATCCTCTCACCGACGACCAACTTGACACCCTACGGGCAACCCGACGCTATGCAATGGAGCCTTTAACGCCCTCCGGCATTGAGCTTGAAGCCCCTTACGGGTCCGATAGCTATCTCGTTAGCTTTGCTAGCGGCCCACTAAGCGGTGGGCACTATTTAAGCCTTACGCGCCCCATCCCAGAGTTTGGCTGGCAAATGCATATTTTAAAACCACTCACTCCCGTGGTGAACGCCCAGTGGATTGCGGCGCTGATGGCGGGAGGCTTATATGGCGTGATAGCCCTGGGCGGCGGCATTGGTTGGCAACGCATGCGTTTACGCCGAGAGCGCGAAGCATTTGCAGAGCGCGAACGACAAACCTTAGCCAGGGTACGCGATGAACTAGAGGTTAGCGTAGAACGAAGAACACGTGATTTAGTCGCCAGTAATCAGCGGCTTTCTGGTGAAATAGAAGAGCGGCGGCGAGCAGAAGCTAATCTACGCCAAACCCAAGATGAGCTGATCCAGGCAGCAAAGCTTGCGGTATTGGGTCAATTGGCTGCCGGTATTAATCACGAGTTAAATCAGCCATTAGCAGCTATTCGTGCCTACGCTGAAAATGGCCGGCGGTTTATTGAACTGGCGCGGGTAGATAAAGCGGACGCCAACCTAGCGCAAATTGTCGAGCTTACCCAGCGCATGGCCGATATTAGTGCTCAGTTGCGCCAGTTCTCTCGTAAGAGTAGCGAGCGCCAGGAAACAATCTCTGTGCAAGCCTGTATTGAGTACGCCCTGCGTTTATTTCACAGCCGCTTACGAGATGATGGCATCGAGGTAGTCCAACAATGGCCCGAGGAAACGCTTTGGGTTGAGGGTGATTTAGTCCGCCTGGAGCAAGTACTGGTGAATCTGATCAGTAACGCATTACAGGCCATGAAAGAGGTAGCATCACCCATGCTGACGCTAAGTGTCGAAATCGCACAACAGCAAGTGATGATCAGCGTTGCCGATAATGGCCCAGGTGTTGCGGAAAACCACTTGGGCCAAATTTTCGAACCCTTCTTCACCACCAAAGCACCCGGTAGCGGATTAGGGCTAGGACTTTCGATTTCCTCACGTATTATGGAGGATCTGGGCGGCAAGCTGCAGGTAGCAAATCAGCCCACTGGCGGGGCGCGCTTCATCATTACGCTACCCTGTTCAGCAACACCTAACGTACTGCCGCCATACTCAGTCAAGGAGAGTAACAACCATGCATGAGCCGTCGACGCTGCCGGTCATGGTGATCGACGACGAACCACACCTGCGTATCACCGCCAGCCAAACACTCGAACTCGCTGGCTACACGCCTCACTGTTTTGAGTCTGCAGAACAAGCGCTTGAGGCACTACCAGCAAACTTTCCCGGCGTAATCGTGAGTGATATTCGCATGCCTGGAATGGACGGTATGGCGCTATTACATGAATTACACAGCCGCGATGCCACACTGCCGATTATCTTAATCACTGGCCACGGTGACATCTCAACCGCGGTGGAGGCGATGCGTGCAGGTGCCTGGGACTTTCTGGAAAAGCCTTTTGCTGGGGATCAGCTACTTGATGTCGTGAGGCGAGGAATCGAAAAGCGCCAGCTGAGCCTGGAAAATTTACGCTTAAAAGCCGAGCTTGAGGTTCAGCAGGCAGCTCTTGGGCCACGCCTTGTGGGCCGCACACCCGTGATTTCTCGTCTGGCGGCAATGATTCAGCGCATCAGCCAAGTAGAGGCTGATGTGCTGCTATTTGGCGAAACCGGCACCGGAAAAGACCTTGTCGCCCGCGCCATTCATGAACGTAGCGCCCGGCGCAATAGCCCATTTATGGCGATCAACTGCGGCGCAGTACCAGAAAACACCATAGAGTCAGAACTGTTTGGCCATGAGAAAGGCGCCTTTACCGGCGCTGTAGAACGGCGAATTGGTAAGTTTGAGCATGCCAATGGTGGCACCGTGTTCCTGGATGAGATCGAATCAATGCCATTGGCACTTCAGGTGAAGCTGTTGCGCGTATTGCAAGAGCGTAGCGTCGAGCGCCTAGGGGCCAACGAGACGGTGCCACTCAATATACGAGTGATTGCGGCCACCAAAGTGGATCTCAAAGTCGCTGCCGAAGAGGGGAGCTTTCGCGAAGACCTCTACTATCGACTCAACGTGGTTACCCTGCCACTGCCCGCGCTACGCGAACGGCGTGAGGACATTCCGTTGCTGTTCCAGCATTTCGCCGTGGTCGCTGCCAACCGCAGTGGCTTAGAAGCCCCTACCCTGGATAGCCATTCGATAGCCGCCCTGCTGGCCCACGACTGGCCTGGTAATGTTCGCGAGCTGCGTAACCTTGCAGAGCGTTATGTGTTACTGGGAGCAGCCTTTGACTACCGCCTGGATGCGCTACTGGAAGGGGCCAACGCCGACACCGAAGAGCCAACGTTGCCGCGCCAAGTAGAGCTATTTGAAAAGAGCCTGATTAGCCAATCCCTGTCCCGACATCATGGGCGCGTAACCGACGTATGCCGTCATCTGGGAATACCCCGCAAAACCTTCTACGACAAACTCAAAAAACACAGTTTAAGCGCTGACGATTATCGCCATAGCAGCGACCCTTGATGAAACAACTCAATCAACACGTCCCACGGCGGCACCCAAGGCACCAAGGTAAATAGCGCAATCAGCATAAAGACGTTCGAGAGTGGGCGACGACCATCGCCCAGCTTTAGCGCGGTTCCAAAAGAGCGTTTTAACCGCGCACCTTCTAGGTCCACGCTGAAAAGCTCGTCCAGGCTCAAGTGAATGATAAATCCTAGCAGTACCGCTGCACTATGGCACCAGGCCAGCCAAGCTGGCTGTGCCAGCAAGTGAAAACTAAACGCGGCAGTCATCAGCGCGCACAGCACAGCCGCCATCAATGAGTGCCAAATACCTCGATGAACCGTTAGCCGTGAGAACACCACCGCCGCAAAATAACGCACGCTAACGTAAATGCCACCACACGCCACTAGCAACAAACCTGGTGTTAACCAGGGCTGCAGCAACAACACACCAAGCACCAGCGAAGGCACCGATAAAAGATTAAAAATCAGACGGATAGATCGGGAACGGTCTGCATCAATGTCAGGCAAAATACCGCCAAAGGCTACCAGGGCAATAATTAATAGCGCCTGAGTCGCTGGCCACCACTCAGCCTGCCAGCCGACATAAGCCATTAGCACGCCGCCTGCTGCTGCTACCGTAATGTGCGTGCGAAAATTCGCCATAGCGCGGCATCCTGGAAAACTGGATAAATTACCAGACTTTTGGCTGCCGCAACATGACTATTTAAGAAAAAAGAGTGTTAGGCCAACTGCTTAGCACCTATATTAGAAAATTTACTGAGCGAGGAACTGATCTTTTAACTTAACGTAGTTACCTGCTGTGTAAGGAAAGAAAGCGCGCTCTTTATCTTTAAGTGGACGCAATGCTTTCGCCGGGTTTCCAGCGTATACATGGCCACTTTCCAAACGTTTGCCTGGCGTGACTACCGCGCCAGCAGCAATAATTACCTCATCCTCGACAATCGCCCCATCCATCACAATCGCCCCCATACCCACCAAAATGCGACTACCCAGCGTACAGCCATGCAAAATCGCTTTATGGCCAATGGTGACATCATCACCAATCGTCAGTGGAAAGCCGTCAGGATTGAAATCGCTGGCATGGGTAATATGCAGCACGCTGCCATCCTGCACGCTAGTGCGAGCGCCAATGCGAATCCGATGCATATCACCCCGAATCACCGTCATCGGCCACACCGAACAGTCATCGCCCAGCTCCACATCACCAATCACCACGCTAGCAGGGTCGATATAAACCCGCTCGCCAAGGCGAGGCGAAATACCTTGAAAGGGTCGTAGGGCATTGCTCATTGCACACTCCTGCTTAAACGCTATTGGATTCAAATATTCAAGGACTATAGCAACCCGCCTAGCAATACAATAAACGTCAGCGGAATCGACACCCAGCGTACAATATTACGCCAGAGTACATAGCCACTCTCCCCAACACCCAATGCTTGTACAACCTGCATACGGGGCATCACCCAGGCCGCAAAGATAGCAATTAACAGCCCGCCCAAAGGCAGGAAAATATCAGGCGGAATACTACTGACTAGCTCAAACACATTGCGCCCAAACAACGGCCTGAAGTCGGCGAGAGTAGAAAACGAAAACGCCGAAAGCAGCCCCAACAGCCATACACTCAACGCTACGACGGCCGTTGACACACTGCGCCGCCATCCAAGCCCTTGCAACGTCGCCACCATGGGTTCAGCGAGGTTAATCGCTGAGGTCCAGGTAGCCAATAAGAGCAACAGAAAGAACACACTTAACCAAAACGCTCCCCAAGGCAGCTCAGAAAAAGCAATAGGCAGCGTCACAAACATCAACCCTGGGCCGTCAGCAGGGTCCATACCTTGGGCAAATACCACCGAAAAGATCGCAATCCCTGCTAACAAGGCAACGCTGATGTCGAGCATTGCAACTGCAAACGCAGCTTTCGGTAGGCTCTGCTCATCAGGCATATAAGCCCCGTAAGCCATTAGCGCGCAGGCCCCTACTGCCAGGGTAAAAAACGCATGCCCCATGGCGTGCAACACCACTGAGGCCGTTACATCGCCAAACGACGGTAAAAACAGCCATGAAAGGGCTGTACCAAATCCGTCAGTGGTTGTGGCATAACCAGCCAGTAGCAACAATAAACCGTACAGCAGCGGCATTAATAGGTTGTTCAACCTCTCTAGGCCTTTGGCAACGCCCGCTGCCACCACCGTCATGGTCATAAATAGGAACAACGAGTGGTTAAAAATCAACAGGCCTGGGTTTGCCAGAAATGCATCGAAACCCGCACCTATTTCTGCTGCGCTTGCACCATCAAAATTGCCGTTAATTGAAGCGACTAAAAACTCAATCGACCAACCTGACACCACCGAGTAAAACGATAAAATACAGAAGACGGTGAATGCACCAAATAACCCTAACCAGCGCCAGTGTCGAGAAGCACCTGCTTCAACGGCCAGCTTACTTAGCGCTTGCATTGGCCCACGACGCCCTGCCCGACCAATTAAAATCTCGGCCATCATTACGGGGATACCTAACAGCAGTACAAACGCCACATAGATCAATAAAAATGCCGCACCACCGTTCTCGCCTGCAACGTACGGGAAACGCCAAATATTACCCAGCCCAACTGCAGCTCCCGTTACCGCTAAGATAAAGGCCCGCTTTGACCCCCAGCGCTCCAGCGTTTCACTCATCACTTGCTCCTGCCATTGGTGGCACTAGTTGGCAACACTAAAAGGCGGCAAGCCTAGCAGGCGCTTACGCCCAGGCCAAACCCTGGTTCAAGCCACAGTATTCAGCCCAAGCATTGAAACACGGCCTCACCGCCCGCACTGTGTCATTATTATTGCGTTTTTATGCGCCCCTAACGTATTAAAAACGTTGCGAGTTAAAAAATTAATGCCTAAGAGGTGCCTATGTCCCGCAATCCGTTGCTAGAGCCGCACGAGCTTCCCCCTTTCGCTGACATTCGCGCCGAACACGTCGTGCCTGCGGTAGAAACGCTGCTGAATGAAAGCCGAGAAGTCATCGACCGACTCGCTCAACAGGCCGCTACAGCGCCACCACGTTGGGATAACTTTGCTGCGCCGCTAGAGGCTGTTAATGACCGGCTTACCCAAGCGTGGTCGCCCATCTCTCATCTCAACGGCACGATGAACACAGCCGAGCTGCGGGAAGCTTATCAAGCATGTTTGGAAAAACTCTCAGCGTTTAGCACCTGGATGGGACAACACGAAGGTCTCTTTAATGGCTGGCAAGCGCTTAAGCAGGGTGATGAATGGGCAACGCTAACGCCTGCTCAGCAGCGCACAGTAGAAAACGCTTTACGTGATTTCCGCTTAGCTGGGGTTGATTTACCTGCAGACAAAAAGGCTCGCTACGGCGAGATTCAAGCGCGTCTCTCCAGCCTATCCAATCAGTTTTCAAACAACGTGCTCGATGCTACCCAAGCTTGGCATAAGGATATTGGTCATCTTGATGAACTCACCGGCGTGCCGGAAAGCGCGCTTGATACGCTAAAAGCAACCGCTCAGGCAAAAGGAGTCGATGGGTATCGCATCACCCTCGATTTCCCGAGCTTTTTCCCCATTATCAGTTATGCCGACAACCGAGAGTTGCGGCGAGAGGTATACACCGCGTTTGTCACGCGTGCTTCCGATCAAGGCCCAGACACAGGTAAGTTCGATAACGCTCCCGTTCTTGAAGAGATTTTGGCGCTCCGCCAAGAGCTCGCCCACCTGCTTGGCTTTAATACCTACGCCGATTACTCGCTCACCACTAAGATGGCCGACTCTCCCGAACAGGTGCTTGAGTTTTTGAATGACCTAGCTCGCCGCGCTGTTCCCCAGGCCAAGGAAGAAGTCGCGGAGCTCAGCGACTATGCCCGTGAGGAACTAGGGCTTGAAACGCTTGAGCCGTGGGATGTGTCCTATGCCAGCGAAAAGCTGCGCGAGGCACGTCACTCCATCTCACAAGAGCAGCTTCGCCCTTACTTCCCTGCGCCACAGGTGGTAGATGGGCTATTCCAGGTAGTAGAACGTCTTTACGGTGTTCGCGTGGAAGCAGCGCCTGATGCGCCTAGCTATCACAACGATGTTCAATATTTCCGCATTAGCGAACAAGGTAAGCCGATCGCCGGTTTCTATTTGGATTTGTACGCTCGCGAAAACAAGCGTGGCGGAGCGTGGATGGCGGATTGCCGAGTACGTCGTCAAACTGAAAATGGCCTACAACTGCCAGTGGCGTTTCTCACCTGCAACTTCACCGCCCCAGTGGGCGATAAACCTGCGTTGCTAACCCATGATGAAGTCACCACGCTGTTCCATGAGTTCGGCCACGGCTTGCATCACATGCTGACCAAACAGGACATCGCCGATATCTCTGGCATTAACGGTGTTGCTTGGGATGCGGTTGAACTGCCCAGCCAATTTATGGAGAACTACTGCTGGGAACGCGAAGGGTTAGACTTGATTGCCAAGCACGTCGATACTGGTGAGCCTCTGCCCGCAGACCTGCTAGGGCGTTTACAGGCTGCCAAGAACTTTCAGTCAGCAATGGGGATGGTGCGCCAAATAGAGTTTTCATTATTCGACTTGCGCCTGCACCATGAATTGGAAGCGCCTAGCGCCAGCGACGTTCAAACGCTATTGAACGACGTACGTAGCCACACATCCGTCGTGCCGACGGTTGACTTTAACCGCTTCCAGAATAGCTTTAGCCATATTTTTGCGGGCGGCTATGCAGCAGGCTATTACAGTTATAAATGGGCGGAAGTACTCTCTGCCGATGCTTGGAGCGCGTTCGAAGAAGCCGGGATTTTTGACCCTAACACTGGCCAACGCTTCCGCCAGGAAATTCTGGAACCAGGCGGCGCGAGGGATGCCGCCGAGCTATTTCGCGCTTTCCGAGGCCGCGAACCAAGCGTAGAGCCACTATTACGCCATAGCGGTATCCGCGCAGCCTGAGGTTTATTTTCACTATCACCGGGTGCGGTATCTGTCTTGTTACCGCACCCTTGGAGCCTGTTATGTCGAGTGTGAAACGCTTTATTGCTGGGGTAACCTGCCCACGCTGCGCGGCCATGGACCGGATTCGCGCCTGGGAGCAAAACAACATTCGCTACCGGGAATGCGTTAACTGCGATTTTTTCGAGCAGTTGCCGATTGAAGATGAGACAGCACCAGAGCTGACTACCCGCGTTAACCAAGTACGCGAAGAGCAAAAAACGCAGGATGTACAGCCAGTACGCATTCTCGACCCCAGTAAACCTAAACGTTAACCGCCTATTCCCAGCATTTATGCTACCGCTTTCGATTTAAGCCTCCACTACGTTGGGGGCATACCAACTCCTCACTCCTCACTCCTCACTCCTCACTCCTCACTCCTCACTCCTCACTCCTCACTCCTCACTCCTCACTCCTCACTCCTCACTCCTCACTCCTCACTCCTCACTCACAAAAGTGTGCGAAAAACCACACACCAACTAACCTATGGTGTGCGAAACCCCAGACACTTAACGCTTTTTTAGTTTCAACCAAAGTTGAATAAGAAAACTTTAAGTAGCTGATTTTAATAATCAGCCCGCCTATTGGCATGACTATCGCTGTATACAAATTGCTTAACGTTGAAGCCACTGGCTGTGCCAGCACGCCAGACGATAATCCCAATAACAGCTTAGGAAATCTCGCCATGCGCAATATGATGCCTAAAACCGTCGCCCTTCTTGCCAGTAGTGCCCTTTTAGCAGCAGGCACTGCCCAAGCAGACCGCTCAGAATGGCCCGATAACTTCACTGTCGGTACCGCAAGTCAGGGCGGCACCTACTTCGTTTATGGCTCAGGCTGGGCTAACTTTATTGCTGACGAGCTGGATGTTTCAGGTGGCGGTGAAGTCACCGGCGGCCCTACTCAAAACCTAGCGCTCGTACATAGCGGCGATATGGCCTTTGGTCTAACGACGATGGGCCCAGCGTCGGACGCTGTTAACGGTGAAAGTCCACTAGCGCCTGGCTTGGCAATGGACAACGTATGCGCGCTGTTCCCGATGTATGAAACACCCTTCTCTATTGCCGCTCTTTCAAGCTCAGGCATTGAATCCATCTCAGACATTCCTGATGGCGCGCGCATTGGCTTCGGCCCAGCCGCTTCTACATCAGACACTTACTTCCCCGCTATCCTCGAAACGCTGGGCGTTGAGTTTGATCGTCGTAATGGCGGCTGGTCTGACTTAGGTGGTCAGTTGCAGGATGGCCTGCTGGATGTGATCGCGTTTGCAGCGGGTATTCCGATTCCGGCCGTTAGCCAACTCGAAGTACAGACCGATGTGAACATCATTGAGTTTACCGAAGAAGAGATGGCCACCGTCCTGGATGCCTTCCCGGTTGCTGAATTCACTATCCCAGCAAGCACTTACACCACACTGGAAGAAGACGCACGCGCTGTGTCTATGTGGAACTTCGCCATTGCGGGCTGTGATCTGCCGGAAGACTTTATCTATGAAGTCACCAAAGCCACGATGGAAAACAATGACCGTATGCGCTCAGTGCACCGCAGCGCTGAAACCACCATTCCAGAAAACATCGTCCACAACAATGTGCTGCCCTTCCATCCGGGCGCCGCACGCTGGTACGAAGAGAATGGCTACGACATCGATGATGACATGATCAACTAAGCCAAGCCCCTCTTCACGCTGCCCTGTTTTCCGCTGGCCGGGCGGGGCAGCGTTCGCTACCGCTTCTTTTTTGCTTTTGCTGTGAGGGTGACCTCTGATGAGTCACAATACCGATCAAGACCCCAACGGCCTCAAGGATGACGCCCAGACTGCTTCATCGATACCCGAGTCAATTGCCGAGGGTGTCGATGAAGAGGTTGTCGAGTCCAACCGCCGTGTGTTTGTTGGCTGGCAGTTCTTTTTGTTTGCCGCATTGGCCATTGGCTATTCAAGCTTCCACCTGTTTTCGCTCAATGTGTATCCGATGGAAACCTGGTCGTTTCGCATTGTACACATTGCCGGTGCGCTAATTTTAGGGTACGGGCTGTTTGCCGGTGCTCGCTTTGCAGAAGATGATCAGCAAGCCTCCCCTGCATGGCTCAAATGGGCCAGCTATGCGCTCCTAGCGCCTGCGATCTATGCACTTATACAAGTCGTTCTGATGCAGCAAACACTCAATGGCGGTGCCATGCGCATCGATCCCAGTATTGAGACACTGCATTACGGCTACCCACTGATAGCCACCACAGCTGCAGCTATTGCTCTCTCGTGGTTCTATCGTCAGGCACGCCACCGCTTTAATCCCGCCGATCTCGTTCTGATGGTGTGCGCCATCGCCAGCGCTGCTTACTTGCTAATGGCCTTTAATACCAATATGCGCATGTCGACAGGCACCTCGTTTGCTCCTCCCGGCATTTCTTGGGCGGCCATTGCGGGCTCACTGCTGATTCTTGAGCTTACTCGTCGCGTGGCTGGTTTAGCACTGGTGGTTATTTCAGCGGTTTTCTTGGTCTATGTCTTTGCTGGCCAGCATCTACCAGGCTTCCTAGGCTACCCAGGCTTGTCCGTGCAGCGCTTCTTCAGTCAGGTCTATACCGATGCGGGCATCCTTGGCCCAACGACCGCGGTGTCATCGACTTATATCATTTTGTTTATTATTTTCGCAGCGTTTTTACAGGCCTCCAAAGTAGGCGATTACTTCGTCAACTTTGCGTTCGCAGCCGCTGGCCGCGCCCGTGGCGGCCCGGCGAAAGTATCTATTTTTGCCTCCGGCTTAATGGGCATGATCAACGGCACATCAGCGGGTAATGTGGTATCGACTGGCTCGCTTACCATCCCGCTGATGAAAAAAGTCGGCTATCCGGCGCGCAGTGCTGGTGCCATTGAAGCAGCGGCGTCTACTGGTGGTCAGATCATGCCGCCCATCATGGGGGCAGGCGCCTTTATCATGGCGGAAGTTACCGGCATTCCTTATACAGAAATTGCGATTGCGGCGGTCATTCCAGCCATTCTTTACTTCGCCTCTATCTACTTTATGGTGGATTTTGAAGCGGCGCGTAAAGGCATGCGTGGCATGCGTAAAGATGAAATCCCGCTATTCTCCAAGCTGGTTAAGCAAGTCTATCTATTCGCGCCAATCATCATTCTTATTGTCGCTCTCTTTATGGGCTACTCCGTCATCCGTGCCGGTACACTAGCCACCGCATCAGCGGCAGTTGTTAGTTGGATCTCACCCAATAAAATGGGTATTCGGGCTATTTTGAGAGCCCTCCAACTAGCGGGCATAATGTCGATTCAGATCATCGCGGTGTGTGCTTGCGCGGGCCTTATTGTTGGCGTTATATCACTGACGGGCGTCGGCGCGCGCTTCTCTTCACTGCTGTTAGGCCTTGCTGGGGTTAGCCAGCTATTGGCATTAGTTTTTGCCATGCTGATCAGTATCCTGCTCGGCATGGGCATGCCTACCACGGCAGCCTACGCGGTAGCAGCATCGGTGGTGGCACCCGGCCTGATCAATATTGGTATCGAGCCGCTCGTAGCACACTTCTTTGTGTTCTACTTCGCGGTCGTGTCGGCCATTACGCCGCCAGTGGCGTTAGCATCTTACGCCGCCGCCGGTATTTCTGGGGATAACCCCATGGGCACATCGGTCGCTTCGTTTAAAATTGGTCTTGCTGCATTTATCGTGCCGTTTATGTTCTTCTACAGCCCAGCCATGCTAATGGAAGGCTCCGCGATGCAAATACTTCGTGTCGGGGTGACCGCCACACTGGGGATCATCTTGCTTTCAGGCATGGTGCAAGCATGGTTCTTTGGGCCGGTAAACACCTTACAGCGTGTGGTTATGCTGGTCGGTGCGCTGTTTATGATTTACGGCGGCATTTACAGCGATATTGCAGGCCTGGCCATTGGCGCAGCGCTGTTCATTATGCAGCGTAAGCAGCATGGCAATAAGGCCACACCCAGCACCACTTAACGGCACAATCGGCTATTCACTTAACCACTAGCCGTTAACCGCCCAACGAAAACGCCCGCTCGAATGCTATCGAGCGGGCGTTCTTATTGATCGCTAGGCTAGGTTCTTTAAGAGCGCACTAGCCTCTCAGGTTATCAACAATTTTCAGTACGGGTGCTGCCTGATTAAGCGTGTAGAAGTGTAGACCAGGTGCACCGCCATCGAGTAAGCGCTCACACAAACGGCTAACAACATCGGTGCCAAAAGCGGCAATAGCGTCACTATCATCACCATAAGCTTCCAACTGCTTGCGAATCCAGCGGGGAATTTCTGCGCCACAGGCGTCTGAAAAACGCGCCAATTTGGTGTAGTTAGTAATCGGCATAATGCCAGGAATAATCGGCTGCTCGACACCTAATGCCCGAGCTTTTTCAACAAAATGGAAGTAGGCATCCGCGGTAAAAAAGTACTGGGTGATGGCCATGTTGGCGCCAGCCTTCATTTTACGGGCAAAGTTTTCCACATCCTTATCGAGGTTGGGTGCCTGTGGATGAGATTCAGGATAGGCGGCCACCGCAATATCAAAATGGTCACCGGTTTCCGCTCGGATAAACTCGACCAGTTCATTGGCGTAGCGCAACTCACCAATGCTTCCCATGCCCGATGGCATGTCGCCACGTAGCGCCACTAAGCTGTCGACACCCTCTTCACGATACTGCGCTAGCAGGTCGCGCAATTGCGCTTTTTCACTGCCAATGCAGGAAAGGTGTGGCGCGGTCGTAATGCCGCTCTGGCTAACGGTGCGCACAATATCGCGTGTGCGCGCTTGAGTGGAACCACCGGCACCATAAGTGACCGAGAAAAAGCGCGGATGTCGAGCGGCCAGTTCATCGCGCACGTGCATTAACTTCTCTCTTCCCGCATCGGTATTGGGCGGAAAGAATTCAAAGCTAATACCTAACGGGTGCTCTTGACTGCTCATGGGACTTCCTCGCAAAGCGTTAACATCGTGATAATTTAGGTTATTCTCCTCTTTCCGCCGCGCTGGAGCTAATGAAAGATTCCACAGTCGGCCTTTAATTCGGCTCATGTTAGCTATTTACACAACTACTGAGTTACATAGAGCTATTTAACCAACAGCGTCATCATCTAACGACTAGGATGCAGAAATGGATTTAGCGCCAAGTGCCCTAATGGGGCCACTGTTGATGTTATTGGGGTTTGTAGGCTTGGGATGGATTGCCGCACAGCGCTTAAAAATCGACCCGCGCCCCATTGCCACATTACTGGTTTATCTGATCGCACCACTGACCATTTTCCGTGCACTGATGAACGGCGGCCCTACGGCGGAGTATCTGCTATTAACACTAGCGCTATTCATCTTGGTAAGTACCATGGCGCTGGCCGTACGCTGGTTTACCCAGCACCGCTTTGGAGCACAGGAAGGGGCGCTGTTAGCGTTCTCTTCTGGCACTGGCAATACCGGTTACTTTGGCCTGCCCGTGGCGCTAATTTTACTGCCGCCAGAAGGTGTCACGCTTTATCTCTTCTGCATGTTAGGGATTAATCTATACGAGTTTACGGTGGGCTTTTACTTAAGTGCCCGCGGCCACTTTTCCATGCGCCAAAGTCTGATCAAAATTGCTCGACTGCCGCTGGTCTACGCGTTTTTGTCTGCGCTGCTGCTGAGTGCACTTAACGTGACACTTCCCAGCGCACTGATGAACTCGCTTGACGTTTTCCCCGCCACCTACACCCTGCTAGGTATGATGATTATTGGCATGACCCTTAGCCAGGTTACGATTGATGCTTGGGACTCCCGCTTTGTTGCCACCTGCGTGGGCTTACGTTACCTACTTTGGCCGCTGGTGATGCTAGTCGCCGTTTTATTACTTCAAGCCTTGGGCCCGCTTGCACCAGAACTCGGTATGGCGTTGTTACTGTTAGGCGTCGTACCCATGGCCTCTAATGTGGTGGTGGTCGCGATGGAGCTAGGGATTCAGCCGCAAAAAGGAGCATTAGCGGTGCTTACCACCACGCTATTAGCGCCATTACTAATTCCTCTCTATCTCCACCTCATGCTGCAACTTACCGGGCTAGGCCTCTGATTGGGTTAAAAGCCTTCAACCCCCGCCAGCTTTAGCTGAGCGGCCATCCGCTGCACGTCTGGATGGCTGAAAAATGCCACCAGCGCGTCAGCACGCACGGGGCCAACGCCGGGTTCGGCTAGCCAATCTGAGTGTGTGTAACCTGCTAACGTATCCCAATCCCCTAGCTGGGCGCTGCCACCTGGTGGTATCCCTAACGCCGCTAACCACTGAACATAGGAGGCCACCTGTGCGGCCTGGAACTGAGCGACAAGCGCTGCTGAACGAACGCTTCCCACGCCATGTGCCCGCTGAAGCTGTGCCGGCGTTGCTGCCAGCCAGCCTAGCAGTTCGGTCACAACACCTGCCTCCATAAGCGCTTTCCAGGTGCCCTCTCCCACGCCCTGCATGTTTAACTGATCGCTTAAGAAGCTAAGCCGCGCCAGCAACTGCGAGTCGCAGTCCGTGGTAAGCGTAAAGCAACTTAACAGGTGATAACGCTCTGGCGAGGGCACGCCAAGGGCCGCTCGCTCCTGAGTTTGCCAAACGACTTCCGTTGCCTGTGGAATAGTGAGACCCGCCAATGTGATCGCAATGTGATCGCCTGGGCGCACATCCCATGCTTCCCAGCGCTCCAGAGACCCCAGCGACACACGACTAATGCGCCGTCCTTCTAGCGTGACTGGATAAAGCCACAACAGCGGCGTCACGCGCCCTGTTCGACCAACGCGAAACTCGACACCACGCACCTGAGCCAACGCCTGCTGAGCGGGATATTTCCACGCAACGGCCCACTCCGGCGGCGATGATGACCAGCGTTGAACCCCTGGGCGCTCGGACTGTTTCAGTACCACTCCATCGGTGGCGAACGGCAATGGGCCGTTAAACCACGTATCGCGCCAGTTGGCGGCGTCATGCTGGGCATTGATAGGGTGGGTGTAATCGGCGGTATCAAAGCCTAACGCGGTCAGTTGGCCAAGCCTTTCATTCATCTCTCTCGGCCCTTCTGGCCAATCCCAGATAAACAGCCCGATACGCTCACGGGTTTGCCGCGAAGGTGATGCCTGAGCCATGGCCCCGGCAACAGCACCTCGCGCGCCAGAGGCGGGACTCTGCGACTGAATATGGCCATTTAATATCCAGTAGAGTTCGCCCTGGAATACAGCGGATAGCGGCGTTGGCAGTGTGTTTGGCACGGTGGGAAGCTGCTGTACACGAGCCGTCCAGTTCTGCCCGCGTTCACCGTCACCGCGGCTAACCGCTTCGACCAACACGCCCTCTTCGTAGCGTAGCGTTATCGCAACACCATCGACCTTAGGCTGGATCCAAAGATCATCTCGGCGGCTCATAAAGCGTCGCACACCGTCATCATCGGCCTTATTCAAGCCCGTTTGCGCCACGGGATGATCTAGCGTGCCAGCGCTACGAGTGACTCTGGTTAGCGGCCGTTGCCGAGCCACTTCCCCCAGGCAGGCTTGCCAGTTTGCTAGCCGAGCGACCGCTTGATCGTAAAGCTCATCATCAATCAGTGACTCGCCCTGATCGTGATAGGCACTGTCCCATCGAGCAATATGCTCTGCCAGTGTTTGGCTCTCTTGCGCCAGCCGTTCACGGGGCCAGTCAGGGCACACGTTGGCCTGTGCGGATAAGGTGACACTCATCAACCAAGCAACCAGTAACCACTTCCAGCCTGCTGCACGCCACTTTCTCATGCTTCACCTCTCCCTCTTACCTCCCTTATCCATAAAGTAATCTTAGCGTAAGGCTTATCATCCCGTTCAACGCACAACAAAAACGCCCCTTGGCGTAGGCCATAGGGGCGTTCTCTCTTACGACAGTCGTTGCCTGGTTTACAAACCGGCAGCCTGGCGCAGAGTGTCGGCTTTATCGGTTTTTTCCCACGGGAAGGCGGTAAAGGTTTCTGTATGCACTTGGCCTTTGTCGTCTACCCAGCTGTAGCTATGCTCAAACGGCTCACGTCCAAAGTGACCATAAGCAGACGTGAGGCGGTACATCGGGTGTAGCAGGTCGAGCATTTTGGTAATCGCGTAAGGGCGCAGATCAAAGTGCTCACGCACTAGCTCGACAATTTTAACATCGTCGATTTTACCGGTGCCGAAGGTATCGATGGAAACCGACGTCGGCTCGGCAACGCCGATAGCGTAGGAAACCTGGATTTCGCACTTATCAGCCAAGCCTGCGGCAACGACGTTTTTAGCCACGTAACGGCCAGCATAAGCAGCGCTGCGGTCAACTTTAGACGGGTCTTTGCCAGAGAAGGCTCCACCACCATGCCGCGCCATACCGCCGTACGTATCGACGATAATTTTACGCCCTGTTAAGCCACAATCGCCCACCGGGCCACCAATAACAAACTGGCCGGTCGGATTAATGTGGTACTGGGTGTGCTCATCCAGCCACTCAGCGGGAATCACCTGTTCGACGATTTCGCGCTTAACCATTTTGCGCAGGTCGTCTTGGCCGATTTCCGGGTCGTGCTGAGTAGACAATACGATAGCATCAACACCACAGGGCTTGCCTTCCGCGTTATAACGGAACGTTACCTGACTTTTGGCATCCGGGCGTAGCCACGGCAGCAGGCCGTTTTTACGCAGCTCCGCCTGACGCTCAACCAAACGGTGCGAGTAGTGAATTGGCGCCGGCATAAACGAGTCGGTTTCGTTAGTCGCGTAGCCAAACATCAACCCCTGATCGCCAGCACCCTGATCTTCAGGTTTCGTGCGGTCGACGCCTTGAGCGATATCAACGCTTTGTTTGCCGATCAGGTTGATCACCCCACAGGTTGCGCCATCAAAGCCCACGCGAGATGAGGTGTAGCCAATATCGGTAATCACATCACGTACCAGCGCTTCCAGATCAACCCACGCAGACGTGGTGATCTCACCAGCAATAATGGCAACGCCTGTCTTCACCATGGTTTCACAGGCAACGCGGGCCTGTTTATCTCGGGCGATAATGGCATCTAGTACCGCGTCGGAAATCTGGTCGGCAATCTTATCAGGATGCCCTTCGGAGACAGACTCGGAGGTAAACAGGGAATATTCGCTCATCGCGCTCTCGACCCTCTGTATGACGGCTGCAGAGTGACCGCAGCATCAGCAGGAAATCATGGCAGGAAGTTCAGTTCCCTGCCCATATATAGAAGCGGCACGACAATTTTCGCTACCACTTCGGGAGGCAGAGTCTACACGCTGTTGGGGGTTCTTCCCAGAACGTGGCTCCAGAATTTGCCGCCGCCGGGGAAGTCAGCGACAATAGCGCCTTTATTATTTCCGTTTTCAGGCGAGGAGCACCCCCATGCCGTCCCGTTTTGAGCTGGCCAATGCCATTCGCGCCCTTTCCATGGATGCTGTTCAGAAGGCCAAATCTGGCCACCCTGGCGCGCCTATGGGCATGGCTGATATCGCCGAGGTGCTGTGGAATGACTACCTCAAGCACAACCCCGAAGATCCCAAGTGGGCTGATCGCGACCGGTTCGTGTTGTCTAATGGCCACGGCTCAATGCTGCTTTATTCGCTGCTGCACCTCAGCGGCTATGAATTAAGCCTGGAACAGCTGCAGAACTTCCGCCAGCTGCATTCGCCCACGGCTGGCCACCCGGAATTTGGCTACGCCCCAGGCATCGAGACCACCACCGGCCCGCTGGGCCAAGGGTTCGCCAACGCCGTTGGTTTTGCGATTGCTGAAAAAACGCTGGCCGCGCAGTTTAATCGCCCTGGCCACAACATTGTTGATCACCATACTTGGTGCTTCCTAGGTGACGGCTGCTTAATGGAAGGCATCTCCCATGAAGCCGCATCGCTGGCAGGTACTCAGCAGCTTGGCAAGCTGATTGCCCTGTATGACGACAACGGCATCTCTATTGATGGCGAGGTTGAAGGCTGGTTTACCGACGACACCGCTAAGCGCTTTGAAGCGTACGGCTGGCACGTGGTGCCGAACGTCGACGGTCATAAGCCGGAAGAGATCAAAGCGGCTATTGAATTAGCCAAGAGCCACGACGATAAGCCTAGCCTGATTATCTGCAAAACAATCATTGGCTTTGGCGCACCTAACAAACAGGGTAAAGAAGAGGCACACGGCGCACCCTTAGGTGACGACGAAGTGGCTCTCGCCCGTAAGCAACTCGGCTGGGAACACGCACCGTTCCATATCCCCGAGCCCGTTTATTCTGCTTGGGATGCCCGTAACGCTGGCAAAACCCGCCAGCAGGAGTGGGATGCCCGCTTCGCCCGTTATGCCGAAGCATTCCCAGCCGAAGCCAAAGAGTTTGAGCGCCGCATGAAGGCGCAGCTACCGGCAGAGCTTTCAACCGCCGCGCTCATTGAGCAGGCTCAAGAGAAAGGTGAAAGCATTGCCTCTCGCAAGGCCTCTTTTGAAGCGTTGAATGTTATCGGCCCGCAAATGCCTGAGCTGCTCGGTGGTAGCGCTGATCTTGCGCCATCTAACTTGACCTTCTGGAAGGGCGCCAAAGCCATCACTCCGGAAGACGCTAGCGGCAATTACCTGCACTACGGGGTACGTGAGTTCGGCATGGGCGCGGTGATGAATGGTATCGCCCTCCACGGTGGTTTCGTTCCGTATGGCGCGACCTTCCTGATTTTCATGGAATACATGCGTAACGCCGTGCGGATGGCCGCGCTGATGGGCCAACAGGCCATTTATGTATTTACCCATGACTCTATTGGTCTGGGCGAAGATGGTCCCACCCACCAGCCGATTGAGCAGCTGACCAGTCTGCGCACAACGCCTAACCTGAACACATGGCGCCCCTGTGACGCGGTTGAAACAGCGGCTTCCTGGGATGCAGCGGTGAAACGCCACTCCGGCCCCACCGCGTTGGTACTCTCGCGCCAGAATCTGCCTCATCAGCAGCGCACCAAGGCGCAACTAGCGGCCATTCAGCGTGGTGGTTACATTTTGAAAGACAGCGACGGTACGCCCGAGCTGATTTTGATTGCTACCGGCTCTGAAGTATCGCTTGCCATGGACGCCGCAGCAGAACTAGAGCAGCAAGGTAAAGCGGTGCGCGTGGTCTCCATGCCGTCAACCTACCGTTTTAATGGCCAGGACGCGGAATACCGTGAAAGTGTACTGCCCAAAGCAGTCACCAAACGGATTGCGATCGAAGCGGGCCATGCCGACTACTGGTACAAGTATGTTGGCCTGGATGGTCTTGTTATCGGTATGACCACCTACGGTGAATCTGCACCTGCGGGCGAACTGTTCAAACATTTCGGCTTTACGGTTGAAAATATTGTTAAACAGGCCAATGAGCTACTGGGCTAACGCCATGCAGGCTGATCTAGCGCGGGTTCTGCCATGCCCGCGCTAAATGGTCTGCTATGGCTAATTAGCTATTGGTTAATTGGGGAAGTGGTCATCCACTTCTCCGGTTTGCCTTTTTCTTCAGGGGTTGTGGGCATGCTGTTGCTATGTGCCACCCTTGGTGTCTTAGGGCGCGTGCCTTCAAGTTTAGCGGCCGCAGCACAACCGTTAATCGCGCTTCTGGCCATGTTGATTATGCCAGGCGTCGTTGGCGTGTTCTTTATTCTGGATGAACTCGCGGGTCAGTGGTTCGCCATAATCATTGCGCTATTGCTAGGGACGTTATTAAGCGTGATTACCACGTTATGGTTATTACAACGGCTAATTGGGCGATCAGATGCCCACTGATATGCTGTCCACTCTAACAGCCACACCGCTGTTTGCTGTAGGACTTACGCTTGCAGCCTATTTGCTCGGTAACTTGCTCTTTAAGCGCTTGCGTAACCCTTCTTGGCTACCCGCTATTTTAATCGCTGCGTTGCTATTAGCAGCGGCACTCGTCGCGATAGGGCTGCCTTATTCGATTTACCAACAAGGGGCCTCATGGCTCACCATTTTGTTAGGGCCGGCGACCGTTGCCTTAGGCATGCCACTCTATCAACAGCTGCCGCGCATTCGTGAACTTTGGCAACCGCTGACACTTTGTTTACCGATCGCCGCCGCACTAGCGGCCTGCTACGCAATCGGCATTGCTTGGCTAATGGGGGCTAGCCCCACTATTTTGGCGTCACTCGCCGCCAAATCAGTCACCGCGCCAATCGCCATCGGTATTACTGAACAGCTCGGCGGCAACGTAGCGTTACTAATGGGGGCGCTGCTAGTGACAGGAGTAGTTACTATTCCCTTCGTGAGTGTCGTTGCCCGGCTGCTAAAAATTAACGATGAACGCATTATTGGTTTCGCACTGGGTCTCAATGGCCATGCCATTGGCACTGTGCGAGCATTTGAACTGAGTCCAACGGCTGGCGCGTTTGCCTCGTTAGGCATGAGTTTAACCGGTATTTTTACCGCCCTGTTGCTGCCACTCGCTTGGCGGCTGATCGGCACGGTCAGCTGAAAACAAACTCAGTTGAAATACGCTATCATTGAGCAATTTTTTTGAGAGCCGCTTCGCGACATGGCTAATGCAAACTCGACATATCGAATTGCCATTAATGGTTACGGACGCATTGGCCAATGCGTGTTAAGAGCGTTGGTTGAGCGCAACCACCCAGAAATTGAAGTGGTTGCCATCAATGAGCTATCTGATCTTGCGACGATTACCTACCTTACTCGCTATGATACGACCCATGGTCGTTTCCCTGGCGAAGTAGACAATGACGGTGAATGCCTGCTTATCAATGGCCAGCGCATACACGTTCTTTGCGAGCGTGATCCGCAGGCTCTGCCCTGGGCAGCACTAGACATTGATTTAGTGCTGGAATGCTCTGGTAGTTTCAAGGATCGTGCGACAGCGGAGCAGCATTTAGCCGCTGGCGCCAAGAGACTGCTGTTTTCTCAACCCGCCGAAAGCGATGTGGATACGACGATTGTGTGGGGCATTAACGAACATGAACTCACACTCTCCCACCGCGTTCTCTCAGCAGCCTCATGCACCACCAACTGCCTTGTCCCGTTACTCACCGTACTGGACGAAGCACTAGGGCTTGAACACGGCGTTACCACCACCATCCACTCGGCCATGAACGACCAGCCCGTCATTGATGCTTATCATCAAACGGATCTGCGCCTGACACGCTCGGCTATGCAGTCAATTGTCCCCGTGGACACTGGGTTAGCCGTCGGGATCAGCCGCTTGATGCCAAGTCTGTCCGGTCGTTTTGAATGCCTGCACGTACGCGTACCAACCATTAATGTCTCTGCCATGGATGCCGCATTGACTGTGCGTCGTGATACGAGCGCCGAACACGTTAACGACTTACTACGATCCGCCAGTCAGCAGCGCTTAGCTGGCGTATTAGGCTATACCGAAGCCCCCATGGCATCGATAGATTTTAATCATGATCCACGCTCTGGCATCCTAGACGCCACGCAAACACGGGTCGCAGGGACACGCTTAATTAAGCTGCTGTGTTGGTTTGATAATGAATGGGGCTTTGCCAATCGTATGCTGGATATCACCCAACGGCTGGCATCGCTTTCCAAAAGCAACGCTCGCTAGGCTGCATCATGTCTTTTCATCTGCTTGAACACGAGGAAACCGCTCACATGAACGTGCAAAAAATGACCGATCTGCCCCTGGAAGGGCAGCGCGTGCTGATTCGTGAAGACCTTAACGTACCGATCAAACATGGCCGTGTTTCCAGTGACGCCCGTCTTCGCGCAGCGCTGCCGACTATTCAGGCAGCAGCTCAAGCAGGTGCGAAAGTGATGCTAATGAGTCACTTAGGCCGCCCGACTGAAGGAGAGCCTGCTGAAGAATTTTCACTCGCTCCCGTCGCAGAGCGCTTAGGCGAGTTGCTTAGCCGCCCCGTAACGCTAATTAGCGATTATCTCGATACAGCGCCAACATTGGCTAACGGCGATGTTGTGCTGCTAGAAAACGTGCGCTTTAACAACGGTGAGAAGAAAGACGACGAACAGCTTTCCAAACAATACGCAGCGTTATGCGACGTTTTTGTAATGGATGCCTTCGGTACGGCTCATCGCGCGCAGGCTTCTACTCACGGCGTGGCGCGCTTTGCCCCACAGGCGTGTGCAGGACCGCTACTTGCGCAAGAGCTTGATGCGCTTGAAAAAGCATTGGCAAACCCGGCGCGGCCTATGACAGCGATTGTAGGCGGCTCTAAAGTATCCACCAAGTTAGACGTGCTAACCGCCCTTTCAGACAAGTGCGACCAACTGATTGTTGGCGGTGGTATCGCCAACACGTTTATCGCTGCGGCAGGCTATAATGTTGGCAAATCGCTCTTTGAGGCAGATTTAATCGGCCAGGCAAAAGCACTCATGGAGAAAGTAGCCATTCCATTACCGACGGATGTCGTCGTTGCCACTGAGTTTTCTGATTCCGCAGAAGCTGTCGTCAAGCCAGTTGATCAGGTCGCTGATAACGAAATGATTCTGGATATCGGTCCCGACACCGCTAACCACTTAGCCAGTTTACTGAAAAATGCAGGCACTATTTTGTGGAACGGCCCTGTCGGTGTATTTGAAATTGATCAGTTTGGTAAAGGAACTGAAGTGCTTTCTCAGGCGATTGCCGACAGTAGCGCTTTCTCAATTGCTGGGGGCGGTGATACGTTAGCGGCGATTGATAAATATGCCATTGCTGACCGCGTTTCCTATATCTCTACTGGCGGTGGCGCATTTCTTGAGTACGTTGAAGGCAAGCAGTTGCCTGCCGTCGCCGCACTCGAGGCTGCCGCTCAGCGCGGTTAAATCTTTAAACAAATGGCACGCTCACTGCCTTTGTACATACATACAACCCAACTAAGGTGATCCCATGGCTTTGATCAGCATGCGCCAAATGCTCGACCACGCAGCCGAATATGGCTACGGTATTCCAGCATTCAACGTTAATAACCTTGAGCAGATGCGCGCCATCATGGAAGCTGCTGACGCCACTGACTCTCCGGTTATCGTGCAAGCTTCTGCTGGCGCGCGGAAATATGCCGGTGCCCCCTTCCTGCGCCACCTGATCTTGGCAGCAGTTGAGGAGTTCCCGCACATTCCAGTCGTGATGCATCAGGACCACGGTACTAGCCCTGCTGTTTGCCAGCGTTCTATTCAACTCGGCTTCTCCTCGGTAATGATGGACGGCTCTTTAGGTGAAGACGGCAAAACACCGATGGACTATGACTACAACGTCGATGTCACTCGTCGTGCAGTAGAAATGGCGCATGCTTGCGGTGTCTCCGTTGAAGGCGAGCTAGGCTGCCTAGGCAGCTTAGAGACGGGTATGGCTGGCGAGGAAGACGGCATTGGTGCCGAGGGCAAGCTGGACATGGAACAGATGCTCACCGATCCTGAAGAAGCCGCTGAGTTTGTCAAAGCAACCCACGTAGATGCGCTGGCTATCGCCATTGGTACCAGCCACGGGGCTTATAAATTTACCAAGCCACCCACTGGCGACACCCTGTCGATCCAACGCATTAAAGAGATCCATGCGCGCATTCCCGACACGCATTTGGTAATGCATGGCTCATCATCCGTGCCACAAGAGTGGCTGGAAGTGATTAACCAGTATGGCGGTCAAATTCCGGAAACGTATGGTGTACCGGTCGAAGAGATCATCGAAGGCATTAAACACGGTGTCCGTAAAGTCAACATCGACACCGATTTACGTCTTGCCTCTACGGGTGCAGTCCGCCGCTTTATGGCCCAGAACCCTTCCGAGTTCGACCCGCGTAAATTCCTTAAAGAAACCGTGACGGCTATGCGTGACCTGTGTATTGCACGCTATGAAGCGTTCGGTACTGCCGGTAATGCGAGCAAAATTAAACCCGTCAACTTAGAAGTAATGTTCCAGCGCTACGAGCGCGGCGAGCTGGCGCCGAAAGTGAAGTAACTTTCCCTTCACGTGTTCCCCTTAAGGCGGCCGGTTGGCCGCCTTATTTTATTGCGGCGCAGCGCTAATTCGTGACGTTCAACACGTTAAAAGCACTACTCATTATCGTTGTTGCTCTGTTCACCCTCACCGCTTTCGATTGCATCCTCGGCACTACCAGTACCTCCCGTGCCTCCCTCCGTATCTTCTTCACTATCAGCATGATTACTTTCATCGCCGCTGGTTTCCTCAGCGTCGTTGGAAGTAGACTCATCTCGCTGAAGTGCTCCTGCCTTGATACCATATTTCTCCTCTAATGCCGCATCGTCTAATGTGTCATGCTGCGTATTATCTGAATCTGACGTTTCGGCTTGCGCTTGCCCTGCCATCAGTAGGGATGTACAGAAAGCAATTGAAAACACCCAAGGTGTAAATCGCATCGAAGCTCTCCTTTTTTGTGGTTATCAAAGCTTAGTCTAAACATGGCCACGCATCAGTGCTGTTGCTCTAAAAGACCCTTCCTGCCCCCAGCAGTGAGGCTATCACTTAGTCTTTTCCTTGGGCAGCTTGATATAAAACTATAAAAAATTATCAAACAGTGTTCACAAAGAGCTAAAAATCTCGTTCAATAGCAGCATGGTCGGCTTAAACTAATACGGGCAGCGCAAAAGACGCTGCAAGGAATGACAATGCCGCTTCCACTTTTGCTGTTTGACTGTGATGGCACCCTCGTCGATAGCGAGCCACTTCTGGCTGAAGAAATGGCTATCGGTCTAAATTCGGTAGGCTTACCCTTTAAATCCACCGATTATCTCGGCGAGTTTCGAGGTGCCCGTTTTCGACGAATTGTGGCAGAGTTACAGCAACGTTACGGGAATGTCGATGAAGCTCAATTAGCTAGCATGGAGCACACCATGCGAACCAGCTTAGCTAATCGTTTAACAAGCGAGCTAAAGGCAATTCCTGGCGTCCATGAATCCCTTGAGGTACTGAATAATTACCCGAGTGCGGTTGTATCTAATGGCCCAGAAAGCAAAATTCATACTGCTTTACAAGCAACCGGCCTAGCCACCTACTTTGGTAAGCGTTTGTTCAGCGGTTATACCGCTAACTGTTGGAAACCAGAGCCCTGTCTTCACCTTCATGCAGCTAGTATCATGGGTTTTTCAGCAAGTGATTGTATCGCCATCGATGATGCACTCGTTGGCATAAGGGCAGCTCTACAAGCTGGCATGACCGTCATCCACTTGAATCGTTACCCGGACGCTGAAACTACGCCTGAAGGCGCTATTATGATCAGCAACATGTATCAGCTACCTGCAGTCGTTGAGCGCCTTACTCATGAAAAGTGGCAGATGCCAATGCCTCAACATTCAATAGAGAAATAAGTATGGTTTCATTACGTGATCAGCTTGGTGGCCTTGTGTATTCAACAGAGCAAGGCAAAACTTGCCCAAGCTGCCGCGAGTCTATCGACCACTGCCGCTGCGCAGATACCAGCGAGCAAGCGCGCATTGCTGATTTAGACGGAATTGTGCGAATCCGACGCGAAACCAGTGGTCGCAAGGGAAAAGGGGTCACCACCATTAGCGGTATACCGCTTTCCAATGCGGAGTTGAAAACGCTTGCTAAGACATTGAAGAAACGCTGTGGCACCGGTGGTGCTGTAAAGGATGGCATTATCGAAATTCAAGGCGATCATCGGGAAACGCTACAGCAAGCATTAGCATCGTTAGGCTACCAAGTTAAATTAGCAGGTGGCTGACACACCTCTGTGATAGCGCTCTGTCTTGAGGCAAAGCACTAAAGGGCAAGGCACTGCAATGAATTGGTTAGAATACCTGCTACCACTCATTTTCCTGTTTCCCATGGCGGCCATGGGCGGCATTGTCTTGGCGCTGCGTAGCCTTCACGATGCACGCGTTCAGTCTCCCTTTAATGCTCCCTTACGTGAACCCGGTCAAGCTCTGCGGCATCGCCTTGACCAAGCTTTTTCTAGCTTGTTTTTAAACGGTGCGCTCGGTCCCATTATTAGCCTTGCCCCGCTTGTGTATGGCATGGGGCGTATGCTGTTTGTGGAAAAGCAAGACTGGGTGGAGTGGGCATTATATGGCTTACTTAGCACCCTGTTAGTGCTGGCTTTTTCACTGTTACTTATTCGCGATTATCAGCGTATTCACCGTCTTAAACTCGGTTTAGCTTGCGAATTAGCCGTAGGCCAAGAGCTGGAACGCATGGTGAGGCCAGAAGCCCACCCCTATTATGTGTTTCACGACGTACCCACCGATAGCTTTACTATTGACCATGTCGTTGTCACACCACATGGCGTCTTCGTGGTAGAAACACGTGCACGAGCATTAGCGATTGGTAGCGATGGTAAAGAGCTTAATAGCGTAGCTGTTGAGCGTGAGCGGCTACGTTTTCCTCACTGGCAAGAACGCCGCCCTCTGCATAAAACACGTCAGGGCGTTAGTTGGCTGACTCAATGGCTTGAGCGCCGTTGCGGTGTTCCTGTGCCGGTAAAAGGTGTATTGGTTTTGCCGGGTTGGGACGTTGATACTAGCGAAGCTGCCCCCGATATATTAGTCGTTAGCGGTGAGCAGCTATCACGTCAACTAACCGAGCTCACCCCCGGCCAGATGAGCGATGCCATTCACGATAAAGTGATTCATATACTCATTGAGCGTGCACGCCTTATGGAGCTCAAACACCTGCGTCAACCCTCCGTATAGAAGGTTAATTACCTCGCAAGCGCCCTCCCATTTCTTGTGCAAGATCGACAGCATAGTGATCGGTCATTCCACCAATAAAATCCAGCATGCGCCGATAGCTATCGTAGAGCGTCCAGGACGGCAATGGCGTATTTTCACCAATCAACGCCAGCACCCGCTGGTGCTTGAATGAGCTATGCCCAGTGTGATGTAGTTCATTAGCAGCACCAATAAATGCTTCTAATAAAATCCCCAGCGTTGTATAGGCACCAATTTCAAGTTTGGCTTTGCGCTCATTTTGAAAAATACGCTCACGAGCTAACTGCTTTGCCGCTTGAACGCCCCACCCCAGATCAGGATGACACAGCTCTAATAAATCCTGGCCTAACGTTCCGCTGAGCAACGCTTGCTCATGCTGCACAAAAACCGCCCCCACATCATTCACCGCGCGTTCCATAGCGGCACCGCGCAGTAAGGCAATTCGACGCCGCTGAGATACTTTCCGCCTCTCCATCTCAGCGTATTCTGGAGGGAATTCACCCGCGATCTGGCGCAGTATCTCGACTACTTCCTCATAGCGAAGAATCCCCATCTCTAAACCATCTTCTAAATCAAGCAGGGCATAGCAGATATCATCAGCCGCTTCGACAAGCCAGGCAAGCGGATGACGACACCAACGCTGATCTCCTTTGGGAAGAAGACCGACAGCATCAGCCACTTCTTTTAACAGCGCCTGTTCAGACTGGTAACAACCGAATTTACCAGCACGCCCGCTGTAGCGTACCGTCCAGGGGTATTTAAGCAGAGTACCTAACGTAGCGGCAGATAACCGCATACCACCATTAAACTGGTTGTACTCAATTTGGGTAATAACACGGAAGCCCTGGGCGTTGCCTTCGTAGGTCAGTAAGTCATCACGCTCTGCATCAGACAAGCCATCTAGCAAGCCACTATCTTGAGCACGCCGAAACCAATCACGAATTGCATATTCACCGGCATGACCAAAAGGGGGGTTGCCAATATCATGCCCTAAGCACGCTGTCTGGACGATCACCCCTAAGTCAGCGGGTGTGATCCAACTAGGCAGGCGATCTTTTAGTAACTCGCCCACAATCATACCTAGCGAGCGACCAACGCAGCCGACTTCCAGTGAATGGGTCAAGCGTGTATGGATATGATCATTTTCAGTCAGTGGATGCACTTGCGTTTTCCGACCCAAACGCCGGAAGGAGCCCGAAAAAACGATACGATCATGATCTTTATGAAAAGGACTTCGCCCGATTTCATGGGTTGCTTCACGCACACCACCAGGGCGTTTATCGTGAAGGCGTTGAGGGGATAATAACTGGTCCCATTGCATCTGTGTCATAGCGTTCCTCCGTGAGAGCAACATTTTGACATAAATCCAAGCAAGATAACCGCCTTCAACCTCAAGACATGCGTGCAGCAGCAACCGTCGCTACACACATGTTATATGGCAGTGACACGCCCCACTGATCAGATAATTTTTAACGCTCGGTAGAGGGGCAACCGCTCGTCTAGAAAATCACCAGCCTGACGCTCAAGCTCAGCCAAATTCTCATTCTCATCCGAAATTGGCTTGCCCTCTTTAAGCAGGCATTTGTTTTGAGACGCCAAAATACGCCATGCAAAAGTAGCTAACGTTTTAGCGTCATCACCGCCCTCTAACGTGGCAAGCAGGAAAAACTGATGGAAGAGCGAGACGGCAAAGCCACCACCTGTCACCGGGCTTGCGAGATAACTCAACTCAGTCGTGCTTCTTGACTGGCTCATTAAAAAACGATTTAGTCGACCAGTCTTGGGCGCTACTTTAGAAATATCATCGTCGGACTGGGCAGGCAAAATAATACCCTTTGATGCCAGTATGGCAATTGCACTGTTCAATGCAGGACGCCCCACTCCATGCTCTTTTGCAACCTGCCAAAGTTCGGATACAAATACCGGTTGATAGGATGAAAGCGCATCTAGCAGCGGCGTATAAATATTGCTAGGCAAGTCAAAGCTACCCAGTCGCCCTGCGATTTTTAGCTGCACATCTTTACGTGGCACTCCCATAATCACGCGAAGACCATCTAGCATTTCATCTTTATCAAGCCCACTTAAACGACGCGCCCCTTTTACCCAGTAATCGGTACGAAACTGACGGTTCTCACAAAAATCACGCACCGACTGGCGAAATAGCGGGTTAGGAATGTTATTAATTAATGCCTGTTGCTCATTGGTTAACTGAATACTTTCAATGGCATCTGCATATCGCGCACTGCAAGCCCAATCCATCTTTGCAGGCTCTAGCCAGCGTGCCATTTTAGCAAATGCCATCGGCTCCCAATCGCGGTTAAAGTATTCATGGGCTACGTAATTTTTATTATCTTGTTTAATTTTCGCTAAGCGATTCTTAACCTGGGGGTTAGCATTACAGTATTCTGGATTCACAGCCACCAGCTTCTCAGCAAACGCAATGGCATCATCGATACGTGAAATGGTGCCTGCTCCTTGCGCGCTCATGGTATCAGCATACCCTGCTAGCAAGTCACGCATTGGTACCATCGCTGCCCAACCAGGCTGAGTGTTATAGCTGATATATAACACACCTCCCACTTTCAATTTTCTCCGGATAAAATCAACGATCACTGCGCGGTTTTCATCCGAAATCCAACTCCATATGCCGTGAAGGCCGATATAGTCGAACTCAGGCAAGTCGTCACGCTGGCAAAATTCATCAAACGCATCGTCATATAGCTTTGCGTTAGCACCACTTATAGATGATAACTCCTGAGCGAATGCCGCTTGATGGGGGTTAAAATCAGTTCCGTACCAATTTATTTGTGAGGCAGCCGCATGAATGTTAGTGCTAATGCCCTGGCCAAATCCCAGTTCACAGGCATTGGTAACGTTTGGCGGCCGAATACCGGCGTTGATAAATCCTAGCGCAATTCGCAAAGGATTGAGTTCAGCGTAATATCCATAAGTATAACTAATATCCGCTACGTATCCAGACGTCCAATCCGACATAACACCTGCTCCTAAGCGATGGCGTATTATTCAGTTTTTAAGCGAAATCACCTACCACCAGAGCTTGAGTAACAGATAGAAAATACGAATATCGCTCTTCTACCCATAACCTATACTCTGGAGACAAACGCTGTTGTTAGAGTCTTGATAGTGAAGTATTTGCTCCATTGGGTCTACTGAAGAGGTAGCGGGAAGTTTGAAGGATTGTTACGCAATCACTAGCTATATAATTGAATAAGTTCGCAAACGTTTTTTGCTGCCTGCTAAGTAGCTTTCTTTCACACACACAAAATCCAGCCAATGGGCTGGATTCTTTGTTTAATAAGTACCTGACGATGACGCCACTCAGCCTCCGTACCGTCTCGTCATTCCCGCAGGCCCTTGGCGGGAATCCATGTTGAACTGGGGTTTCAGGCTGCTGCAGGCCAAGGTCAAGGTGGATTCCCGATAACCCCACTCGGGAATGACGTGCGGTGCACGCTTCGGGAGGTAGCCGCTTTGTGATAGGGGGCCAGGGAGTGCTTTTCTTTCGCGCAAACAAAAAACCCAGCCGGTTGGCTGGGTTCTTTGTTAAATAAGTGCCTGACGATGATCCGGGCGGCGTTCCGCTACTCTCCAGGGGAGACCCCTAAAAAGCAAAACCCCGACCAA
>NZ_JAIRBO010000016.1:0-36001 GCF_021151565.1 Halomonas sp. IOP_6 | reverse complement strand
TCAGTTGTCGGTATCCCATACTCTGCTTCACTTTGGTCGGTAAGGCGGAGAGGGTACCGCTGCTGGCCCTCCTGCCTCTACCGTATGATCCAAAGTGCTGCAGTTATTCTATGAATTCAGGGTGACAAGAAATTTTTGGGTTGCATTGATCGAGATTCAGGAAAAACTCGATGTTTGGGCCTAAACGTCGTGCCAATAAAGGTTGGCGCTGACGATGCCAGAATTTCTCTCAAGATAATGTGGCGCGTTTTGTTGTTCCTAGAGGCAAAAAACAGGAATCAATGCTATGTCTCTCACCTCCATGTAATTCATAAAGGGCGTCAGTTTAAGATGGGCGAGCTAGTGGGGTTGGCAGAGACATGCACATAACAAGGCAAGCAAGCCTACGGTTGATGGAGACATTACATTAGAACTCACTAAAAGTCCGCTGTTGGCCGATTCTTGCCTTCTAAAGGGAAGTTTGCTGGCTGATCAAGCCATCCCTTTCAGGGCTGAGTAAAGGTCTATTTTCGTGAAGAAAAACTCCCTCTGCTTCACTTGATCGGTAAAGCAGAGGGGAGGGCTGTAACGTGAAGGCTTGTATTGCCAGAGGATAATCTTGCAAATACATATAAAAAATTGCTTATGATCAGAGTTTTATGCTTATGCGCAATTTTCAGAGGCGGGTGATAATGTTGAAGTGCATGCGCATTTTTCTAACGAGCCTTACTAGCAGGAAATGGTATTTACCCCATTTATATCAGTGGATTAGATGATTTTTGGCAAGGTAGGGCTTCCCAGATAAAACTCGCATGCGCATGAAAAAGTTTGTTAAATTACCTGAGAGGTCTTAAGCATGCACGAATGGGATGACGATATCGAGGCGCTTGATATGAGCGCTGCCGAAAAAAATGGCCTGCAGGTTTCTCGAAATTATATAAAGGCAGCGCAAGACGGAGAAATAAGTGATGAACAAATGGGGGCTTATAGCTATGCTAATGAGTTTAATAATTGTTTCGTTAGTCATGATCTGGAACCAGTTTCGAGAGGACCTTGATAAACCGCCACTTCATTCCTTGGCGTTTCACTGGCTTTTGAATCGCTTGCCCCCAAAATAAATACTGTCCTAGCAAGCGCTCATTCAACGTTAATTGCATGATCAGTTCCATAGCTACTCAATGGCCGGTGTATCTCATCACAGATGCGATCACATGAGAGGAAAGCGCTTAACAGTGGCTTTACATACCTCATCTGACGACTCAATATCTCACTCAGGATTCAACTCTGGCGAGTAGGTCGAACATATGCAAACGGTGTGCATTCACTCAACGACTTTTTGCCTGAAAGGTGTATCCTGGCGTTATCGAGCACTACAAAGTGAGAATACAGTTTTTTGCGCACTTAAAACTCGTCAAACGCTTTGATCACCGTCTTAGCTGTCACTGACCTCGTTGTGGTATGGCAGATCATTTTCGGCTCTTCGACGTTGGGTGTGGAATTCGCCCCCTGAGCTGGGCCAGAATATGACCTCCACAGCGGCAGGAGGTATGACATGGACGGCACCCAGATTCTAACACTCGGCCTGGGCTTGGAAGCGCCCTGGATCCTCAAGAACCAGTACCTGGATACCGCCGTGTCGCCCCACCGCTTGGACCTCTATGTCGAGGCGGAGCGAGGCAGTCTCTATCCCTGCCCAGAATGTGGTAAGGCCTGCCAAGCTCATGACTTTGCCGACAAAACCTGGCGGCATCTGAACTTCTTTCAGCATCACTGTTACCTGCATGCTCGCGTGCCGCGCACGAAGTGTCCTGACCATGGCGTCAAGCGCATAGAGGTGCCCTGGGCCCGGCCGGGCAGCGACTTTACCCTGCTGTTCGAGCAAGCGGCCATGTCACTGGTCAAGGAGATGCCGGTACTGGCCGTCTCCCGCCAGTTGGAGATTTCCGACAAACGACTATGGCGCATCGTGCACCACTACGTTGGCCGCATGTTGGGGGAACTGGATCTGTCCAAGGTGGTGACGGTCGGCGTGGACGAAACCGCCTCCCGGCGCGGTCATCGCTATGTCACGGTGTTCCTCGACATGCAGCGCAAGCGGGAACCGGTTATCTTTGCCGTCCCAGGCTGCGGCAAGGATGCCATCCAGGCTTTCAGCGCCTTCCTGGCGGCCCATGGCGGCGACCCGAATAATGTGGTCGAGGTCGTCTGCGATATGTCGCCAGCCTTCCTTAGCGGCGTGACCGAGCACCTTCCCAAGGCCGAGGTAACGGTCGACTGGTTCCATATCGTACAGACCTTCACCAAGCGGCTGGACGAGGTACGCAAGAAAGAGCGCCGGGAGCAGGGGCACCCCAAGTCGCTGCGCTGGGCCCTGCTGAAGAACCTGGATAACAAGAACCTGACACCCAAACAGCTTTCGGCGCTCTAGGAGTTGGTGGCCGATCAGAGCGCCACGGCCGATGCCTGGGTGATCAAGGAGAAGCTACGCTGGATCCAGAAGGCTCCAACGCCCAGAGCGGCTCGGTGGCGCATCACGGATCACGAACTACCTCAAGGTCATGCAGGCGGCGGTGTCTGAAAAGCCACTGCTGAAGCCGATGGGGAAAGCCCTGGCGACGCTTGAGCGGCACGCCGACGCGGTGGTCAGACGCTGGCTCTCGGGACTGACGAACGCAAGACTGGAAGGAATGAATGGTCTGTTCCAAGCGGCTCGGTCACGGGCACGTGGCTACCGGAACGAGGCCAACTTTATCGCCATGATCTACCTGATTGGCAGCCCGGTGGGCCGCCTATTCGATCAGGCCAAATCCACGTGAAGTGACGAAGAACCTTACTTAATAGCAATCATCCTAAGTCGTAAAGCATTGCCAATCACGCTCACTGAAGAGAGTGACATCGCCGCCGCCGCGATAATCGGTGATAACAGCATACCTGTGAAGGGGTACAAAATCCCTGCGGCAATGGGGATGCCTGCCGCGTTGTAAGCAAAGGCAAAAAAGAGATTTTGGCGAATATTACGCATGGTGGCTTTTGAGAGCTTATGCGCCGTGGCAATACCGGTAAGATCTCCTCGCAGTAGAGTAACCCCAGCGCTTTCTATCGCCACATCGGTGCCGGTTCCCATGGCAATGCCGACATCCGCTGTAGCCAGCGCAGGTGCATCGTTCACGCCGTCGCCGGCCATGACAACAATGCGCCCTTCATCACGGAGACGCTGAATCACTCGGCCTTTATCCTCTGGAAGCACTTCAGCTTCGACCTCATCAATGCCTAGCCGACGTGCCACAGCGTTGGCGGAGGTGCGATTATCGCCTGTCAGCATCACCACTCGAATGCCGTCAGCCTGGAGTGAACGAATGGCTTCTTCGGTGGTTTCCTTGACCGGATCGGCAATGGCGAGCAGCCCAGCTAAATTCCCGTCGATGCTCGCAAAGATGACAGTAGCACCGTCGCTGCGCAATTGATCGGCATGTGTGTCTTGAGACTGGGTGTTAACGCCCTCGCTTTCCATCAATAGCCGGTTGCCCAGGGCAATACGCTTGCCATCTATCTGGCCTATAACGCCCATGCCATTGGGAGCCTCGAAGTCCAACGCTTCTGTTAATTTTACCTCTGCCTCTTTAGCCTTTTCGACTATTGCATGGGCCAAGGGGTGCTCGCTGCCTCGCTCAAGACTAGCTGCCAAGCGCAAAAGCTCCGATTCAGCAATGCCTTCAGTGAGAATCAACTCGGTCACTCGTGGTTTGCCTTCGGTAAGCGTGCCGGTTTTGTCGACGACGACGGTGTCGACCTTCTCTAGACGTTCAAGAGCTTCGGCATCGCGAATCAACACGCCTAACTGGGCACCGCGCCCTACACCGACCATAATTGACATGGGGGTAGCAAGACCTAGCGCGCACGGGCAGGCAATGATCAGAACACTAACCGCCGCAATAAGGCCAAACGCCATCGGCGGGGTAGGGCCCCACAATGACCAGGCGATGAAAGCCACAACAGCAATGAGAATAACGACGGGTACAAAGATGCTGGCGACTTTGTCGGCAAGCCCTTGAATGGGTGCGCGGCTGCGCTGGGCGCTGGCGACCATTTGCACAATCTGCGACAGCATCGTGTCCTGGCCCACCTTGTCAGCGCGCATGACAAAGGATCCTTGACCATTGATGCTGCCGCCAATGACGCCATCGCCGACTTCCTTTTTCACCGCTAGTGGTTCACCGGTAACCATGGATTCGTCAACGTTGGAGCGACCTTCCATCACTTCGCCATCTAATGGCACCTTATCGCCGGGGCGCACCCGGAGACGATCCCCTACCTGAACCTGGTCAAGAGAGATATCTTCCTCATTGCCCTGATCATCAAGGCGTCGAGCGGTAGCAGGCGCCAAGTCGAGCAGAGCACGAATAGCGCCAGAGGTTTTTTCACGAGCGCGTAGCTCTAATACTTGTCCCAGTAAAACTAAAACGACAATCACTGCCGCTGCTTCGAAATAAACGGCCACCGAACCATCGGCTTGACGGAAGGCGTCGGGAAAGATGCCCGGTGTGAGGGTGGCCAGCAAACTGTAGAGCAACGCGGTGCCGGTACCGATCGCGATTAGCGTGAACATATTAAGGCTGCGATGCACTAGCGAACGCCATCCGCGTACAAAGAATGGCCAACCTGCCCAGACGACTACCGGCGTTGCCAGCAGCAGTTGAATCCAGTTAGAGGTTTGCTGGGAAATAAAATGCATAAGGCCAAACACGTGGCCACCCATTTCTAGGGCAAACACGGGGAGGGTCAGTACTAGGCCGATCCAGAAACGCCTGGTCATGTCCTTGAGTTCGTCCGAAGGGCCGGTGTCAGCAGAGACGGTTTCAGGTTCCAGCGCCATGCCACAGATTGGACAGTCGCCTGGGCCTTCTCGTCGAACTTCTGGGTGCATCGGGCAAGTATAAATAGACCCCGAGGGTACTGACGCTTGTGACTGTTTGCTTGGCTCAAGATACGCATCAGGCTTGGCAATAAACTTTTCCTGACACTTTTCTGAGCAGAAGTACCAAGTCTTACCCGCGTGATCGGCACGGTGGCGGGAGGTATGGGGATCAACGTCCATGCCACAAACAGGGTCTTTCACCTTTGTCTCGTTATGGTCTTCAGACATCGTTCATTCTCCCCGTTTGGCGAACAAGGCGCATGGCTTCGTGCTCTTCAAGTGCTAAAAGGGAATCTAAGAGCTCTTTAGCCTCAGGAATTTCCGCTTTGCCAACGAGGGTTCGATAAAGGTTTATCGTTTGTTCATGGAAATCAAAAACCTCTCGGCAAATGTCGTCAACACTTAGCGTGGAATAGGGCGCATCGCAGGTACGATGCGTACGGATAGGTTTATGCTCCAAATAGTCATAAACGTAGGTTTTTAATGCTTTCGCGTCAGCAGTCTGTTCAAAGCGCGCCACAACGCGCTGCATTTCCGCTTCCTGTGCAGCTAAGTAATTGAGCAACATGCGAGCGCGCTCTTCTTCGTGTATATCGGCGCAATGAGCAAGGCAAGCTGCAAGATGCTCGTGTAACTGACGGGTCCAATCGATCAATTCACCAAAGGTTCTAACGTCCATTTGGTACCTCCTATAACGCTATTAACGTTAATGAGTGTGAGAGTGCTCGCTATCGTTTGAAGCGTCGCGTTTGGATAGGAAAATCCATTCGCCGAGTAAAAGAGTAGCCATTACTACGCCAGCAACGATGAGCACCATGGGATCCGAGATGGCTTTTACCCATAAAAAGCCGATTAACACGACAGCATCTAGTAGTATGGCAATGCTAGGAATAACAGGATTAGCCCCCACTCTGTCCTTGAGATGACGAAGCACACCCCAGTGGATGGCCATATCCATGATCAGGTAGAAAATGATGCCTAATGCTGCGATGCGGCTCAGGTCAAAAAAAGCGGTGAGCACTAAGCCAAATACGATAGTGTACACCAGTGTATGCTTTTGTACACTGCCGGGCATGTGGAAATGGCGGTGAGGAACCAGCTTCATTTCTGTCAGCATGGCGAGCATGCGTGAAACGGCAAAGACGCTGGCGATGATACCGCCCGCCGTTGCCAACATGGCGAGAATGACGGTAAACGCAACTGCCGCTTCACCCAGTGCGGGACGGGCAGCGGCGGCCAGGGAGTAGTCTTGGGTTTCGATAATTTCAGGCAAAGATAGGTTGCTGGCAACGGCAAAACCGACAAGGGCATAGATCACCACGCATAGCGCAATCGAGATCGTGATAGCTTTGCCAAGATTCCGCTTAGGATCTTTAAGCTCCGAACCACTATTGGTAATCGTCGTGAAGCCTTTAAATGCCAGTATGCCGAGCGCCGTAGCACCTAAAAAGCCCGTTATCGTAGGCGTAGGTGCATCGTTGCCAGCACCCATTTCGATGGAGTCGGCAATAAACACGCCGACAATACCAAACACTATAATGCCACCTATTTTGATAAATCCGAGCACCGAGGCGACGGTCTCGATCAAGCGGTTGGCGGATAAATTGATCAAAAAGGCTATTAGCAGTAAACCAACCCCGAGTAGGGGCACAAATAGTGAACGATCCCCCAGGTCAAACAACTCAAGCGTGTAGGAACCAAACGTTCTCGCCAAAAAACTCTGTGCGATCACCATGGAAAAATACATCAGGAGGGCATGAAAGGCGGTGGGAAGCGTCGGGCCATACGCTTTCTGTAAATACATGCCAATCCCACCTGCTGATGGGAAGGTATTGGACATTTTAACGTAAGAATAAGCGCTGAAAGAGACAATGACGGCAGCGGCCAGAAAGGCTAGAGGAAATAGCCGACCAGTCATTTCGGCCATTTGGCCGGTTAGCGCAAAAATACCGGCCCCAATCATCACGCCGGTGCCTAATGCAACGGCACCGACCAACGAAAGACTGTTTTCTTTATATTGTGGCGTTCTATCCTGCCCAACCATGAAAGCGACTCCTTGTATTAACGGCAACCACAGCAGCAATAACTGCCGAGGACTCCTGTGCGGTGTTTTTTGATGCTATATAAATTAAAAATAGAACCTATGTGCAGCCACATGGCAAATGACTAACGGAAGGTCTGATTTTGCGAGGCCACAGGCAAGCAGCTCTTACCCTAAACTAGCTAGTCTTGCTCCTGGTTGTGTCATGTAACCGTTATGACTATTAATGACAGCTCCAAGGTTCCTGTTTAGCGTTGTCTTTAACGTTCTGATCGACGAAACGGTAATACTCCTTCTTAAAGCGGTTCCACCGATCAGCGCTGACCTGTATGTCATGGAGCTTGAGAATTTTTTCAACGTCATCGATGCAGAGCCTCAGCGCATCGTAAGCAAGGCTGATATTTCGGTTTTTCTCGTTGTAGACCACCTTATCCATTCCATAGAGTCGGTCGATATCTGACAGCGCTTCTTCAATGCGTTTGGATTTACTAGGCTTGATTTTTAAATTCCGAGTCACCAGTGTGTTTTTGGAAACACCCAAGCGGTGCTCTTGTTGTGTCGTTTTCATGGTCTTTCTCCCAGGCGCGTACATGTATATATAGAGTGGTTCAGTCCTTGTCTATTTTGTCCTTATGACCGCCGTGGTGTTTATGCATGAAAATATGCATCAGTGGGCATGCTGCCAAAAAGAGGAAAGGTAAGAACTGAAATAGGTGGAGACGGTGCTCGGTTCCAATCAGGTATCCCGCCCAAATGACAAACCCAGCAAGTGGCACCCACAACATCAGCAAACGACTACTTGTACTGTTACTCATAATCACCTCAGTAACTCGCCCAAAGAGCCAACAGCAGTTAAGGCCGTTGGTTTGGGAAAAATCAAATAAATAACCCCAATAACAGCATGGATGATTTGTCTGAACGCAACCTGAACAGCATCGGAGGGAAATATGATCCTGATCAAGCGCCTCGCAAAAAGTAGGCGATAATTACCCAAGCGGTATCCATAGCCTCATTCCCATCATCATTAGGTTTTCGGTGAGCGATACAAAGCTTAATGGGTATTACTGTTGCCGACACAGGCGCACTTGAGCTCACGTTTATCGAGGTATATCGCTTTAAAGACAGAACCTGTCACACGGTGCCAACGAATAGCGCCAGTGGCGCAGCCAGCCAGATAAGCGTATCGGCCAGCAATTAGTAGCTTCGGAAGTATCTAGGCGTGAAGGTAAACGTAACTGAAGGGGACTTGGCGCTGGGCGTGCAGGTCATAGTTGAGAAACATGGCGCTAAAGCTCGCTACGCCCTGCAGCTTTTGCAGACCCGGGGGTATGATCGCTGTGGCTACGGCATACTCTAGCACGCGTGCAGTGAATATTATGCACTGAACCTCCCAACTGGCAGAAAAATCGATGAGTAACGCAGTGGCAAAAATTGCCAGCACAGGGCGATAGGTGGTCGCATTAGGGTCTGAAACGCTAACTCCCAGGTGCTCATGAAGCTCTTCATAGCCGCCAATACGTTCATAGCCCAGATATCCCTGGGAAATCGTATCGACATGTTCCTGCTCTGTAAACGCGTCAATCTCTTATCGCGAAGTCAGCAGGTTTACGTTCACCTAAGGCCCATGTGCACGAGCAGGTCAACGATCTACAAGCCAAACGGACATATGTACTCTCCTGTTTGCAACCATAAGCGCGAGCGCTGGAGTGGGTCGTTGTCACCGTTATGAACCTCTATAGAGTCCTTGGGGCGCCTAAGTTTTATCGACTGCCTGCGTTCGCTGGGCGTTAGTCTTCCAGAGATCAAACAAATATTATCTTGGGCGGATCAAGGCACCGTAGAGTTTAATGAACCAGTACCACTCGCCACTCAAAGGCGACGTCTTCACTTGCGGACCCAAGAACTCCAGGTGATAGCGCGATGGTTAGATAACATGAACCAAGACAAGATGACTGAAAGCTTCAGCGTGCTCCCCTCGACAGGCGTACTGGTCCGAAAGCCGATGCGGCTTTGTGTCGCGGTGACTTGAAACTGATCCCCGACATCCCTCTCATCTTCCGATCCTGCGACTTCAGCAAAGTAACCTTCGTTAGCTGATCCGGCATCCCGGATCGAAGTTGTAAGCCATGTTCAGCCTGGCGTAGCCATAAAGCCCCACGGTGGTCTCTCCCACTTGGGTTTCCAGGGCCGAAACATACGTCGAGCCGATTGCCAAGGCCATAACCGTCATGCTGACCAAGGGAATCTTCTTGTTATTCCACATGATGACACCTCTTTATGAATTGTCTTGTTTTTACGCCGATTGCGGCACTATAAAGTTAGCGAAAATTCCTGAATTAAAGCTGAATTTGTTTGCCGAGATACTAGTTTTTCATAAAAAAGGTCAGCTCATGGCTGACCTTCTTAATTCGTGTCAAGACTAAAGGATATCAATAGGCGACATGTAGTTCATAATAACTGTTATCATCACTGCCTCCCCTTGATCTTCCTGTTACCTCAAGCTGATAATTACCCGGTTGCAGCTGACGAACAAGTTCGAAGCGCCCCCGTGGGCTGGAAGCTTCTGCTACCTGCTGTCCCGCCTCATTATAAAGAACAGCTGAAATGCGGTTGCCAGTGCTGGTAAATCCTGGAAAGTGCTCACTCACTACTTTCAGTGTAGTCGCTTGTTCAATGTTAATATTGAAACGCTTAGGTTGCCCCTGGGCAAGCATCTGTGTAGAAGATACGCCTCTTTCTAGTAAGGGAAGATTCTGTGTTGTATTGCCTAAGCTCGCTAATACAGGTGTAGAGAGGATACTTGCTACTACTGCACTAAAAACAATTGCTTTAATTTTCATGGTGGTTTACTCCGCTGGTTATTTACAATTTAATAATAACCTTAGAGTATGAATTGAAGCTGAATTTAGTGGTTTATTAGCAAAAAAAAACGCCACCTTTCGGTGGCGCAAGTTATAGAGTGCTTAACGATTTAAAACATTAACCTGACACCTGCCACCACGCCGGTATCTTCGGTATTATTCCCGCCAGCACGAGAAAGGTCAGCGGTATCGCCATACTCTTTTACCCAGTAAGCGCCCACGTAAGGCGCAAAGCGTCTGGTCACTTCGTAGCCCAGGCGCATGCCGACACGCACTGAGTTAAGGCCCTCACCCACACCAAACTCCTCAACTTCACTGGCGGCCACGGCAATTTCGGTGCGCGGCTGTAGGTAGAGCCGCTGAGTCAGGCGCAGATCGTATTCGCCTTCAAAACTGGCGGCCACGTCGCCATCTTCACTCACTTGTAATGCCACGTCGGTTTCAATGCCGTAGGGCATTACGCCTTGCAGGCCGACAACCCCATAGGTGCGTTCAGCGTGATCATCGGAGAAAACACCGCCTTGATAACCGATCCCCCCCTGTAACTCCCAAAAATCAGCCACTAAACGACTATAGAGTAGTTCCAAAGACTCAAACTCAGCATCTTCGCCGTCGCCCTGGACATTTTCGCCTTCTGACTTTAGGTAAATGCGGTTGATATCGCCGCCGTACCAGCCTTGAAAGTCCCATACCACGGCTTCTGGGCCTTTATCAGGCACGCTATATTCGAGCCGATCAAACAGTGCCATACCCATATTATGTTCCTCAGTGGGCGCTGGCCAACTGTCTGGTGCCGCATAGCCATCTTCGGCTTGAGCGGTCGTGGCGGCGGCCATGCCAAGGGCGGCGCTGGCGAGGGTTAAGTAGCGCTTAATTTTCATACTGCCTCCTTAAGAAACTTGAACAACGCGGAACATGCCAGCATCCATGTGATAGAGAAGGTGGCAGTGGAACGCCCAACTGCCCTCTGCATCTGCGGTGATCAACGCAGATACGCGCTCACCGGGCTTCACATTTAGGGTGTGTTTGCGTGGTATCAATTCCCCTTGGCCGTTTTCTAGCTCCATCCACATACCGTGGAGGTGAATAGGATGCTCCATCATGGTGTCGTTAATCAGAATTAGGCGCAGCCGCTCATCTTTCTCAAAATGAATAGGGCCGGTCACTTCGCTAAACTTCTTACCGTCGAACGACCACATATAACGCTCCATATTGCCGGTCAGGTGCAGCTCAAGCTCACGGCCTGGCTCACGGCGATCAGGCCATGGTGTGAACGCTTTGAGATCCCGGTAAACCAATACGCGTCGTTCGTCAGGATCAATGCCGATTCCCGCCTGGTTATAGCGAGAGCCCGGCTGAGCTTCACCGGCGAGAAGCAAACCATTTGCGCCTATTTTGGCCTGCTCGGCTGCCATCCCCCCCATAGTAGAGTGATCCATGCCTTGCATGTTGGACATACCGGAGTGATCCATCCCAGCCATGCTGGAATGATCCATCCCCGACATGTTGGACATGCCAGAGTGATCCATCCCCGCCATGTTGGAGTGATCCATACCGCCCATACCGTGGGCACCCATGGCTTCCATACCGCGGTCTGCAATTTGACGGCGTTCAGGAATATCCGCCTGCATGCCTTCACGTGGAGCTAGCGTGGCGCGTGCATAGCCGCTCCGATCCATGGCTTCGGCGAAGATGGTGTATGCCCGGTCGTCTTCAGGTGAAACCAGCACATCGTAGGTTTCAGCCACGCCAATACGGAACTCATCAACAGGAACGGGTTGCACCGGTTGTCCATCAGCGGCCACCACGGTCATCTTCAGGCCAGGTATACGAACATCGAAAAAAGACATGGCTGAGCCGTTAATCACGCGTAGTCGTATCCGCTCACCAGCTTTGAACAAGGCATTCCAGTTTTCTTGAGGAGAATAGCCGTTGAGAAGATAAGTATAAGTACTACCGGTGACATCGGCGATATCCCGCGAACTCATGCGCATTTGGGCCCACATGCCGCGCATTTCAGCGGTCTGAGCAAAACCGTTGTTACGAACATCGGCAAAGAAGTCAGCAATCGTGCGCTCTTGGAAGTTGTAATAGCCTTCCATGGTTTTCAGATTACGGAACACCGACATCGGGTCTTCAAAAGTCCAGTCGGTGAGCAGTAACACATGCTCACGGTCGTAACGGATAGGCTCACGCTCGGCAGCGTCGATAATCAATGGCCCTGCATGGCCAAGCTGCTCCTGCATACCGGAATGACTGTGGTACCAGTAGGTACCGTTCTGACGGACGGGAAAACGGTAGGTAAAGGTTTCACCAGGGGCGATACCTGCAAAGCTAACGCCAGGCACACCATCCATTTCCGGCGGTAGAATGAGACCATGCCAGTGGATGGAGGTGGGCTCGTCCAGCAGGTTGGTGACACGCAGTACTGCGTCTTGACCTTCTTTCAAACGAATCAGCGGGCCAGGACTGGTACCGTTAATGGTAATTGGTTGGGCTTCTTGTCCGTCAATAGGCAACGATTCACGGCGGATCGCCAGCGATACCTCGGGCCCTTCTTCAACGCCCTGAGCATAGACGTTGGTACGGCCCCAGGGGTTTGCCCAGGCGGGAGTTAACCCCATTGCCGCAGCAGAACCTAAGCCTAAGGCAGCGCCTCCTTTTAACACTTGCCGACGAGAAAGAGGGTGAGAAATGATACTTGAGCGTGCCATGTGTAACTCCCATCAATGGTGAATAGCACCATCTTGATGGAAGAAGCTGAATCAAAGCTGAATGATGATTAATTGACCACTTCAGCCGTCAAGGGCAAAGCAATCGTCACTCGTAAACCACCCAGTGGGCTTCGTTCAAACTGAGAGTGACCTGAGTAGCGGACGATTAACTGTGCAAGAATCGAAAGGCCTAAGCCGTAGCCAGGACGGCGCTCATCCAGTCGTGTACCACGCTCTCCCAGGCGTGAAAGTTCCTCTTCTGCAACGCCCTGACCATCATCATCAATAGTTAGCGTAAGTGCAGTTACAGTGACTGCAATATCGCAAAGAACGCGCCTGCTCGACCATTTTCCTGCGTTATCAAGCACGATGCCTAATATTTCTGAAAAATCGTGAGATTCAATGGGAACTTGTTCTTCCTCACGTGCTGAGTGAGTCAGGTCGAACATACGCTCAGGATAGAGGCTACGGAACATCTCAATCAGCCGTAAGCTATCACGAGTAACGTTGGCCATTCGTCCTGCATTAGGGCCTGCAATACGTGAACGACGCAGCTCCGCATCCAACTGGGCGTTAATGTCTTCAATACGGCTGAGTAGTTTATGGCGCCGGTTGTCATCAATAGGCCGGTTGCCACGCAGTACTTGAGTAACGGCTGCCAGCGGTGTTTTTAATGCGTGTGATAGGTTGGCGACCGATTCTCGCGAGCGCTTCAGACGAAGATCAATGTCGTCCATGAACCAGTTCAACTGGTCGACTAATTCATCTAGCTCCGAAGGGGCTACTAATGACAAGCGATCACGTTTGCCTGATCGCAATGCTTCAAGTTGTTGGCGCAGTTGCCAGAGTGGTATGAGTCCACGGTTAACCGCTAGCATGTTGAGTATGATGAGCATCCCTAAAAGCACGGCGGCGATCCCACCGACCCACCAGTGTAAAGTTGCAAGCCCTGATTCTACTTGGGAAAAATCCTCGCCCACCAATAGCACACCCTGCGTGCCCTGCCACTCAAAATGGCGGCGATAGACGAGCATGTGCTGTGTTCCGCGATTCACATCTATTAGGGCATCGCCGCTCTCATCTAGCAACGGAGCCAGCTGTTGCTGCCATTGCGGGTCAGAAGCGCTGACCGAGCCATTGAAACGGAGTACGTAGAGATGATGAAAGACTTGATAGCCTTGGCTAACCGAGTCGAGCGCAGTCGGTACAGCCGTTTGGTCTTGCTCTAGCTGCGCGACCGCGTGGTTTGCTTCACGTTGTAAGCGTTCACCTAAAAAATCCCTTGCCAGGCTCTGTAAAAAGATCCCGTGCAATAGCCACGTGGTGACCACCACCAGTAGCGCGACGCCGCCTAACCATGCGAGTAGCCGAATGCGTAAACTGCGTCTATCAATGTGAAGCAAAGAAATACCCCTGACCACGTCGCGTTTGAATGACTGATTTACCGAGATAACGGCGCAGACGAGCGATGTAGACTTCCACCAAGTTAGGTGCGGCAGCGTCCTGATCCAAGGCGTAGAGCTGCTCTAGTAGCTGATCTTTCGAGTGAATACGGTCTGGATGAAGCATTAAGTAGCGCAGTAATCGAAACTCCGTTGCTGTTAGCGAACGCCACGTTTCTCCTTCTAAGCACACGCGTTGACCCGCCTCATCCAACGAGACACCGTTAAGCGTAATCACATGAGATAACTGACCAGACTGCCTACGCAACAAGGCCTTCAGGCGAGCCATAAGTTCGGCTTCGTGGAAAGGCTTGGTGAGATAGTCATCGGCTCCGGTTTCAAGTCCGATAACTTTATCTTCCCAGGTATCGCGCGCCGTCAAAATCAAAATAGGCGTACTGCGCTTCTGCTTGCGCCAATGAGCGAGAAGATCTAACCCCGACCCATCGGGCAAACCGACATCTAAAATAGCCAGCTCATAATCCTCGGTTGCCATCAGCGACTTGGCCGCTTTCAATGAAGCGGCCAAATCAACCAGGTAACCGTTGTCCTTGAGACTCTCTGCCAAGCTTTCTGCTAACAAATCATCATCTTCGAGTAGCAACAGTTTCATGGGTCTGCGTCAGATTAGAGAGAAAAATTACCGTACATGCCGGATTCATAATGACCAGGAATGTTACAGGCATACTCTAGCTCGTTAACATTGTCAGGGACACTCCATAATAAAGTCCCGGTTTCACCAGGCGCAATGGTGGCACCTGCCATGTCCATGCTGGCCATATCGTGACCGCCGCCGTGTGACATATTCGACATATCGTGGCCTCCGCCGTTGGCCATGTTTAGCATCATTTGACGATGTTCTTCTTGGGCTTCTTTGCTACCAATCACAAACTCATGTTCTAAATTGCCGGTGTTGGTGATTTCAAATTTAACCACCTCCCCAGCCGCCAGTTCTAGCTCTTCAGGGTCGAACCACATATCGCCAGCCTCAAGGCTGATCGTGCGGTCAACGTCAGCCTCGGTTAGGTTATTGCCACCACCGCCGTGGCCGGGTGCAGCCAGCGCCGCGCCCGTGATCAGACTTAATGAAAGGGCAAACAAAGACGTTGTTAAAAGAGTGTAGCGCATGGTCATTTACCTCAGGGGTTATTGTCACCCGTTCTTTATACGGTGTTAACCTGAAACGAGCCTGAACCTACAGTAAAAATATGACCTGCCGGATAAGTAGCTATCACGAAAACTTGCAAGCGCAAGGCCTTATTTCGGGACCTTTTTTAATTCAATACAGCATCTTCCGCTTAATAGTGAAATTTGTTCAGTTGCCGATGTCGGCAGCAGGGATGCTCTTGGTCATCACTGCGCATCATTGTCGGCAGAAAATAGTTGCCCCTTGTTGATGATGATGGTAGCGCTAGTTACTTTTATCGCTATGACCGGACGTCGGCTTTCCACTTCATCTATATTAACCCTTGTGTCTACATTTCCTGAAAGTTTTGCCACAAGATGTTAATGCGAGCGTACAAGCACCATGAGCGCTCATCATCGACGTTGATCTATCAGCAGAAGGTGTAGCTCGTTAAATATCGCCCTCATGAACTCAATGACCAGCCGATGCTGGCCAGTTTGATCTAGATCAGCGTGAAAAAACCAGAGGACAGCTCTTGCAAAAGACCAGTGGCTCCCCAGGGATGACAGAAGCAGAAAGGCTGAACCAGCACTGCACCTGTATCACTCTAGACCGACGAGCAGCCACCCAAAGTCTTATCGACCAGTTGGGCGACGATGCCGATGAGGCCTTTATCCGTTCGACCTGGCATCAACTTTTCTCGAATGTCGCTGTCTTTGTCCCATCTCAGGTTCTGGAGCAGATGAGGGCCACTGTTCAGGCCATAGAAAACGCCGCCGCTCTTCCCGACTATCAGCGACAAGTACTGTCTTGGGCCCCGCAAAGTGCACAGTTAAACCCCGGCCCAGTAGGTGTCTTCATGGGCTATGATTTCCATCTCGGCGAGGACGGGCCTCGCCTCATCGAAATCAATACCAATGCCGGAGGTGCATTTCTTAACGCGATCCTGGTACGGGCCCAACTGCAGTGTTGTGGTGATGCTAAAAGTGCGGCCGGGTCTGCCGACTTCGAGGCTAAAGTGATAGCCCAGTTCGAGAGCGAATGGCGTGCCCAGCGTGGCAATGGACGTCTGGAGAGGATAGCTATCGTTGATGATCAGCCTATGGGGCAATACCTCTATCCTGAATTCAAACTTGCCCAGCAGTTATTACGGCGTCATGGCATTGATGCTCTCATCCTCTCGCCTGGCGACCTTCGGTATGAGTCAGGCATGCTATACAGCGGCGGTAAGCGAGTAGATATGGTTTACAATCGCTTAGTGGATTTTGGGCTCGAAGCACCCGGAAACTCCGCCTTACACTCTGCCTGGTTGGACGGAGGCGCAGTCATAACCCCAAATCCCCATGCACACGCATTGTTCGCGGACAAACGCAACTTGGCTGTGTTATCAGATCCCGCGACGCTTATGGCTTGGGGGTTGAGCGCTCAAAATGCCGAATTACTTCGCTCTTGTATTCCCCGTACCTTACAGGTCAGCGCTGATAATGCTGATACCCTTTGGCAACAGCGACGGCAGTGGTTCTTCAAACCTGTCGCAGGCCACGGAAGTAAGGGAGTGTACCGGGGAAGTAAACTCACCAAAAAAACATTCAGCCAAATCTTGGAAAGCGACTATATTGCCCAGGCCCATGTGCCTCCCTCCGAACGCCTCGTTCTGGTCGATGGACAGCGTAAAAATCTCAAGGTCGACGTTAGACTGTATACCTATCGCGGCACACTGTTAATGGCCGCAGCGAGACTTTATCGAGGACAGACGACCAATTTCCGTACGCCAGGTGGGGGGTTCGCACCTGTGCTTCTCATGAAAGATTAGTTATCAAAAATATGATCTAAAGAGTTTGTCCCACAACTTATGCGATTATCGTGATAGGGCGTGGAACTCATCTTGCAAGGCGATCGCCTCACTTCGGCCCGCGATTAGTTATTCGGAAATTGCTCCCAGCAACCTTTCAATTGCGCGCAAGTTTTTCCTGCGTTTGGATTTAAAGCCTGGAAACTTACAATATTATCAGCTACGCGGATGAAACCTCGTCAATGAAGGCTGCCCTTAAAGGGGTATCTCTGGAGCGATATAGATAGCCACCTAGCCGAGCGATGGCCTTCATATAGAAACCATGTCGCGTCGCTGACCCAGTCGAGGCGGTGGAATCGACCGGTCGACCAGAACTAATAAATGATCAGTAAAGAACCGTTGCTAGCAAGGCAGCCGGGAACTGATGCCTAAGAATGATCAGTCCGGATACGATGTAGCCGAGCATAATGCCGATGGTGAGTCGATCGGCTGTGGTGAAGCACATATCCTCAATCCGGTAGCCAGTTTTTCAGATTCCATCATATACGTGTGTGCTAACGCACAGATCGTGTGATGTCAGACCCTGAACATGATGGTGCGGGTCCGTGTCGTTTGATCGCCAAGGTATCGGTCGCGTTACTATCCGCGCTAGATAACGAATAGTGCATTATGGAAATACAATCCTAATAATGTCAGGAAGGGTCTCCTCATGAATAGAGTCAACACTGCAGCAATGGCTTTTTGTCTTCTCGCTGTTCTGCCTAGGGCAGCATCCGCCCAAAACTCAGAGTACGGCCCACAAGGGGGTGTCCGTGAGTTTTCGATCTCTGGAACTGGCAGTAACGATCGGAATTTTAATAGCGGAAACTTCGGCGTGAGACTGTTGATCTTGGTTGGCATCTGAGGGATAACATGGTTGCCGGTGTTCGGCAAAGCGTCAATTACGCCGATGTCGAAGGCGAAGGCGGGCGTCACAGATGGTTTCTGGAACGGCTCAACCCGTGGTTACCTAACCCATCAGTTCCTTGATGGTCGTGCGCGGCCCTTCGTCGGTGCTAGCCTCGGTGGTATCTATGGAGACGGCGTCAAAGACAGCGCCTTCGCGGGACGGGAAACGGGTATGAAATACTATGTTCTGCCCAAGGCCTATTTCCTCGCTCGCGCTGAGTATCAGTTCCTGTTCAGCGATACCGACGATGCCACCGATGCGTTTCAGGAGGACGGTATCTGGGCTTATACGATTGGTCTGGGCTACAATTTCTGAACCACATCAAGATGCCACGAACCACCACGGCCACGTGGCGGGTGTGCATCTCTTGTCGCGCGCGGATGGCATCGGCCTTGCCTTCCGGATAGCGTTGCTTATAGCTATTAAGCTAGGTTCTTAACTACCTAAGGTGGTTGTCCTGACGGTCACCCATTCGGTGATGTCACCCTTGTCAGCACCGCCGTGATCAGCAGGATAACCACGACCAGCACCACCTCCAGCGCAATACTGCGCTGCAAACGTCGTGGGGCTGTTGCATCGCCGCTCTCAAAGGCAGGTACAAGCCGCCACTTGTTCGCGGCAGCAAATAACAGCAGCACCGCGACAATCAATACTTTGCCGATCAAGAACTGTCCATATGCCGTGGTGAGCAGGGGTGTGAGACCGTCTGTTAGCAGCGTGGCCAAAGTGACGCCCGCCAGTACCAACACGCCAACTCCGCCCATGGCGAGTTGCCCGAAACGGGTCAGAATGCGGGCGGTATTGCCGTGGTTGTAATGTTGCCCCACTAAGTGGAACAGCGGCCACAGCGAGGCTACCCAGAATGCTGCCGCCATCAGGTGAACGATCAGCAAGACAGCCAGAACGAGGCGTGGGGTGTTTACTGTATGCCCCACCTGCACGAATGCCAGCATCACCAATAAAACGCCTACTAGGCTCAAGCTGTTGGCTGTTTTCGAGAACGCTAAGTTATTAAGCTGAATCGCCTGGACCAGCAGCAAACCAGCTACCACCAGTATTAGTCGACCCCCGGACGCACCATCGAACACGATCCCGAGCAACATTGGGTTGGTTGCAGCCGCTATATTGCCGCCTCCAAGGTAACCAGCTTCTAAAGACCACTGGAACAGAATCAGGATGACCCCCGCCCAGGCAGAAAGGACACCCATGCGGGCGACGCGCCTCCGGTCGTGATCAGGGAGCCGGGGAAACGCTAGACGAAACAACACGGCCCCCGTCGCGACTAGGGCGCTAAGGTAAATCCCGGCCGCCACGAGAATCATCGCGACGGTCCAGACATCGAGGCTATTTACGGAGAACCACCAAGCCACGGGTCAGGGCTCGACCGAGAAGTTAAAACCGTCGGACATCATGTGTCCGTCATCCGATAGGCCGCGCCAGTGCACCTGGTAGTCCCCAGCCGAAAGAATTTCACCGGGCTTCACGACGTAGCGTTCGACCTGTTCACTGCCTGGCTGACCATCAAGAGGAACGGGGCCGTTTGGGCCTGTCACTTCAAACTGGGTGATGCGCATCATGCCACCAAACTCGATGCCAATCTCTGCTGGGGAATCCTGAATGGTGACGCCATCCTTAGGCGAAGTGCTTGCGCCCCCTTCATGGGCCAGCACTGGGATTGCTAGCGACAGCAACAGCGTTGCTAAGGTAGCGTGAATGATAGGGAGCGAACTCGTCTTCTTTTGCATACCGTATCCTTATATATTTTTAGGGTTGAATGGATGCCGTTACTTCATCGCGGAGGCGCTAAAACTGATTCGGCTGAGCCTTCTTACATCGTTCATCTGCCCTGTTTGGCGAACAAGGCGCATGGCGTCGTGCTTTTCTTCATGGAAATGAGTCGGTGTTATAACGTGCCAACCGACCTGAAACAGGGCTGAAAATGGCGGAAAAAATGATCTGTGACAACACTTAGGTATTGGGATCGGTTTCTCCTTTACCTTTGGGCCACCTATAGGTTGTAGGCTTATAACGAAAGCTAACTCCGCCTTCTTCCATTTTTAATGGATAAGGCGATGTCTCGACCAGCAACATGATAAGAGGAAATATCATGGTTAAGCACAAGATGATCTTTGCCATTGGTCTGGCTGCAAGCCTCAGTGTCCCCAGCAGCGCCATCTTCGCTCAAGGTATGAGCCAAGGCGCCCAAGGTCAGGGCAATATGATGGACGGCCAAGTCGGTATGGGTTCGGGCATGATGATGGGCAGTCAAGAAGGCATGTACCCAGGAATGATGATGGGAGGGCAAAGCGGGATGATGCCTTGTCCAATGATGGAAGGCATGGGGAGTATGTCCGGCATTGGCGGTATGCTCGACGAGCAGCAGATGAGTACCATGCGTGAGATGCGCCAAGAACACCGCGCGGCCCAGCTTGAGCGGATGGGCGAATTGATGAACCTGCGCGACGACATGATGCAAACCATGCAGACTGAACGCCCTGAACCAGAGGAAATAAAGGCGCTGCATGCTCAAATGGCCAACCTTCATGGCGATATGATGGCTGATAACGTGCGCATGCATAATCAGATGCAGGACTTACTGACCGATGAGCAGCGTGAACAGATGAGAGGAAGCATGCCCAGCCACCATGGCCCGCAATAAGCCTTGGCGATTGCCTCTTTTTTTAGGAGTGATGGCATGATGAACGCGGAATGTTTTGCTTTTATGGGGTCAATGGGGTGGCTAGGCTGGTTGATGCCCCTGGCCATGCTGTTATTAATTGGCTTGGCGATCGCTTCGCTGGCCAAGTACCTCTTCAGTCGTTCACGCTAAGGAGTTGAAAATAATGCAACATATGAGCACCAAGCTTTTACTCTCTGGTTCCATGCTGCTTGGGGCGGTCTCCGCCCAGGCGGCGTTACCGCCAGAGGCAACATTGTATAAAAACCCCCAGTGCGGCTGCTGTGACGCTTATGCACGCCATCTTGAAGAGCTCGGCGTAGAAGTGACGATTATTGACGATGTAGAGCTGGGTGATATTAAGCAGCAGGCAGGCGTGCCCTATGGCCTGGGTTCATGCCATACCATTGAGATGGGCGAGTATTGGATCGAAGGCCACGTTCCAATGGAAGCCGTGCAGGCGCTGTTTGAGGAACAACCCGATATTGACGGTATCGGTTTGGCGGGTATGCCCATTGGCACACCGGGTATGCCGGGGCCACAAGAAAGCCCTTACAATGTGTACACGTTTACAGGCCAGGAAGATGAGCCATTTATGACCCTTTAGTAGGGTGATAAAAGCTCGCCTGCTGTCTGCACGCCGTTCTAACGGACTCTTGTAGTACAGCAGGCGCATTCAAGTCATACATTACTAAAACGAAAGCGCTGTATTAAACTTAGGATTTACTTTGCTAGTGCGTTACGGGTCGATTCGTTACGGTAAGCTAAAAATAAGATTGCGTCGTTTTCTTTACACCTACACATTGCCACACTAGCAAGCCTGTTAAAGCTTACTTTGCGCAAAAACCTCCTATTAATATTACGCCTTAATAAAAGGTGAGCATGTTGTATACCCGCGTTAGTAAGATTGGCAGTTCGCATCCCACGTTTATTTCCCAAGCCCGCGTCCTTACTCGTTTTACGATGGCCAATGGGAATGGTGGTCATCGATAACAAAGACGTGCCCATGTGAGCCTGGGGAATGATGGTGGGAATGGCGATGAGGTTCCGGCCCCTCCCATCCCTCATGTTCGTGCTGATGATGTTCATCGTGGTAGTGCAGGTGGGTGTGACTTTGGGCAGCGTGCTCGTGCTCAAGAGCCATCGGGTCATGTGCGTGCCAGATAAGGGCCGCGAGCCCCGTTGCCGCCAGGGCCACCGTTCCCAGCAAAGCGAACGTACCCGTCAGTCCCAGGTTCACTCCCAGCCAGCCTGCCAACGGATAGGTGACTAGCCAACAGCTGTGTGACATGGGCAGCAAACAGCGCTGGACGCTCCTCCGGCTGGCATGAACGTTTGAGCAGGCGCCCGGTGGGGGTCATGACCAACGAGGCCCCAGCGCCCAGCAGTAACCATAGCCCGACAAGCCCCGCAAACGATGGGCCCAGCCAGCCCAGGTAGAGGCTGAGTGCCATCATAACGCCACCCAGCAGCATGACTGGCCGCTCGGACACCCGTTCCAGCACCTTGGGCAGCAGTAAGGCTATTAGCATGGAGCCCCCGCCTGCGGCGGCAAAGGCCAGTGCGACTTCTTTCTCGCCCAAATTCAACACCGAGCGTACGAGTACCACCGTGTTGACGATCTGCATGGTCCCGGCGGCTGAAACAGCCAGGTTCAACGCCAGTAGCCCGCGCAACCGGGGCGTCTTCAGGTAAATCCGCATACCATGAGTAACGCGACGCCAGACGCCGGGGGCTTCCTCTAGGGGGTGAGACGCAGGCAGGATCACCGATATAACCAGGGCGGCAGAGATAACGAAGGCCAGAGCATTGATTACAAACAGAACATCAAAACCCATCACTATTAGCAGTGCCGCCGCCACCATCGGGCTAAGAAGGTTCTCTAAATCATAGGCGAGACGTGACAGGGATAATGCACGTGTGTACTTCTCCTCGTCTTCGAGAATGTCAGGTATCGTCGCCTGGAAAACGGGCGTAAAGCCAGCTGAACAAGCATTGAGTAGAAAGATCAGCACATAGATCTGCCACACTTCGGTAACAAAAGGCAGTGCACAAACCACGGCTGCACGCATCAAGTCCAGACTAACCAGCAAGGTGCGCCGAGGCAGGCGTGATGCATAAGCGCCGACCAGAGGGGAAATGCCCACGTAAGCGACCATCTTGATCGCCAGCGCCGTGCCTAGCACAACACCTGCCTGACCTTCAGCAAGATCGTGAGCCAGTAACGCCAGCGCAACCGTGGTCAGGCCAGTGCCGATCAGTGCAATGACCTGAGCTAAAAAGAGATGGCGGTAGATGCGGTGGTCGAGTACATCGAGCATAGAACTTCCTCAAATGAGGGGAGCCTAAAAGTACTTACAGGTAGCGTGCAATCGTCTTGAACTCTTCAGCCCGCGCCCGTTGCGTTTGATTCTGAGTACCTAGTGCTTCGTCCATGCAGTGGTCGATGTGATCCAGGACTAAAGTGCGTTTAGCTTGTTGAATGGCTTTTTCTACTGCATGGAGTTGTTGAGCGATGTCCAGGCAGTGGCGTCCATCCTCTACCATCTGGGTTACGCTCGAAAGGTGCCCCCGAGCGCGGTTCAGGCGCTTGATGATATCGGGATGTGATTGGTGAGTATGCATTGTCATTTTCTTTTCCCTTATTATATTCCTATCCCCCCGGAGGGGATGGTAATCTATCGCCGTTATTCTGCCAACGCTATGGTTCAAGGCAGACGGTTATCTATTTTTATGATTTTTACTTTTATCCTGGTTGCTCTACATGCTCAATCGGCTGCGCCACCGCCTTGGCTATCTGACCTTTCTGTTGCTGTTCCTGCCTAGCCTGGTAATCACCAGTGTGGGTGAGGCGCGTGCGCATGGGGCGGCGAGCATGGTTAGCGTTGAGTTGTCTCTCCATGAGAATGTGCAGAAGGGCCATGGGCATACCCATGGCCACGAGCACGAAGATAGTCGCCACCTCCATAATGAGAGTGGCAGTCACTTTCACGAAAAAGCGGATCGGCCTGGGACGGGCATTGCCGTCGAGCCGAACTTCCGCGACGCCCTGCGGCTAGGCGAACGCAGCGGCCTACCGCTGCGTCGTGTCTACCGCTTGGAGCGTCCTCCACGGCCGGTCATCGCTGGATGACTGGGGCCGTCCACTGGACGGCCAACACTTAATGACAAACCCGTGGAGGTTTTATGTTTCCATCCCAACTAGGGGGTGCGTTCGGCTTGCCTGTTTTGGCCCGACGCCACGCGCTGACCCTTTTCACACTGCTGGTGATGCTCCTGGGAGCCAGTGGTGAAGCCCTTGCCCACGCCGTTGCTGAAGGCGACAAAGGGTATATCCAGGAGATCTATGGCGTTCACCTGATCTCGTTCATCTATCTCGGTGCCAAGCACATGGTGACGGGGTATGACCACATCCTGTTTTTGCTAGGGGTCATCTTCTTCCTCTACCGAATGCAGCATATCGCCATTTACGTCAGCCTCTTTGCCATCGGTCACTCGACGACGATGCTGTTAGGGGTGTACTTCAATATCGGCATCAATAGCTACCTAATTGACGCCATCATCGGACTCTCCGTTGTCTACAAGGCGCTCGATAACATCGGGGCGTATCAGCGCTGGTTCGGCTTTCAGCCCAACACCAAGGTCGCCACACTGGTGTTCGGTCTGTTTCACGGCTTTGGCCTGTCGAGCAAGATCATTGAATACGATATCTCGCCTGATGGTCTCGTCCCTAATCTCCTGGCATTCAACGTAGGCGTCGAGATCGGCCAGCTACTAGCGTTGAGCGCCATTCTCATTGTGATGGGCTTCTGGCGACGCACGACGGGCTTCTTACGCCACGCGTATACCGCCAACGTCGCCATGATGTGTGCTGGTTTTATACTGGTGGGTTATCAACTCACCGGCTATTTCATTGCCTAATTGAGGGAGTCCCTAATGTATAACACTGATCTTCCAACCCGTGCCGAACTACCGTCAACGGGTAAGTTACTTCGCTCTACGCTGATGGCCGCCGTTATTGCTGTCGCTTTGCTGATCACCGTCGTGTTACCTGCCGAGTATGCCATTGACCCCACCGGTGCTGGGCGCTTGTTGGGGCTGACTGAGATGGGCGAAATCAAGACCCAGTTGGCTGAGGAAGCCGAACTCGACCAAGCCAACGATCAAGCCATGGCCCAACAGGCGTCTCAACCCTCGGCATCTCAAGGAATCGTCAGTGATCGCCAGTCTGCGCCGGTAAACGATGCTGATGCTCAGACTGCGACGTCCGAGGCAGAGATAGCTCCCCAAACAGCCAATTCAGCCTCAGCGAGTGATCCCGTAGCACCTTCACTCGAAGATTCTGACAGGGTGATGACCGATGCCAGCATGGCACTGGCGGAGGCATTAGCGACGGAGGAAGCTGCTTCACAGACGGCGCAAGCGGAAGAAGCGTCCCCGTGGAGCGATGAGGTGAGCTTTACCCTGACGCCAGGAGAAGGCACGGAGTACAAACTCACCATGCAAGAAGGGGCGGTTGCTACCTTTGCCTGGGTATCCGAAGGTGGCCCTGTCAACTTTGACACACACGGTGATGGCAATGGGAACTCCATTAGCTACGAAAAAGGCCGTGGCGTGCCCGAAGATGAAGGTGAGCTAGAAGCCGCTTTCACTGGCAACCATGGCTGGTTCTTCCGTAACCGCAATGACAACGATGTGATCATTGTCTTGCGTGTGGGTGGCGAATACGGGGAGTTAGTTAAGGCCCTTTAACAGATTAGCCTCTAGCGCTCTCTTGAGTGCTAGAGGTTTTCTTCGAACCAGTGTCATTAAGTATTTATAGCTGTATTGGTTTATTGATATACCACTTGATATAAAAATCATCTTCAAGCGCATGAGATGATGCAATAGCTCAGTTAGCAAAACCATTTAGGCGTATATGCGAAATATCTAAAAGACCGCTTCTGGCCGATTTGTGCCCTTTCCTTCACCGAGTAGCTTGAGCAGGCAGAAGAGATGCTGGCTCGCATTGGAGCACGGCAGCGATCTCATATAGCTTTTCCACAGTGATATTAACTTCTCCTCGTTCGATTCTTCCTATATAGCTGCGGTCGATACCAGCGGCTAAGGCAAAGGCGTCTTGCGAGAAGCCGTTCTTCTTCCGCTTCTCCCTGATATTTTTCCCCAGCATCGTCGCTAGCTCACCCATACCCGCCTCATTTCCTTTTGGGCGGGACTATCCTTCGTTGCGGCCTATCTGGCCACGGACTATAATCCGTATTTATTTTTTACCTCTCCTACGGTGATGGTCATGTCGGGTACCCTTCCTTCGATTGAGGAGCGCATTTTCGAGCTCCTTTTAAAAACTGATAACGCTCAATTCACTATTCGCAGCCTCCGTGACCAGTACGCACACCAACATGGCATCGCCGCAGAGCACCACGCTGCTCTGCGACGTTTTATTTATGAAAGAATAAAAAAGCTAATCACAGCTGGTTTGGTGGAGAAAGACCGTGAAAAACGCAAACGCGATCAGCTCTATTTTGTTTTGCCTTCAATTAGAGAAGCGGACTTGTGCCTGGAGGGGGAAAGCTTTGAAACGTGGCACCAGCGCCTAGTGACTCAAGCACCCAAGGAGACGACAAACGCAAACGCAACCCCAAAAGAAGAAGACAGCTGCGTACAAAGCACTATTGCAAGAAAAGCTGCTAGCCAATTCGCCTTGGAGAAGGAGTTAAAGGAAACGCAAAGTGAATTCCTTTCTACACTGGGTGAAGTCGAGGCGTTCCGTGAGCTTATGGATGAGTATCCGGATCTCAAGCCAAGTATCGTTGTTGATCATCGTGACGCTTATGACCGGAGTGCCCGCTTAATGGGCCGAGTTCGTGCGTTAGAGAAGTCGCTACACCGGCTGGGGAGCTCATGAGCACGAGGCTGCGGAGATGGCAAGCAGAGTGCCTGGCACTAGCGAAAGCCCACTACTTACTTCATAACGACTTGTTCGTGCAAGCCACCCCTGCGAGCGGCAAAACCCTACTGGCAGCTGAAATTACGCGATGGCTCCTTGAAGAAGGACATATTGATTTTGTTATCTGCTTTGCACCAACGAGAGAAGTGGTGGCTGGCATCCAGCGCACCTTTACTGTTGTATTGAATCAGCGGTTTGGCGATACGCTTGCGTCGGTAGGGGCTGCATATACCTACCAATCCATGGAATATCATCCTGAGGATTTTTGGACGTTATTCACAGAATATCGCACCTTGACCATTTTCGATGAGATACATCACTGTGCAGGCCATGATCCGCTCCTCAGCAACACGTGGGGTCAGAAAATAATTCAGCGTATCCAAAATGCGGCTACTTACACGTTAGCGCTGTCAGGAACGCCTTGGCGTTCAGATGACTTACCTATCGCATTAGCTCGCTACAGCGATCCAGAAGGCAAACTCATCTGCGATTACCGTTATGACCTGAAAAATGCCATTAAAGACGGCGTATGTCGCTCGCCACGAATTACGCTCATCGATAACCCACTGATCCGCTTGACCGAAGAGAACGAGAGCACAGCATCGGTAAGAGCGTTTTCCTCGTTTAAACAGTTGCTTAGTGAATCGCCAGTCAGCTACGAAGACCTGTTGCGACACGACGATATCCTGAATGCGGTACTAGACCTTGGGATAGACCGGCTTAACCAGGAGCGGAACAGTGTGCCTAATGCTGGCGGTCTAGTAGTGGCTACTGACATTGAACATGCCCATCAGATCGCCGAGCTTTTGCTTCACAAGGGTGAAAGCTATGTAGTGGTGACTAGCCAAACACCGAAGGCGCATCAGCTAATTGACCAATACCGATATAACAGTACGCGCTGGATTGTCGCGGTAAGCATGATTTCCGAAGGGACTGATATCCAACGGTTATGCGTTTGTGCGTACCTGAGTAGGATTCGCACGGAATTGCATTATCGGCAGGTTTTAGGGCGCGTTTTACGCAAAATGGGCGACTCAGATGATAAAGCATGGCTCTATGTGATTGCCGAGCCATTACTGCGGAAATACTCACAGCGAATTGCTGACGATCTTCCCGAAGACCAGGCAATGCTTCAAACCCAAAAACTGAGGCTGCAGTTGGAAAAAGCACGCTCTAATCAAATCTGCCGAAATGAAGAAAGCCGGTCAGTTGAGCATGATAACCAATCAACCTTAGCAAAAAGCTATAACGAGAATGAAATGCTATCGGTCGAACCGCCGTTGCTTACTCTGAGCTTCTCGGAATATTACCACCATCATCTACTGACTCTTATATAGCATCCGTTCAATAAACAGGCATAGGCCAAAAGCTTAAGCAGTAGGTGAAGATATTCAGTTAGCTGCCAGGTTTACGAAGCTCTTTTAGGCGCTCGTAGATCGCATAATCTGGGCATGAAACTAATCGAGCTGAACTGGATCATATCTGGTCAGTCCCAAAAGATAGTTGGGTTCTGATTGGCTATGAAGCTGCTAAAACCAGCTCAGCGTAAACAGCTTCTCTGTTGGTTGATCGTGCTGAAGCACGCATATTCATACTCATTAGCAATTAAAACGCTCATCGACTGCTCATCGTAATCTGTATCGTCCAGCAGTTTACACAGGCTTTACACAGGTGTTTCGTGAACACCCTAGGAACACTTCAGCTTTGAAATCAAGGTCATCATGGATAACTCGCGCTCACGATGGTTCTCAATAGTATATTCATATAGTACATATACTAATTATTAGAGATATGAAAACCCTTTGCTGTAGGAAAAATCACTCACTCGTTACACAAATAGTATATTTTTGCTGGCTATTGTCCAACCTCTTGCAGCAGGTCGTTGGGAAACTCGATATCCGCTTTGTCGATCTCATCAATTAGCAGCACCACACGCTTGCCCGCGGTGAAAGCTTCCCACAGCTTGCCGGGCTTGATGTAGTTACCGACATTTTCCACCCCTTCAACGCCCAGCTGGGAATCGCGCAGGCGGCTGACCGCATCGTACTCATAAAGCCCTTGAGCGGCTTTGGTGCTGGACTTGATATGCCAAGTAATCAGCTTAGTGCCCAGGGATTCAGCGAGTTCCTCGGCCAGCAGTGTTTTACCGGTACCGGGTTCACCTTTGAGGAGAAGTGGACGCTGTAGCACAACCGCGGCATTGACTGCCTGTTTGAGTGCATCAGTTGCGATGTAAGAAGAGGTTGAATCAAACGCCATGGGGAGTGCCTCGGCTTGTCGAAACGAGTTGTTTAAAAATAGATTCAAACAAGTGTACGTGAGGGTAAACCCCATAGCCAACTAGTGGATAGAGCAATTGGCTATCAGCCCTGCCAGTTGGGGGGCACAATCCCTTGGCGCTGCATTTGCCGATACACCGTGGGACGCGAAACGCCTAGCTCACGGGCAACCGCGCTGATATTCCAGTGATGTTGCTTGAGCAGATCGATAAGTGAACCTGAAAGGGCTTCGCTGGCGTTCGTTTCAAGTTGGGCCGACGCGTTGCGGGTAATTCGCTGGCTAAGGCACTGTTCTGGCAGATCGTGAACGGTGATTTCGTCACTTTCCGAAGTGGCCAGGGCAAAAGCTAGAGCGTTTTTAAGTTGACGGATATTGCCGGGCCATGAATACGCGAGCAGCGCACTGATAGCATCTGCGCGTAGACGCGGCGATATTTGCGTGGCGCGTTCGGCGGCGACATCTTCAAACACGCGGCGAATAACAAATAGCTTATCGGCGCGTTCGCGTAGCGCGGGTAGTCGCAGCTGAGCACCGTTTAGCCGGTAATAGAGGTCTTCGCGGAATTCCCCTTGCTGGATCATTTCTTCGATATGGCGATGGGTGGCTGTAATAACGCGAATATCGATTTTAACTGGCGTGTTAGCCCCCAGCGGCATGACTTCCCGTTCGGCCAGCACGCGCAACAGCCGGGTTTGCAACGCTAACGGCATGTCCCCGATTTCGTCTAAAAACAGCGTGCCTCCATGAGCCTGTGGAATAAGCCCGCGCATCCCTTTTGAACGGCCACCGGTGAAGGCGCCTGGTTCGTAACCAAACAGTTCGCTTTCAATCAGTGACTCGGGAATGGCTGCACAGTTGACGGCAATAAACGGTTGTTTGGCGCGGTTGCCGCTTTCGTGCAGCGCCCGTGCAACGACCTCTTTGCCGGTGCCGGTTTCGCCGCTAATCAGTACGTTCACGTTAGCTTCATTGCGCAAGCGGTCGGCCAGTTTTTGTACTTTGCGCATCGCAGGGTCGTCGGCACCCAGCCGAGCTAAGGGTTCCGGCAGTTCAGAAGTAAGCGGTGTTGCCCGTTGAGCCATGCGGGGGCGGCGGGGCTCCAGCAGGCTTATAAAGTGGATGGTGTTGCTGGCGCGAGCGCGGAAGGCACGCAATTGATCATCAGTACCGCTATTAATACTGAGTATATCGGCGATCTCACACTCGAATAGTTCACCCAGCATAGGGGTGTGATTTGCCGACCAAGGTGGCCAGCGGTGCTGGTGTTCGGCGATTAGCTCGCGGCCAACGGCGTTGGCCGCGATTACCTGTCCATTCTCTTCAATGGCGATTAAACCACGTCCGTTTACGTGGACAAATTCGCGGGAAGTATCTAGACGCACCATCAGGCAGTCGCGGTAGCGCTGCAGAAAATAGGCATCCTCAATCATGCGCGCATAAAGCGTTACCAGCGATAGGCTGAAATTCTGGCTTTCGTGTTGGGTAGGCGACTGCAGCGCGGAGATATCTAACACGGCCATCACATTACCCTGAGGGTCAGCAATAGGAGCGGCGGTGCAGGTCAGCGAGATATGGGATGCATCGAAGTGTTCTTGGCGGTGGCAGATAATCGCCTGGCGATCATGCAAGCAGGTACCGACAGCGCAGGTGCCTGCAAAGCGTTCATCCCAGTCAGCCCCCAGGTAGAGGCCTGCTTTGCGTAATTGCTGGTCCTGGTTGGGGTCGCCGCGAAACTCAACGGTAATGCCACGGTGGTCGGTGACGAGTAGTACGTAGCCAAGCTGCGCTATTTGCCCATAAAGCTGATCGACCCCGGCGCGGGCGACATGCAGTAACTCATCAACAGACTCGCGGTGCTCAATCAATGTTTGCTGCGGCACCACCCGTGCTGGGCGTGGATGAGTAGGGTCTAGCTGATACTCATTTAGGCAGCGCAGCCAGGAACGACGAATGGTGGCTTGGGCAGGCAAACTGGGGGTATCTAGCCCTTCACCGAGCTGAAAAATATGCTCGATATGTCGACGTTGTTCAGATTGAAGCCGTGAAGGTGCAAGCGTGGAATGCAGCATGGCGTTACTCGTTGGGCGCTGTCGTTATTGTTCTTTCAGCCTATGCGCTTTACCCCCAGAGTCAACGTGGTCTGCTTACGCCGTTAGTCGTGCGTTACACCTGTAACGTTAAGCTGTAAACGGCGTGACAGGTGTACGGCACTTTCGCTGTCTTATCTATTTGTCTGTATGTAGATAAATTATATATTTTTCAGTTGCTTATTTTTTATATGATTGGTTTGGCACGGCGGCTGCTATGTATTGGGTGCATCACAGTTAACTCAACAATAACAAATGCACATGGAGTACCCGCTATGTCAAAGATAACGGCACAAGTCCAGCAAACCCCCACGGATACTGTTCAAGCGTGGCTGCACGATTTTGATACTGCCCTTCAAACCCAGGATATTGAGCGAGTGCTGTCTCTGTTCGGAGACGAGTGCTACTGGCGTGACTTTCTTACGTTTACCTGGAATTTAAAAACCTGCGAAGGCAAAGATGAAATTCAGGCCATGCTCAATGCCACGCTCAATAACGCACAGCCTACGGACTGGCAGTTAGACGGCGAGGCCACTGAAAACGGCGACGTCTACGATGCGTGGTTTACTTTCAATACCGCGGTTGCCCGTGGTAAAGGCTATTTGCGCCTTAAAGGAGGCAAGTGCTGGACGTTGTTAACCACCATGCAAGCACTGAACGACTACCCCGAGCAGTGCAATCACCATCGTGCCAAAGGGGCTGAGCACGGTGCCAATAAGCAGCGTGAAACGTGGTTGGAGTCACGGCAGCGTGAAGAAGCGGAGCTGGGCTACACTCGGCAGCCTTACTGCGTGATTATTGGCGGTGGCCAGGGCGGTATTGGTTTAGGCGCACGGTTAAGGCAACTGGGTGTGCCAACGATCATCATTGAGCGAAACGAGCGCGCGGGAGACTCCTGGCGTAAGCGCTATAAGTCGCTCTGCTTGCACGATCCAGTGTGGTACGACCACCTTCCCTATATCCCTTTCCCAGATAACTGGCCGGTATTCGCCCCGAAAGACAAAGTGGGCGATTGGCTGGAAATGTACACAAAAGTGATGGAGCTCAATTATTGGAGTTCCACCGAGTGTCAGAATGCTAGCTACGACGAAGCCGCAGGTGAGTGGCTGGTTAAGGTTAAGCGCAACGGCGAAGAGATCACGCTACGGCCCAAGCAGTTGGTAATGGCTACCGGTATGTCTGGGATGCCCAATGTGCCTAAATTCCCAGGGGCAGAAAACTTTGCAGGCGAGCAGCAGCACTCTAGCCAACACCCCGGGCCGGATGCCTATAAAGGTAAGAAATGCGTCATCGTGGGCTCTAATAACTCGGCCCATGACATTGCCGCCGCACTATGGGAGCACGATGCCGATGTCACCATGCTGCAGCGTTCATCTACTCATATTGTGAAGTCAGACTCACTGATGGAAGAGGTGTTAGGACCACTTTATTCGGAAGAGGCTGTGGCGAATGGCTTAACCCATGAGAAAGCCGATCTAGTGTTTGCCTCGATTCCGTACAAAGTATTACCGGATTTTCAGCGCCCCGCCTTTGAGGCGATTAAAAAGCGCGATGCTGAGTTTTACCAAAAGCTTGAGAAAGCAGGCTTTATGCTCGATTTCGGTGACGATGAATCGGGGCTGTTTTTGAAATATTTGCGCCGCGGTTCGGGTTATTACATCGATGTAGGTGCATGCGACTTGGTGGCCAGTGGCGATATCAAACTGCGCAGTGGCGTAGGCATTGAGCACATTAATCCGCACTCCATCACGCTGACTGATGGCAGCGAGCTTGATGCTGACTTGATCATCTATGCCACCGGCTATGGCTCGATGAATGGCTGGGCGGCACGGCTTATTTCTCAAGAAGTGGCCGATAAAGTCGGCAAGTGCTGGGGATTAGGTTCCGATACCACCAAAGACCCCGGCCCATGGGAAGGAGAGCTGCGCAATATGTGGAAGCCCACTCAGCAAGAGGCACTGTGGTTCCATGGCGGCAACCTACACCAGTCGCGGCATTACTCACGCTATTTAGCGCTGCAGTTAAAAGCACGCATGGAAGGGCTAGATACCCCTGTCTATGGCCTGCAGCCAGTTCATCATTTGGGCTGAGCGTTTATACGAGTCGGTATACCGGCTCGGTTCAATTAATTAAAGAGGAGAGACGCTCATGCAATTGAATGGAAAGACTGCATTAGTCACTGGCGGAGGGCGTGGCATAGGCCAGGGTATTGCTATGGCATTGGCAAAAGCTGGTGCGGATGTGGCCGTCGCCGACTTGGATATCGAAATTGCAGAAGAAACGGCTGCTAAGGTCGAAGCGCTTGGCCGTCGTAGTATTGCGCTACAGGTCGATGTTTCGTCCTCCGAATCGGTGCATATGCTGATACAGGCGGTGCAAGAATATTTCGGGCAACTTGATATTGCTGTCAATAACGCAGGAATTATCAGTATTCATTCGGTTGAGGAGCTGTCTGCGCAGGAGTGGGATCGTGTCATGGCGGTCAATGCCAAAGGTACATTTCTGTGTACACAGGCTGAGTTAGAAGTCATGCGGCCACGCCGATATGGGCGGATAGTTAACGTCTCTTCCATCGCTGGCAAGGTTGGGTTTCCTAATCTTTCCCATTATTCCGCTTCTAAGTTTGCGGTCATTGGCTTTACCAATGCTGTCGCTAAGGAAGTCGCATCCGATGGCGTGACAGTGAATGCGCTATGCCCTGGGGTCGTCGGCACTGGTATGTGGCGGGGAGAAGATGGTCTTGCTGGGAGGTGGCGCGAAGAGGGGGAAACTGAGCAGGCCTCCTGGGAGAGGCATCAAAAAACCTTACTGCCTCAGGGCGAAGCGCAAACTCCTGAGGATATGGGGCAACTGGTGGTCTATCTGGCTTGCGCCGAACACGTAACTGGTCAAGCCATTGCAGTAGATGGGGGATTTTCTCTGTGACCTATAGCAAAGATGAAAAGAGCACTATGCAGGCAGCGGTTTGGTATGCAGCGAAAGATCTGCGTGTTGAGCAAATGCCGATACCGACGATTAACGACCCTCATGAGGTAAAAGTTAAGGTGGCGGCGTGTGGTATTTGTGGTAGCGATTTGCACGAATACGCCGCTGGGCCGATTTTTATTCCGGTTGATAAGCCACACCCCATTAGCGGTGATCAAGCACCGATTATCATGGGGCACGAATTCGCTGGTGAAGTGGTGGAGGTAGGCGACAACGTAACCCGGGTGAAAGTGGGGGATCGCGTCGCTATCGAGCCGATTCTTTCACCTAACCAGAACGGTGCTTATCAGATGGAGCGCTACAACCTCACGCCACTATTGGGTTTCCATGGCCTTTCTGGTGGCGGCGGTGGCTTCTCGGAGTTCACCGTGATGGGGGAGCACATGGTGCATAAGCTGCCGGATGACCTCAGCTTCGAGCAAGGGGCACTAGTAGAGCCAGCGGCGGTTGCTTTGCATGCCGTTCGTCAAAGTAGTTTGAAGGCAGGGGATAGCGCAGCAGTATTTGGCGCGGGCCCGATTGGCTTAATGACCATCGAGGCACTAAAAGCAGCAGGCGCCGCTCAAATTTACGCCGTCGAGGTAGCTCCTTCACGTAAAGCTAAGGCCGAAGCGCTTGGTGCTATCGTAGTGGACCCGCAGCAAGAAGATGCAGTGGCGAAGCTACAAATGTTGAGCAACGGTGGCGTTGACGTAGCGTTCGAAGTGACCGGGATTCCGGCCGTACTGAATCAGTCTTTGCACAGCACTCACGAAGGCGGAGAAGTAATCGTGGTCAGTATTTGGGAAGGAGAAGCCAGTTTCCATCCCAACGATTTGGTCATTAAAGAGCGTACCATGAAGGGCATTATTGCCTATCGCCATGTTTATCCGGCGGTAATGGCACTAATGCAGCGAGGCTACTTCCGCGCTGAAGATATGGTAACCCAACGCATCCCGCTAGCAGATATTGTTGAAGAGGGATTCGAGGCACTGTTGAGTGATAAGGCGCAGGTGAAAATAATCGTCACGCCCTAGTGCCGTTGCGGGCAACGACCAAAGGCCATCCTATGATGGCCTTTTTTGATTGTAAATTTTGATTTAATGATATTTTTTAACTAATTGATAATAAAAAGATAATTTTTATAATTTATGAAACGTAAATGTAAAAATAGCGTAACCGGCGACAAAAGCTAAATTAATGCATACATTTTACTAATCAAAATGATCTAAGCAGCATTGCTGCATGAATGATGCTATCCATTACCGAAGAAGAGGGTGTCGCCATGGTAAAGGGTGAGCAAGCAAGGCTACAGGCACTGCGCCAACTAGCGCTTTTGGATACCCCGCCAGAAGAGCGTTTCGATAGAATTGTTCGGCTGGCAATCCAGTTTTTTGGTGTAGAGGCTGCGCTGGTAACGTTAGTCGATGAAGATCGCCAATGGTTTAAATCCCGACAAGGGATCGCGCTTACCCAAACGTGTCGAGAAGAGTCGTTTTGTGCCCATACCATTCAGGAAGAAGGAATTTTTGAGATTGAAGATGCCAGCCAAGACAGCCGTTTTAAAGACTTTGTTTTGGTAAAAGTACATAGAGGCATACGCTTCTACGCGGGCATACCAATGACAACGGTGGAGGGCTTCAGGATAGGAACGCTTTGTATTATTGACTCCGTGCCACGGCGTTTAAATGAGCAGCAGCGTCAGGTGTTAAAAGATTTAGCAGCATGTGCTGAAGATGAGATCAACCGACCACGCTAGAAGCACTTCTCTGCTCAACGTTAAACGGAATTTCCAATAGAGCGATTCGTTATGAGGCAAAACCAGCCAGCCATGCTCATAGATGGTGCGCTTTGGCATTGGCAACAACACCTTTCGATAAGTATTCAGTTTTAATTTTTAATAAGATATTGTTTTTATTAATTAAAAATTAAACTGGCACGCAGTTCGCTATATATTAGGTAAGAAGCAAATGAACAGAGTTCCCAGCGTTAAATAGGTGTCTCTTCCTTCTTTGCTACATCGCCCCGACAGAGATTGGTAAGCGATACACTGAGTGAGCTGGCGTGCTCCACCTGGGTCCCCTTCGGGGGACTTTTTTTATATCTGTGACCCGTCCTGAATAGAGTTGACACGTTCCCGTCCTTATTTTGGGAGAGCGTGATGAGTCAACGAGTTAAGCGCACACAGAAAGACTACACTCTGGCCTTTAAACAGGCCGTGGTAGAG
>NZ_JAIRBO010000015.1:0-51247 GCF_021151565.1 Halomonas sp. IOP_6 | reverse complement strand
ACTGATCTCGGTACTGGATACGGTAAGAGGGCTTAACCGTTCTTCATGAACCGCCGTGGTACGGAACCGTATGCCCGGTGGTGTGAGAGGACAGGGGAGGCGACTCCCCTTCCTACTCGATGCCAACCGATAAAGCTAGTCGATAAAGAGAGGGAGGTCAGTCTGGCGAATAAACGTAGCCACCAGTGCCTCAATACCCGCCTGATCTTCTTGACTAAAGCGTGCGTGCTGGGGGCTGTCTAGGTCGAGCACTCCCCAGAGATAGCTGTCGATCACGATGGGAGCAACGAGCTCTGAGCGAGAGTCAGCATCGCAGGCGATGTGATCAGCAATAGAGTGAACGTCATCAACCCGTTGGGTAGCTTGTTGGCGGGCAGCAGCCCCGCAAACGCCTTTGCTGAAGGGGATTGGATGGCAGGCAGGTTTGCCCTGAAATGGGCCAAGGCTGAGTTGGTTGGGCTGGCGCTGCAAATAGAACCCCACCCAGTTGATGTCGCTCAGGGCATGTTGAATAAAGGCACAGGTTTGTGCGCTGTTGGTTAGCCAATCACGTGTGTCTAGCAGAGCTTCAAGCTGCCGATTAAGCAACGCATAATCAACACTATGCATACGAATTCCTTATAGGATTAAACACATCAGGCCAGCCCTAAGGCTGGCCTGATTATATCGATAGAGAAAACCGTACTGTTTATTCGATCCAGCCGGGTACAGCTGCGCCCTTAAACAATTCTTCTGCTTTTTCGATGACCTCGTCGCGCTGATAAGCGTCAACAAGTTGACGGATTTCTTCGCGATCTTCGTCTCCGCCCCGTACCGCAATCAAGTTGACGTAGGGAGATTCAGGACCTTCCTTGATTATCGCGTCACTCAGGCTCAAGCCAGCCGGTTGGGCGAACGTATTGTTAATGAACGCCATGTCGACGTCTGGTAGTACACGGGGTAGTTGTGCAGCTTCAATTTCGCGGAAACGGAAGTTGCGGGGATTTTCAGCGATGTCGATGGGGGTAGCTTCCAGGTTGCTCGGATCATTAAGTGTGATCAGGCCCTGGTTGTGCATCAGAATGAGTGCGCGCCCTTCATTAGATGGGTCGTTGGGCAGCGCGATTTGAGCGCCGTCGGGCAGTTCTTCAATGCTGTCGTATTTCTCAGAGTATGCGCCGATCGGGTAAACAAAAGTGTAGCCCGCAATGGCAAGATCATATCCACGGTCATTGACCATAGCCTGCAGGTACGGTTCGTGCTGATAAGCGTTCGCGTCTAAGCTGCCATCGGCGAGGGCAGCATTCGGCGTGACGTAGTCGGTGAACTCAATGATCTCGACGTTTAGGTCATACTCTTCTTTGGCAATTCGCGCTGCCACTTCCATGACTTCGGTTTCCGGACCTGCCACAGTGCCCATTTTGATGGTGCGTGTTTCTGCGTTGGCAACGTTAACTGCAAGGGCTAAGGCAGTCAGGCTGCCGATAAGTAGTTTTTGCATGGTGTCACTCCTGTGGCACAGTAAATGTTGGATGTGATTATGCGGCAATAAGAAATAAAATTCTAATGCGTTTTGGTTATATTCGACTATGCCGATAAAAGGTGCAGACTATCGTCACTTGCGATCACTTTTGCGCACCAAATAGTCGCCCAGGCTTTGGAAACCTTGAACCATCACCACCAGTATAACGACGGTAATTAACATAATGGTGGGGTTGAAGCGGTTATAGCCATAGCGAATGCCTAAATCGCCCAGGCCACCGCCACCTACGGCGCCCGCCATGGCAGAGTAACTGACCAGTGTCACTAACGTAATCGTCAGCCCCGTGATAATACCGCCCCTTGCCTCAGGGATCAGTACCTTGGTAATGATCTGCCAAGGCGTTGCGCCCATTGATTGAGCAGACTCAATAAGCCCCGGGGATATCTCGTTAAGCGCACCTTCGATTAGCCGAGCTACAAATGGAATAGCAGCAATAGTTAACGGCACTGAGGCGGCATTAATACCAATAGAGGTGCCGACCAGCATGCGGGTGAACGGGATAATCGCCACCATCAAAATGATGAACGGAATTGAGCGGCCAACATTGGTAACAATGCCTAGTACTTGATTGAGTGCTGGCATCGCTAATATCTGACGAGGGCGAGTCACGTAGAGCATGACGCCAAGTGGCAGGCCGAGCAGGGTGGCGATCACGCCTGAAATAGCCACCATGTAGAGCGTATCCAGCGTGGCTTGTAAAATAAGATCAAACATTGCGCTGGACATGACCAAGTACCTCTACCTGTAGTTGATGTGCTTCTAAATAAGCCATTGCTTCCTGAGTTTGAGCGGGGCTGCCGAGCAGCTCTGCAATCATCAGCCCTAGGGTGCGGTCTTGAATGGACTCGACCTTTGCCTGGAGGATGCTGACATCAACGCTGCACTCCCGCGCTAAGCGTGAAATAAGCGGCGTCGAAACAGCATCACCGGAAAACGTTAGCCGAACGACGGGATGAGTATGTTCGCTCGGTGTATCGCTTAAACGCTCGATCAGTTCTTTAGGTGGGCTTAGCTGCAAAAAGTCGTTCAGGAACTCCCTACCCAGCTGTGTGATAGGCGCAGTGAAGAAATCACCGACCTCGGCGTCTTCTACTAGCTCACCATCGGAGATGAGGCTTACTCGATGGCAAATAGACTTCACAACTTCCATTTCGTGAGTGATCAACAAAATGGTGATGCCGAGCTGCTGATTAATTTCTCTCAACAGCTCAAGAATCGAACTGGTGGTCTGGGGGTCTAGTGCGGAAGTGGCTTCATCGCACAGTAAGACGTTGGGTTTGCTGGCCAGGGCGCGGGCGATGGCGACACGCTGCTTTTGACCACCAGAAAGCTGGGCTGGGTATTGTTTGGCTTTATCAGACAAGCCCACCAGCTCCAGCAGCGGCAATACGCGATCCTTTATAGCACTGCGGCTTTCGCCCATTAACTCAAGGGGAAGTGCCACATTATCAAATACAGTACGCGTTGTTAGCAGATTGAAATGCTGGAAAATCATTCCAATGCGGTGTCGGGCACGGTTTAATTCGCCGCGACTAAGGCGGGTCATTTCCTGGCCATCGACTGATACGCTGCCAGTGCTTGGGCGTTCAAGTAGGTTGACACAGCGAATAAGGGTCGACTTGCCTGCGCCCGAAAGACCAATAACGCCGTGAATGGTGCCTTTGGGAATCGTTAAATTGACATCTTTTAGGGCATGAACGGCACTATTGCCAGTGCCATAGGTTTTACTAACGTTGCTAATTTCAATCATAGCGTCTGCCTTAACGGTAGGCCGAAGACGGAGTGCGAGGGAGCAAGCGTAGGGCGGGAAATAAAAAAAGGCCACCCTTGCGGGTGGCCATCAACGCTGGACACACCCTTTTAGCTGCACTTCACCAAGCCATTGGCTTGGTGGACGCCCGCAATCTGGGTACAAATCGGCGTCATTACATTTGCGGCGAAAGTCTAAAGAGTGGTGGGTGTCTTGTCAATTAGCGCCGTTCTATTTCATGTTTTAATGCGATAATTCAGGTTTATTTTCTGAGTCAATGATTTTTGTTAGTGATTGATTCTGATGAGTGCTAATGCGGCGCTTGTTATCAGAAAAAAAGCCGTTTCAACGTTTGTAGCAAGGCTTCTGGCTGCACACGGGTTGGGTATTAGTAGTAAGCTTGCACAGAATTTTAGGACCTGTTTTGACTTTAATGCGTTGAGAAAGAGGGCGTAGCAATATGTTTACTGGCATTGTGCAAGGCGTGGCTGAGGTCGTCGCTGTTAAAGAGCTGGAAGAGTTTCGCACCCACGTAGTCGCATTGCCGGAGGCGTTGCGTGAAGGGCTCACTATTGGTGCGTCGGTAGCCCATAATGGTGTTTGCCTGACGGTAACCGCGATAGAAGGTGAGAATGTCAGTTTTGATCTGATGCGTGAAACGTTGCGTTTGACAAATCTTGGTGCAATTGCACCAGGTCAGTGCGTCAACATAGAGCGCGCGGCGCGTTTTGGTGATGAAATTGGTGGGCACTCCATGTCAGGCCACATTATTTGTATGGCCAATGTGGTGGCAATCGAAGAGGCACCCAACAATCGTCGGCTTTGGTTTTCACTGCCTGAGAGAGTCGCTAAGTTTGTATTCGAGAAAGGGTACATTGGTGTTGATGGTATCAGCTTGACGGTAGGTGACGTACGTCCCGCCAGCGATAGTGCGGGGGTGGAGTTTAGCGTCAATCTGATACCAGAGACGCTGGCGCGTACAGTTTTAAAAGACCGGTTGCTAGGCGACAGGGTCAATATCGAGATTGATCCGCAAACCCAGGTGATTGTTGAAACAGTTGAAAGGGTGTTAGCGAGTCGTCTTTAGTCGTGTTTTTTGTCTTACCGTTGACCGATCGGTTAGCTCATGGACTGAAGTTTGCTATTCATAATAGATAGGTGGGGGAGTTCCCATCAACGCTAGCGGCACACGGGGCACTCGCAACGCGTAGAGCCTTTAGGTAGTATGTGCGGCTTTTCTCGCATCAAGGGACGCATTCAGCGTAAGCGCGAAGGATAAAAACGACATGAAACTTCTGGACAACTACTTCAAGCTCACCGAGCAGAAGACCAACGTAAAGACCGAGGTGATCGCTGGATTCACCACGTTTCTTACGATGGCTTATATCATTTTCGTCAACCCGAGCATTCTCTCGGAAGCGGGGATGGATTACGGCGCGGTGTTTGTGGCTACCTGTATCGCCGCTGCCATTGGCTGTTTTGTCATGGGGCTTTGGGCAAACTATCCGATCGCGCAAGCACCAGGTATGGGGCTGAATGCCTTTTTTACCTACGGGGTGGTGCTGGGAATGGGCTATACCTGGGAGGCGGCATTGGGGGCTGTCTTCTTCTCCGGCCTGACGTTCTTCCTGCTAAGTATTTTTAAAATCCGCGAGTGGATCATTAATTCTATTCCACTCTCATTGCGTTTGGGGATTGCCGCGGGTATTGGCTTATTCCTTGCGATGATCGCACTCAAAAATGCCGGTATTGTGGTCGCTAATCCAGCCACCTATGTGGCACTGGGTGATCTATCCCAGCCACCCGCACTTTACGCCTTACTGGGCTTTTTCGTTATTACGGCGCTTTCTTATCTGCGTGTGACCGGTGCGGTAATGATCGGTATTTTGGGTATCACGATCCTTGCGATGCTGTTCGGCCATAACCAGTATGGCGGTATTATGTCGATGCCGCCTTCGATTGCACCTACCTTTATGGCAATGGATCTAATGGGCGCACTGGATGTGGCCATGCTAAGCGTCATTTTTGCCTTCTTGTTTGTGGATCTGTTTGATACGTCAGGCACGTTGGTAGGGGTGGCCCACCGCGGCAAACTGCTGGATGAAAATGGCAAGCTGCCGCGCATTGGTCGCGCTATGATGGCCGACAGTACCGCGTCTATGGCGGGTGCTGCATTGGGTACTTCGACAACGACTAGCTATATTGAATCAACTGCGGGTATCGCTTCCGGTGGTCGTACGGGGTTAACGGCGGTTGTGGTTGGTGTGCTGTTTTTAATTAGCCTTTTCTTTGCGCCGTTAGCAGGTTCTATTCCGGCCTATGCGACAGCAGGGGCGCTGCTTTACGTGGCCGTTTTGATGGCGGGTAGCTTAGCCCACGCAAACTGGGAAGACCCAACCGACGCTGCGCCGGTACTGATCGCTGCCCTGGCTATGCCGCTGACGTTCTCAATTGCTGAGGGAATTGCGCTTGGCTTTATTAGCTATGTTGCGATTAAAGCGCTTTCGGGACGGTTCAGCGATTTGAACCCCGCCGTCATAACGCTGGCGCTACTGTTTGCAGCAAAATTTCTTTTCCTGGGTTAATTACCCGCTTTATCTTTAATCAATGAGAGACGCGATGAGCATCTACGGCGACTACATTAAGTCCGTTATTCGCACGGTTCCTGACTGGCCAGAGCAGGGCGTAAATTTTCGTGATATCACACCGCTACTGCAAAATAGTGCTGCCTTTCGTAAGCTGATTGATAGCTTTGTGCATCGCTACCAGGAAATGAACTTAGATGCCATCGCGGCGATTGATGCCCGAGGCTTCATCATTGGTGCGCCCTTGGCCTATGAGTTGGGCTGCAGCTTTGTGCCCGTTCGCAAGAAGGGCAAACTGCCTTTCAAGACGATCAGTGAGACTTACACGCTTGAGTACGGCCACTCTGAAGTTGAGCTTCATGCCGATGCTTTTCAGAAAAATGACCGTATCCTGCTGATGGATGATTTGATTGCCACTGGCGGTACTATGCTTGCAGCAGCGAATCTAATTCAACGCTCTGGTGGGCACGTGGTGGAAACCGCAACTATTATTGAACTGCCTGAGCTGGGCGGTTCCCAGAAAATTCGCGACGCTGGCTATAGCGTATTCGCGGTATGTTCATTCACCGAAGACGAGTAACGCCTCTTATGAGCAGCGAACGCTATCATCAGCACTTCACCATTTCCTGGGATCAACTGCACCGCGATGTGCGTCAACTTTGTCATCAGTTAATTGAACGAGATTTCAAAGGTATCGTCGCGATTACCCGTGGTGGATTAATACCTGCGGCGCTTATCGCCCGTGAACTCAATATTCGCTTGATCGATACCGTTTGTATCAAAAGCTATGATCATATGGATCAAGGCGGTTTAGACATTATGAAGGGCGTTGACCATGATGGTGATGGTTGGCTGTTGGTTGATGATCTGGTAGACACCGGTAAAACTGCCCGTGCTGTTCGTGAAATGCTGCCTAAGGCGCATTTCGTGACAATGTATGCCAAACCAGAAGGGCGCCCTCTGGTTGACCAATACCTTACCGAAGTGGCTCAGCAGTGTTGGATCCAGTTCCCTTGGGATATGGGCATTGCTTATGTTGAGCCGCTGGCGGATCAACTGAAGAAGTAATATGGCTAACCCGCTACCCGACGATTGGAATCAATGGCTTGGGCAAGAATTTCAGGCTGACTATATGTCAGCCCTGAAAGCATTTTTGGCCCAAGAAAAATCAGCCAAAAAAGTTATCTACCCGCACTCATCGCATTGGTTTCGCGCTTTTGAGTTGACACCTTTAGCCTCTGTGAAAGTCGTTATTCTAGGGCAAGACCCCTATCACGGCCCAAATCAAGCTCATGGGTTGTGCTTTTCGGTGCAGCCGGGTATCCAAGTGCCCCCCTCTTTGGTCAATATTTATAAAGAATTAGCTGCTGATGTGGGGTTTACGCCCGTGCGACACGGCTTTTTGGAGTCTTGGGCAAACCAGGGTGTGCTGCTGCTGAACACCGCATTAACGGTTGAGCAGGGTAATGCCGCTTCTCATCGTGGCAAGGGGTGGGAACACTTCACCGACTGCGCGATTGAAACCGTCAGTCGGTACGCTGAACCGTGCGTTTTCTTGTTGTGGGGTAGTCATGCGCGCCAGAAGAAAGTCCTGATTGATCAGTCGCGCCACTTGGTGTTGGAATCCCCGCATCCTTCGCCACTCTCGGCGCATCGAGGCTTTTTTGGCAATCATCACTTTTCCCGTGCCAATCAGTTTTTAGCAGAGCATGGGCGTTCACCGATTGAGTGGCAATTGCCGGAAACCCCTTAACCTACTGGTCAGTTGCGGGTAGAATGGCGCGCAATTTTGTAAGCTTGTCGATGCGACTTAGGTCGCCATCCTGAATCCCATGCAGCGAGGAAGTCCCATGAGTGTCTACGCCATTAATCATCCGCTTGTTCAACATAAGCTGGGACTGCTGCGCGAAGCTGATTTAAGCACCAAGAGCTTCCGAGAGCTGGCTGGTGAAGTGGCTAAGCTGCTGACCTATGAAGCAACAAAGGGGCTAGAGCTCGAAGATCATGAGATTCAAGGCTGGAACAACGAGCCTATTGCGACGCGTCGCTTGAAGGGAAAAAAAGTAACGGTTGTGCCAATTCTGCGAGCTGGTTTAGGTATGCTGGAGGGCGTAACTGATCTAATTCCTAGCGCACGCGTCAGCGTAGTGGGTCTTTATCGTGATGAAGAGACTCTTCAGCCAGTGCCTTATTTCGCCAAGTTCGCCAATGATATTGAAGAGCGCATGGCACTTGTCATCGACCCGATGCTTGCGACCGGTGGCTCAATGGTGGCGACGTTAGATATGTTGCGTGAGCGTGGTTGTGAGCATATGAAAGTCATCGTGCTGGTAGCTGCCCCTGAGGGTATTAAGCGTGTTCAGGATGCGTACCCAGATGTTGAGATTTACACCGCATCCGTTGATGACCGGCTAGATGAGCATGGCTACATCGTGCCTGGTTTGGGAGATGCAGGCGATAAGATCTTCGGAACGCGCTAAGCACTCCGACTAACAATGCCCCTTACGCTTCGCGTTGGGGGCATTTTTTTGGCTAACCACCGACAACGAAAACATTGGAAACGTTTAGATGAGACATTCAGCAAGTCATGAGTCTTGGCCCAAAATGCTGCTGACAGGTGCGCAAATGCTATTCGTAGCCTTTGGTGCACTGGTATTGGTTCCACTGCTGACTGGTCTAGATCCCAGTGTCGCACTATTTACCGCGGGTATTGGTACGCTGGTGTTTCACGGAATTACCAAGCAGACGGTGCCGGTATTCTTGGCGTCATCATTTGCGTTCATTGCTCCCATTCAAGGCTCGATAGCAAGCTTTGGCGTGTCAGCCACGCTGGGTGGCTTAATGGCAGCAGGGGTGGTGTACGTTGCCATTTCTCAAGTAGTACGTGTTAAAGGCACTGCTTGGCTGCACAGGCTGTTACCGCCTGTTGTTGTCGGGCCAGTCATTATGGTGATTGGTTTAGCATTGGCGCCAGTCGCTGTCAGTATGGCAACAGGAGAGACAAGCGATAACATTGGCTATGGTCAAGCGATCTTTCTTTCCATGGCCAGTTTGCTGGTAACGCTGATATTAGCTGTCTTCGGGCGTGGAATTCTTCGCTTGGTGCCGATAATGGGTGGTATTGCAGTAGGGTATGGCTTAGCGCTTGTTATGGGCGTTGTCGATTTCACTGTGGTGCGTGATGCTGCTTGGCTATCATTGCCAAACTTTACCGCGCCGAGTTTTCACTGGGCGGCTATTTTGTTCATGATTCCTGTCGCGATTGCTCCTGCGGTGGAACATATCGGCGATATGGTGGCGATAGGCTCAGTGACACGCAAAAACTATTTAGAGAAGCCAGGTCTTCACCGCACCTTGTTAGGCGATGGGCTGGCGACAATGGCGGCTGCGCTGTTTGGTGGTCCTCCCAACACAACCTACTCAGAAGTAACGGGGGCAGTGACGCTGACTAAGGCATTCAACCCCATGTACATGATCATCGCCGCAGTGATTGCGATTGTACTGGCCTTTGTAGGCAAGCTGGGCGCGTTACTGCAAACTATTCCAGGCCCTGTAATGGGCGGTATTATGACGCTGCTGTTTGGTTCGATCGCAGTGGTTGGTATGAATACCCTGGTGCGTGCAGGCCAGTCATTAACTGCGGCGCGTAATCTCGTGGTGGTTTCGTTAATTTTAGTATTTGGGATAGGTGGAATGCAGTTTGGAGGTGGTCAGTTCACCCTCCAGGGCGTGAGTTTAGCTGCGTTAGTTGGCATTGCGCTAAACTGGCTGTTACCCGCTGAGAAAGAGGGCGAATAGCCACTCAATCATACCCACCGGTTGGTCATTGGGAGTTGTTAATGGAAGAGGCAATTGATAGTCCATTTCCTGTACTCGGCATTGCCGCGTGGAGTGGTACTGGTAAGACGACTCTGTTAGCGCAGCTTTTGCCTCGCCTGCGCGAAAAGGGGCTTAGGGTGGGGGTGATAAAGCATGCTCACCATAGCTTTGATGTCGATCAGCCAGGAAAAGATAGCTATAAACTTCGTCAGGCTGGCGCTGCGCCTATGTTGATTGCATCCCGAGAGCGTTTTGCCATGATGCAAGAGACACCTGGCCAAGCAGAACCGGACCTTGGCTACCTCTTGTCACTGATGATTACCCAGGCGCCAGATTTGGTCATTGTCGAAGGCTTTAAGGCGTGGCCAATTCCTAAGCTAGTCCTGTACCGTGCAGGAATTGGCGATGTTTCCATTGTCAGTGGTGACTGGGTACAGGCGGTAGCGTCAAGTGGTTCGCTGCCTCCATCAATTCGCCCAACAGCTAAGCGGCTGGACCTGAATAATATTGAAGCGATCACTGAGTGGGTAATCGAGTGGATGAATGCTCAACCCAATGCTGTGGCTAACTAAATTAGCAGCTCCCAAATCAGTATTTTTATAACACCGTGGCTTGATTAAATAGGTAACGATATGCAGCTAACTCACCTCAATAAACACGGCGAAGCCAACATGGTCGATGTCGGAGATAAGCGAGAGACTCGCCGCGAGGCGGTAGCGTCTGGGCGTATCGTTATGCAGCCTAAAACGTTGCAGCTGTTGAGTGATGGCGAGTTGCCCAAAGGCGATGTGCTGGCGACTGCGCGCATTGCGGGTATTCAGGCAGCAAAGCGCACGCATGAGTTGATCCCGTTGTGCCATTCATTAGCGCTTTCAAAAGTCTCTGTAGATTTCGATATTGATCACGCTAACGGCTGTGTTGAAGTCTCCGCGCTTTGCCGCCTTAACGGACAGACCGGGGTGGAAATGGAAGCCCTGACAGCCGTGTCAGTAGCTTGTCTGACGCTTTACGATATGTGTAAAGCGGTGGATAAAGAGATGCGCATTGACGCCATTCAATTGGAAAGTAAGCGGGGCGGTGTTCGTGGCGATTATCAACGAGGTGTGCCAGAACCAATTGTGACTGGCGGTGGCGTTGCGGGAGAGGTTCGCTTAGGCGAGCGATGTGCATCCCCTTGCGTGCGGGTTAAGTTTCTTGCTGAGTTGCGTGAGCGGGTGGAAGAGAGTGACCTTGCCATTGGGCTTGATCAACTGCCAAGTCGAGATGTGGCGGGTTTGAAAGCGGCGTTAAGCACTATGGATGCACGCTTTAATGTGTTGTCAGAGCAGCGCACGTTGTGTGCTATCAATCAAGTGATGGCCAACGATAGTGCGCGCCTTACCGATGAGGATGAAGTGGCCTTCTTTCCTCCAGTGACGGGTGGGTAATCAGATGGCTGATATTACAGAGACTGAATTGGATATTGCTGTCAGGGTTCAAGAAGAAGCGTTTAAAATGGATGATGGCTATGAAAGTGCGCTGCGCAAGCGCACCGATATCGGCGCTATTGTCACCTTCACGGGATTTGTGCGTGACTTTAATGAATCCCCTGATGTTATTGGGCTGACTCTTGAGCACTACCCAGGGATGACCGAGCGCACATTAACGCAGATTGGTGAGCAGGCCTATCGGCGTTGGGATTTACAGGCCGTGCGGATTATTCACCGCATTGGTGATTTGACGCCGGGAGACCCTATTGTGCGGGTGCTGGTGGCCAGTGCTCATCGCCGCGATGCTTTCCAAGCCTGCGACTTTATTATGGATTTTTTAAAAAACCAGGCGCCGTTTTGGAAGAAAGAGCACTCCCGTCAGGGGGCTTACTGGGTAAAAGAGCGGCATACTGATCAGCAAGCTGCAGAACGCTGGTAGACGATATTGCCAATAGCATTAATATCGCCAATGGCTTTAACTATCGCTAATGGCTTCTGAAGAGGGCATTTCGGTTGCCATTATTTGTAAATGTACGTCTGGCATGTGCTGTAGGTGATTGGCTAGCCAATGAATGAGCCTCGGTTGCAGTGCTTGACGCAAATCGGCCAATGTCTCTGCTGCTATTTCTAATAACTGATCATCTAGCCATTCGCTGAAACTATCTTCATCGAGTGGGCTGGTACCGCTGGCATCCAGCATCAAACGACCAATGCGGCACCAGCCAGTGTCGGTAGCCGTAACGGGAAGCGCTAAGAACAAACTGCCGCGCCGCGATGAATGAGAGCCGGTATCGAGCCCTGGATGAGGCACGACGCTGTTCTGATTAACGATGCAGGGCGGCTGGGGATAGCGTGCTTCGCAGCGTAAGCCTAGATTGTCGAACATCAACATGTCGCCATTTACCGGTGCGAGCGGGGCGTTAATACCGAGACTGGTGGCAATCTCTTGATGGGTAGCCTGATGGCGCGCCTCCCCATGCACCGGCAGCAATGTTTTCGGCCGAACCCATTGATACAGTTTTCTCAGCTCATCTTCGGCAGGATGCCCAGTAGCGTGTAATTCTGGGTGGTTCATCTCATCGAAAATTGACACCCCAAGCTGCACTAGGCGTTTTTTCAGTTGTTCAATAGGGCGCTCGTTGCCTGGTATGGCTTTGGCAGAAAAAATGATGCTATCGCCTGGCTCAAGATCCACAAACGGGTGCCTCCGCTGCGCTAAGCGTTGTAGTGCTGCACGTGGTTCGCCTTGGCTGCCCGTCGCAATAATCACCACCTCTTCTGGCGGCAGGTAGCCTAAGTCATGGGGCGGTACTAGCGGCGGAAAGTCGTCTAGATACCCTAGGCCCTTCGCGACACTCACCATGCGTTCCATTGAACGGCCCATCAGACTGACGCGTCGGCCGCACTGTTGGGCAGCAATCCCAATCGCTAATACGCGGGCGAGGTTGCTGGCAAAACAAGATACCACCACGCGGCCTTTGCACTGCTTCAAGGTGTGAGCGAGTGCTTTTGCAACATCGCCTTCACTGCCTGAATGGCCGGGCATCGGGGCGTTAGTGGAGTCGCCTACGACGAGGTCGATAGGCGCGAGCGCACGAAATTGAGCAGCGTTAATGGGCGAACCAATTAACGGGTTAGGGTCTAGTTTCCAGTCCCCGGTGTGTAGCACGCGATAGTCGCCTGCCTGCATTAGGATTGAGCAGCTTTCAGGAATCGAATGGGTAACTTGAAGGTAACGCAGCGTGAAGGGGCCGAGCTCCATTGCATCACCCGGTTCCACAACGTTTATAGCGGCGCTACTAAGCTGATGTTCTGCAAACTTATGGCGCAGCAATCCCGCCGCTAACGGCGTTGCAAAAATAGGGCAATTCCACTTAGGCCAGAGCCACGCCACGGCGCCAATATGATCTTCATGGCCATGGGTAATGTAGAGTGCCTTTGGGGTAATGTTGAGTGCTGCTAATGTATCTGTATTGGGCACCTGCAGTGGAGAATTAGGTAGATCTTGGCGAATCATCATGCCGCAGTCGACGGCGATCCACTCATCATCGTATCCATACAGCGTAAGGTTCATTCCAATTTCACCACACCCACCTAGCGGCAGTAGGCGCAGGGGAGGGCGACGGCGGGGACGAAGTTGAACGCGTGGTGGGTGCATCAGTAATGAAAAGCCTAAAAAGTAAGGCCTTAACTATACGGGAAGGCAGGGGCGGGTAACAATCATCGTGGCATTTGGCTGCGGTGCTTCCTTGATAAGCATAAGGTACACTATTTCGCCTATATACCGCTTACCTACCGCTGGTAGGTGCTTGTCGAACGTGCCGTTAAAATATGTCAAGAGTGTTTATTTATGTCTCATTATTACCGTTTGGTGGTTTCTTGCCCTGATCAAGTGGGCATTGTGGCGCGTGTCTCAAGCTTTATTGCTCAACAAGGTGGTTCTATCACTGAAGCAAGCCAGCATTCTGATCTTGAGACTGGCCGATTCTTCATGCGATACGAAATTTTGGCAGATTCGTTGGGTATGTCGGCGGAGGCGTTACGTAGTGCGTTTGAGCCGGTGGCTAAAGCCTTCAATATGCAGTGGTCGCTCGTCGATACTCAAAAGCGTAGGCGTGTGGTGTTGATGGTGTCGCGGGAGTCTCACTGCCTGGTTGATCTGCTTTATCGTTGGCAGGCTGGGGAGCTTGATTGCGATATTGTCGGGGTTATTTCAAACCATGAGGATATGCGATCACTCACTGAGTGGTATGGCATTCCTTACCATCATGTGCCCGTAGATCCTGATAACAAGCAGGTTGCTTTCGAGCAGGTGCAAACTCAGATTGATAGCGCAAGGGCTGACTGCGTTGTGCTGGCACGTTACATGCAGATTTTGCCACCTTCGCTCTGCTCACGTTACGCGGGACGGGTGATTAACATCCACCATAGCTTCTTACCCTCTTTTGCCGGTGCTAAGCCCTATCATCAAGCTTACCAGCGTGGCGTTAAGCTAATCGGTGCTACCTGTCACTATGTCACTGAAGAACTGGATGCTGGGCCGATTATTGAACAAGATATTCATCGGGTAAGTCATTGCCACACGCCAACGGATCTCGTGCGTTTTGGGCGCGATGTCGAAAAAGCGGTATTGGCGCGTGGTTTACGATGGCATTTAGAAGACCGAGTATTAATCCATGGCAATAAGACCGTGGTGTTCAGCTAAGCATGTTGTTTAGATACGCAGAGTTTTTAGTCAATTCAATTTTACAGCTGGCTTGTCGTTAGCTGACGGGTAGATAGGGGCATCCATGTCTTTCGCGCAAAGTGTTTTAGCTCCCTGGGCATTGTTGCTGACGTGGTTGGTATCGTTGAGCGTACTTGCATGGATGATATGGCTGCGCCCTTGGCGAGTACTGATAGGCGATGTGGCTCTTCAGCATCGGTGGTTAGCCGCGACGCTCGCTGTAGTGTTGATGTGGCAACTGCGTGCTCAGGCAGTCGATTGGCTAACCCTGCACTTAGTATTCACTGTCTTAATGACGTTGGTATTCAAAATGCCTCTCGCATTAATCAGCAATGTGCTGATTAATGTTGCGATGTCAGCTATTGGCCGCAACGAATGGGTGTTACTAGGCGCTAATGTATTGGTAACCGGCATTGTACCTGCGGTCATTACCGGTTTGGTATGGCGATGGGTAGATCGGCGCCTGCCGGATAACTTGATGATCTTTCTATTCGTATGCGGCTTTTTTGGCGCAGCGCTGGCAACACTGGCAGGAGGGTTGTCGGCGGTCTTGCTAATCATGGTGGCGGGTACCGACTCTGAAGCTGTGTACTTAGCCCAAGAGTATGCGCGCTTCTTACCCCTGTTAATGCCCTCCGAGGCTTTCATCACAGGGATGTTGCTCAGTATTTTATTGGTGTATCACCCGAGTTGGGTAGCTACGTTTAATGATCGTCGCTATATAGACTCTCAGTAACATTGCGATAGCCGGTGAGTATCTCTATCGAGTGCCTCACCGGCATTTACACTTACTCGCTTATCCCAGTGCTTGGCCGTTACCGCCACGTATGACACCAACTCCCACCCCTTCGATATCCAACTGCTGCGTGCGTAGGTCAATTTCTATGGGCGCAAAGTCGTTGTTTTCAGCAATCAGCGTCACCGTATGGCCCTGTCGTTTAAAGCGTTTTACAGTTACTTCATCTTCTAGCCTTGCCACCACAATCTGGCCATCACGAACCCGGTCGGTGCGATGCACGGCAAGAAGGTCGCCTTCCAGTATGCCAACATCCTTCATTGACAAGCCTCGCACCCGAAGAAGGTAATCCGCTTTGGGGGTAAAGTATTCAGCGGGGAGTGGGCAATAACGATCAATGTGTTCCGCTGCTAGAATCGGGCTTCCTGCGGCCACTTCGCCAATGACAGGTAAGCCATTGGGTAGTGGTTCTACGTTGGCGGCAGGCGCTGTTGCCGAGACATCACTGACATCCTGCGGTTCCTGATTAGGCAGTCGAATCCCCCGCGAGGTATTGCGAATGATGCGGATGGCACCTTTACGCTCAAGCGCTCGTAAATGCTCTTCAGCAGCGTTAGGGGAGCGAAAGCCTAGCGCTTTGGCAATTTCTGCGCGGGTTGGCGGATAGCCAAATTCAGACATCGTTTTAACAATAAAATCAAAAACATGCTGTTGACGAGCAGTAAGTGGACGCGACATAACAAACTCCAAAAAATTAAACAAGACAGTGGCTACATGTCGGCTTAAACAGTATGTGGTTAAGTATACAGTATGTTGCTCTGTCCAGTACATGCTAGAGCGTTTCGCTATGGCATGGGAGTCGTTATGCGAATGGTGTCAGGAGTGGAGATAAGAACGGTAAGTCTGAGGGGCTCTGTCGACGGAGCGTCTGATGGCAGGCGTTTGAATAGGGGCCTAGGGTGTATTTGAGCGTTGGGTAAAAAGCTAAAGATAAGTGATTGAGCCAAATAGCGTTATGGCATAGTATTTAACGATGTTTTAAACACTCGTTTTCTGGAGGGCGCTATGGCGCAATCTGATACGGTAACACGTATCCTCGATACCGCTGAGGTGCTGTTTGCCGAGCGTGGTTTTGCCGAAACATCGCTACGCAATATCACCAGTAAAGCGCGGGTCAATTTGGCGGCTGTCAATTACCACTTTGGTTCTAAAAAAGCGCTTATCCAAGCGGTGTTTGCGCGCTATTTAGACCCCTTCTCGCAACGTTTTCATACGGCGCTTGATGAGCTGGAAGCGCAGTACAACGGTGATGTGATTCCGCTTGAAGTGCTGTTGGAAACAATGGCAAGCACGGTGCTGGCAGTGCCTGCTGAGCGCAATAGCCTGAAGGTGTTTATGCGTCTGCTAGGGTTGGCGTATAGCCAGGCACAAGGGCATTTACGCCGTTATATCCAACAGCAGTACGGAGACGTATTTACCCGCTTTACTGAACTCGTGCGCCAGGCAACGCCAGATTTACCTGATGCTGAGCGTTTTTGGCGACTGCATTTCATGTTGGGCACCGTGATTTTTACGCTGTCGGGTCTAGATGCGCTGCGAGACATTGCTGCGAAAGACTATAATGAGCAAGTAACCGTCAGGGATTTGGTAAGACGTTTACGCCCTGTCGTGGTTGCTGCCATGAATGCTCCGCTACCGCCTGCTGCTGATGAAGGACATTATGCGAACGCCCACGCTAGCTGAACTACCCCCGCAGAATGGTGGTTGGATAGACATCAATATCAAACAGCAGCAGCTATGCTGGTGGCAAGGGCGTACGCTGCAGTACACGTGCTCTGTATCCACCGGTGAGAAAGGTGTAGGACAGCAGGAAGGTAGTGGTCAAACCCCCCTGGGATGGCATTATATCCGCGCATCGATAGGGGGCGGTTTAGCTGATAATGCTGTTTTTCGGGGGCGACGGTGGACTGGGGAGGTGTTTACGTCGGCGCTTGCGGCGGAATTCCCTCATCGTGATTGGATATTAACGCGCATTTTGTGGCTCTGTGGTTTAGAGAGAGGAGTGAATCGCGGCGGGGATGTCGACACTCAGCGTCGCTTTATCTACCTTCATGGCACGCCACCTGATCAACCGATGGGTGTGGCTGCTTCACATGGGTGTATTCGGTTGCGCAATGACGATCTGCTTTATCTTTTTGAGCATGCGCCGCCGGGCACACCTGTTTGGCTTCATAATGGCTAAGCGTAGGCAGCTTATTATTGATTTTTTGACACGAGAGATTGATCAACTAAAATTGACGGCCCTTTTGTTGGATCCATCACAATGACTCAATCTTTAGGCCCGGTCATGCTTGACCTTGAAGGGCCGCGATTAACCAAAGCTGAAAAACATCTTTTGATGGACCCTGCTGTGGGCGGTGTCATTTTATTCGCTAGAAATGTCGAGAATGCTTACCAGGTTAGAAAGCTTTGCAGTGATATTCGTCGTGTTCGCGGCGAGCTGTTACTTGGTATTGATCAAGAAGGCGGTCGCGTTCAGCGAATTAAAGAAGGCGTTACTCGCATGCCAGCCATGGCACGCATTGGTGATCAATTCGCTGAGGATTCGGCATCCGGTCTTGCACTAGCAAAAGATGCGGGTTGGTTGCTGGGGATGGAAATGGCTGCTTGCGGTCTGGATATCAGCTTTGCGCCTGTTTTAGATGTCGAAAGTGGCATCTCTAGCGTTATCGGTGATCGTAGCTTCAGCACCGACCCTGCACACGTCGCTGCGCTGGGTCAGTGTTTTATCAACGGTTTGCATGAAGCGGGTATGGCGGCGGTAGGTAAGCATTTTCCTGGCCATGGTGGCGTTGCCGCTGACTCCCATGTGGCGTTACCTGTGGATGACCGTCCGCTGGCGCTTATTAAACAGCGCGATCTTGTTCCGTTTAGCCAGCTTGCTACTCAGCTTGATGGTGTTATGCCTGCCCATGTTATTTATAGTGCGTTTGACTCACGTCCTGCTGGCTTCTCACCTAGCTGGTTGGGAATGTTAAGAGAGTCCCTGGGGTTTAAAGGTTGTATCTTTTCAGATGATTTAAGCATGGCGGGTGCTCATGAAGCGGGTGACCCGAAGGAGCGCGCCAGTGCTGCCCTTGCCGCAGGATGCGACATGCTATTGGTCTGTAATGACCGCTCTGCAGCGTTAGACGTTGTTGAAGCATGCCAAGGATTACACAGCAAACGACCAATCAAGCTACGCTATGGGCGAGCCCGTCCAGATGTGGATGCGCTAACGGCGCTTGGCCGCTGGCGTCGTACCCATGCCAAATTAGAAGCGTTGGCGAACTAACCCCATCTTTTCTTAAATTATTTCGTTTTTAAGTCACTGACTAGTTAACCTCTTCTTGGAGTAACCCGATGTCCAAACTGGATAAAGAGGCGCTTGAGTCGCTTGACTCAATGCGTGAGCTGATGGATAACGCTGACTGCTTAATTTCTCAAGAACAAGTTGAGCGCGCACTGGATCGAATGGCCGAGGCAATTAGCAAAGATCTAGGGGATAAGTTGCCGGTTTTTTACTGTGTTATGAATGGCGGCTTGATCACTACAGGGCACCTGCTAACTCGATTAGGTTTCCCTCTTGAGGTTGATTATCTGCACGCGACCCGCTATCGCAATGAGTTGCGTGGTGGCGAACTTTTTTGGCGTGTTTCTCCAGAAATTCCCATGGCAGGGCGCCACGTAGTCATCGTCGATGACATTCTTGATGAAGGCTCTACGTTAGCCGCTATTCTTGCCTACTGCGAGGAAGCCCAAGCGGCGAGCGTTACAACGGCCGTGCTGGTGGATAAGCAGCATGACCGTAAAGCGGTGCCTGGCTTAAAAGCCGATTACTGTAGCCTAGAGGTTGCAGATCGTTACGTGTTCGGCTTTGGCATGGATTATAAAGGCTACTGGCGTAATGCCCCTGGAATATTTGCTCCCAAGGGCATGTGATGTTCTGGCCTAGCGGGGCGAGAAGCGCCTGGCTAGGCCTGTCTCCGCAATCATTCGGGTTGATATCTCTTCTACTGAAAAGCGTGTCGTATCGATAAACGGGATGTGCATCGAGCGATATAGCGACTCAGCCTGTTCAACTTCTTGCAAACACTGATCCATTGAACTGTAGCGGCTGTTTGGACGGCGCTCGTTGCGTATTGCTGCTAGCCTGCGAGCATCAATTGTCAGACCAAACAGCTTGTGTCTATGAGGAGCCAGTGCCTTGGGTAGTTTTAAACTGCCATCTTCATCCAGGTCATCTTCAGTTAATGGGTAGTTAGCTGCTCGAATACCAAATTGAAGCGCTAGATAAAGAGAGGTGGGTGTTTTTCCGCAACGTGAAACGCCAACCAGAATAATGTCGGCTTTATCGTATTGGTGCGTTCGTGCGCCATCATCATTATCTAGTGCAAAATGGACGGAATGGATGCGATCCATGTAGACATCATCGCTACCAATCGAGTGCGTTCTGCCGACGCTGTAAGAGGAGTGTGTTTCTAGCTCTTGCTCTAGGGGTTCTAAAAAGGTAGAGAAGATATCCACCTTGAAACCTGAGGCCTGTCGAATGACGTTACGGATATCCTGATCCACAATGGTATCAATGATAATCGGCCGATGGCCGTCACGGACGGCGGTAGAGTCGATTATTTCCGCTAAAGCTTGAGCCTTTTCCAGCGTATCAATGTAGGGCTTTGTAAGCATATTAATTTCAACATCACTAAATTGAGCTAACAGGCTACGCCCAAGGCTTTCTGCCGTAATGCCAGTACCATCAGAAATAAAAAAGGCTGTTCGCTTCATCGCTAAATCCGTCAATAAATAAAGTTGCTATTGTGGGGTGAGGCGTGGGTTAGCACAATCGTTGCCAAGCCATTCACATTGCAGTTCGTTTTAACGCATATTTAATAAAAATTACCTCATTAAGACTACATAAAAAGCCCTTTATTGCACTTTGTTGTAAAAATCCTCCACTCCGTTCGCTATTAGACCAATGGCGAATGCGGTGGGGCGATGCTAGTGTGACATGGTCAATTAGAGTCGGCCTGTCAGGTCGCAAAGCAGTCTAAAAGCGAGGGGGTTGCGTGGAAGAGTACATTCTATGGTTCGATCAGCTAGGTATGGCAGACGTCGAACGTGTGGGTGGTAAAAACGCTTCGCTTGGCGAAATGATCTCGAATTTATCAGGTGTGGGCGTGACAGTGCCGGGTGGATTTGCCACGACGGCCCATGCCTATCGTGAGTTTCTCTCTCACGAAGGGCTAAATGACCGCATCAACGCCACCCTTGCTCGCCTTGATGTCGATGATGTTAAGGCGTTGGCAGAGGCTGGCAAGACTATCCGCCAGTGGATTATTGATACGCCACTTCCCCCTGCATTTGAACATGCTTTACGCGGTGCCTATGAGCAGCTTCAGGCTAAGCATCCCAGCTTGAAAGTTGCCGTACGCAGCTCGGCCACGGCAGAAGATCTGCCTGATGCGTCTTTTGCTGGTCAGCAGGAAACGTTCCTCAATATTGAAGGTTTTGACAATATTAAACAGGCGGTGCACGAAGTGTTTGCATCGCTATTCAACGACCGCGCGATCTCTTACCGCGTTCACCGCGGCTACGCCCATGAGAATGTGGCGCTGTCTGCGGGTGTGCAGAAGATGGTGCGTTCAGAGACAGGTGCTTCCGGGGTTATGTTTACGCTGGATACCGAGTCTGGTTACCGCGACGCAGTGTTTGTCACTGCTTCCTGGGGGCTTGGTGAAACCGTCGTCCAGGGGGCTGTCAATCCTGATGAATTTTATGTGCACAAGCCCACGCTTGAGGCTGGCCGTCCCGCGGTGCTTCGCCGGACGCTAGGCTCTAAATTGATCAAAATGATCTATGGGCAAGATGCCAGTGCTGGTAAATCAGTTGAAACTGTTGATGTGCCGCTTAACGATCGTGGTCGGTTCTGTATTAACGATGAGCAGATCATGGATCTTGCACGGCAAGCCATGATCATTGAAAAACATTACCAGCGCCCGATGGATATCGAGTGGGCACTGGATGGTGATGATGGTCAGCTTTACATCGTTCAAGCACGTCCTGAAACCGTTGTTTCACAACAGGAAGGAGGAAAGTTAGAACGCTTCCACCTGCGTGAAAAAGGACGCACGCTGATTACAGGGCGGGCGATTGGTCAGCGGATTGGGCGTGGCACGGTAAAAACAGTACTTAGCCCAGAAGAAATGGACAAGGTTCAAGAGGGTGACATCCTGGTAACCGACATGACCGACCCGGATTGGGAACCGATCATGAAGCGTGCATCAGCGATTGTTACTAATCGTGGTGGACGAACTTGTCACGCGGCCATCATTGCGCGGGAATTGGGCATACCTGCGGTGGTCGGTTGCGGGGATGCAACCACTCAGCTTAAAGAAGGCATTGATGTCACGGTGTCCTGTGCCGAAGGTGACACTGGCCACGTATATGAAGGGCTTCTGGCATTTGACTGCAAGGTCTCAAGTGTCGACGCGATGCCGGAGATCCCCTTCAAAATTATGATGAATGTGGGTAACCCAGACCGTGCATTTGGCTTTGCTGGCTTACCCCACGCTGGGGTTGGCCTTGCTAGGCTGGAGTTCATCATTAACCGTATGATCGGTGTTCACCCCAAAGCGCTGTTGGATTACGACACGCTGCCTGCTGATCTTCAGCAGGTCATCGATTTGCGCACTGCCGGTTACGATGATCCTGTCAGTTTCTATGTTGATAAGCTGGTCGAAGGCATCTCAACCCTGGCCGCTGCTTTCCATCCTCAGCGAGTGATCGTAAGGCTCTCCGATTTTAAATCAAATGAGTACGAAAACCTCATTGGTGGCAAGCTTTATGAGCCCGGTGAAGAGAACCCAATGCTTGGTTTCAGAGGGGCCTCGCGTTATATCTCGGATGCCTTTAGGCCCTGTTTTGAGCTTGAGTGCCGAGCGCTGAAGCGGGTTCGTGAAGAAATGGGCTTTGATAACGTTGAAATCATGGTGCCCTTTGTCCGCACAACCGATGAAGCGCGCGAGGTCGTAGAGTTGTTAGCGGCTAATGGCTTACCGCGGGGCGGTGAGTCTAATCCTGATGGCTTAAAAGTTATCATGATGTGTGAGTTACCGGCTAACGCACTACTGGCTGATGAGTTCCTCGAGTACTTTGATGGTTTCTCGATTGGTTCCAATGATTTGACCCAACTGACGCTAGGTCTGGATCGTGACTCGGGTATCGTTGCGCATCTGTTTGATGAACGAAATCCAGCGGTGAAAAAGCTATTAGCAATGGCCATCAAAGCCTGCAAAGCGCAAGGCAAGTATGTTGGCATTTGTGGTCAAGGCCCTTCTGATCATCCGGATCTGGCCAAGTGGTTAATGGAGCAGGGAATTGATTCTGTCTCCTTAAACCCAGACGCGGTGCTTGAAACCTGGTTTATGCTGGCGGGTGAAACCATCGAATAATACTGTCAGCTTGCAGGACTGGCTCGCAACACCAGTGAGTGACATAGTGGGGTGAGTTGCTCATCTTCGCCCGGCCATTGGCCGGGCGACTGGGAATCATAAAGAGATTTTTGCTATTGGCGTAGCCAGTTGCGCAGTTTTACCAGCATTAGACCGCCGTCGCTCAGCGCACGGCGGTCTTCTATTAGCTCGCTCAAACGGTCTGGATAGTCAGTGATTATCGCATCAACCCCAAGATCAATCAGTGCCGACATGCGCGCTCGGTCATTGACTGTCCAGGCGTGTATTTCGTAGTTATAAAGCGCCGCCAATCGAATTTCTTGTGGTGTGATACGGTTATGACGCAGGCCTAAAGCATCGAATTGGCGTCGATCCAGCGTGCCAGCCAAGATCAGTTGGGCGAGTAAGGTAATGCGTAATTCGGGGGCTTGCTGTTTTAAATAAGTCACCATACTGGGTGACATGGTCGCCATGCGCATATCTAGGAATACATTTGGAAACCCGCAGTTCGCGTTCGCATTGAGCGCGTTATCCTGGGTTGCCCAGCAGCGATAACGAATGTCACTTTCTGTCTCAAGGGTTGCTAATACGGCGCGAGCAAGCCTCTCTTCGTCGCCAGGCGAGGGCTTCATGTCAATCATTAAGCCTGCGCGTCCTCGCACTAGCGCCAAAGCATCATCCAAACCAGCAATCCTTTCGTCTTGAAAGGCATCGCCAAACCAGCTGCCGACATCAACTTTGCTCAACTCTGCTCTAGTGAGTGAATCAAATTCTCGCCGATCGCCTGTTAGCCGGGCCAAGCTGCGATCATGGTAAAGAAGCACCTGGTTGTCAGCACTCAGGCGAACATCCAGTTCTACAGCATCGGCACCGTCTTCAAGCGCTTGTCTTATCGCGGATAAGGTATTCTCCGGCGCTACCATCGAGCTTCCTCGGTGGGCGATGACTGCTACGTTATCGCGTATTTCAAAGCTGTTGAGTATCCACCATGCTTGTAGCCCCGCCAGTAGCAGTACGCTTAGTTCAATCGCCCACGCAAGGCGACCAGGATGGGCGTGTTCCGACCGAGGCGAAGGGCGTGTCTCTCGAAAAGCCAGTTGCAGGTATAAGCACGCTGATAGGAGGGCATTGGTGGCAATACCTAAAAATGTAATGGTTAACGTAACCAGTACGTAGCTGGTTAAATAAGCCAACATCGCTGGAATCAGCACGGCATTATGTTCGGGTAGTCCCCATAACAGGGGCGTCACGACACTATCAAATAGCCATGTAGAGATAATCGGCAGACTGATAATGACGATCAGCAGTGTCAAGACCGCCACACCAATCGAACGATGCCAGCCGCGAGTTAAGCGCACGCTACGCTTAAGTGCTTGGAAAGGGGGACAGTTGTCCAACGCTACTAACGGTAGCGCTAGTAACCAACGCAGGTAGAGCCACGCAGCAAACCCAAGCCAGATAACCAGTAACGGCAGTGCGCAAGCAATAAAATACCACAGCGAGGCTGGGCGGGTTTGTTGTAAATAGTAGGGATCTATACCGCTTAACCACACATCATAAAGCCACGCTAAGCCCATCATAAAAGGGGCTAAAAGCAACAAGTGGGCTCCTACCTGAAGAATGACCAGACCCGCGAGTGCTGGCAAACGGCGTGTGCTTAACCACAGTGCTTCAAAAGCGAGTCGGTAGTGGTTGTCTTTAGGTCTGACGGCCACCAGCAGCATGCCTGCTTGTTGCCAATAAATCAGTAAGAATGCAAAGCCAAGACCCACGAGCAACGCAACTAAGCCCAGTGGACTAAATAGCAGTGTAATCAGCGCATCATTGGTGACGACTGTTTGGTTGAGTTGCGCTAGTAAGGCCCGAGAGATCCACGCAATCAATGGCACTACAAGAGCAGAGGCTAATAGGGTGAAGAGCAGGTGATAAGCAATGAGAGGACGAAGATGGTCGCGCAGAGTGTGGAGTAGGGTGTAGCCCAATTGGTTAAGCGGCTGCATGGTCACAATTTTGTCAGAGTTGAATTACCAGGGTGGCACTAAGTACCACACCTGGCAAGCCCTTGCCTTAGGAAAGCTCAAGCGGTTTTTCGGCGATAATAATGCCGTTGTTATCTGCGTAAAGCCATTGTCCAGTGTGTAACGTGGCGCCTGCAAAGGTAATGGGTATATCGCGTTGCCCTTCGCCGCGCTTTTCGCTCTTGCGCGGATGGTTACCTAACGCTTGAACGCCAAGTGGTAGTGTGACAAGAATGTCGACGTCTCGTACACAGCCATACATCACCACACCAGCCCAGCCATTTTTAGCGGCTTGCTCGGCGAGCATATCACCAAGCATGGCACAGCGGTGTGACCCGCCAGCATCCACAACTAGCACTGCACCATCACCTGGTTCGGCAACAGCTTGCTTAACCATTGAGTTGTCTTCAAAACACTTAACGGTACGAATAGGGCCGTAAAAACTGTCGACGCCACCATAATTAGCAAACATCGGTTCAAGTACTATTACGTCAGGATTCGCATCACATAAATCTGGTGTGACAACAGGGGTTGCATATGTCATTACACGCTCCTATGAAGCATTATCTTCAAAATTAGCCCATGAAGACCCATTGATGAAAGTCAGGCGGCCATAAAAAAACGCCCCAGCCTGCAAGCAGGTTGGGGCGTTCGGTCATCGGCTCAAAAAGGAGACATTGTCATCCTTCTTGCGATGTTGCGAGCATCGGCGATAAGTTCTCGGTACTGCAAAGAGCATTAAGCTTCTTGAGCAACCGGAATCACGTTCGAGGCGATTTTTTGATACTCCTCGATTTCGTGGAAGTTCATGTAACGATATATTTCTCCAGCGAGTGCGTCAAATTCACTCATGTATCGCTGGTACTCTTCCACGGTTGGAAGGCGGCCTTCCACGGCAGCGACGGCTGCGAGTTCCGCTGAGGCGAGGTATACATTGGCACCATCACCTAAGCGGTTCGGGAAGTTACGTGTAGACGTAGACACAACAGTGCTTTTCGCTGCAACGCGTGCCTGGTTACCCATACACAGTGAACATCCCGGCATTTCCATGCGGGCGCCAGCACGGCCATAAATGCCGTAATAGCCTTCTTCGGTAAGCTGGTGCTGATCCATTTTGGTCGGCGGCGCCAGCCAAAGGCGCGTTTTCAGGCTGCCCGCAGGCTGTTTTTCAAGTAGTTTACCGGCTGCACGGAAGTGACCAATATTGGTCATGCACGAACCGATAAATACTTCATCAATTTTTTCGCCGGCAACGTCTGAAAGCAGACGAGCATCATCTGGATCATTAGGCGCACAAAGAACGGGTTCTTTAATTTCGCTCAAATCAATTTCGATGATTTCGGCGTAGTCAGCATCTTTGTCAGCACGCATCAAGCTTGGGTTCTCAAGCCATGCTTCCATACCTTCGATACGACGGCTGATAGTGCGTTCGTCACCGTAGCCATTCGCAATCATCCACTTCAGCAGTGTGATGTTGGATTTAAGGTACTCGGTGACGCTTTCTTCAGACAGGGTGATTGTACAGCCTGCTGCACTGCGCTCTGCTGAAGCGTCGGAAAGCTCGAAAGCTTGCTCGACGGTCAGGTCTTCAAGACCTTCAATTTCCAATACACGGCCAGAGAAAGCGTTCTTCTTACCGGATTTCTCAACGGTTAGCAGTCCCTGCTTGATGGCGTAAAGGGGAATGGCGTGAACCAGGTCGCGCAGTGTCACGCCCGGCTGGCGCTCACCTCTAAAGCGCACCAGTACGGATTCCGGCATGTCCAGTGGCATAACGCCAGTCGCAGCAGCAAACGCTACCAGACCAGAACCTGCTGGAAACGAAATGCCCAGCGGGAAACGGGTGTGAGAGTCACCACCGGTACCCACTGTGTCGGGCAGTAGCATACGGTTCAGCCAGCTGTGGATGATGCCGTCGCCGGGGCGAAGAGAGACGCCGCCACGGTTCATGATGAAGTCAGGCAGTGTGTGGTGCGTATCCACATCGACAGGCTTTGGATAGGCCGCAGTGTGACAGAATGACTGCATGACCAAGTCGGCCTGGAAACCAAGGCACGCCAAGTCTTTCAGCTCGTCACGGGTCATCGGCCCTGTTGTGTCCTGAGAGCCAACGGTGGTCATCTTGGGCTCGCAGTACATGCCGGGGCGTACGCCGTCCATGCCACACGCTTTACCGACCATTTTTTGAGCAAGGGTGAAGCCCTTGCCAGTATCAACCGGCTGGTCTGGCAGGCGGAAAACATCGGAAGGCTCAAGGCCTAGCGATTCACGCGCTTTACCTGTTAAACCACGACCGATAATCAGCGGAATGCGTCCACCTGCGCGCACTTCGTCAAGAATCAGTTGGGTTTTAAGTTCGAAGGTTGTCAGTACTTCGTCGGTACCGTGCTTGCACACTTTACCTTCGTATGGATAGACATCAATGATGTCGCCCATTTCCAGTTTGGCAACATCCATTTCAACCGGCAGTGCACCAGAATCTTCCATAGTATTGAAGAAGATCGGTGCGATTTTGGCACCAAAACAGAAGCCGCCAGCGCGCTTATTGGGCACGTAAGGAATGTCGTCGCCGAAGAACCAGAGTACAGAGTTAGTGGCGGACTTGCGTGAAGAGCCAGTACCAACCACGTCGCCTACATAGGCAACGGGGAAGCCTTTCGCTTTAACTTCTTCAATTTGTTTCAGCGGGCCAGTCGTGCCTTGCACTTCGGGTTCAATACCTTCGCGCTCGTTTTTGAGCATGGCATTGGCATGCAGCGGGATGTCTGGGCGCGACCACGCGTCAGGCGCAGGAGAGAGGTCGTCAGTATTGGTTTCGCCAGGAACCTTAAAGACGGTTAAGGTGATTTTCTCTTCCAGTGCAGGCTTGGAGAGGAACCACTCTGCAGCAGCCCAAGACTGAATAACGTCTTTAGCAACCGCATTGCCATTTTTGGCGCGCTCTTCAACGTCATGGAACGCATCAAACATGAGAAGGGTATGCTTGAGCTGTTCGCCAGCTTCTCGAGCAAGTTCTTCATTGTCTAATAGTTCGACCATGGAGACGATGTTATAACCGCCTTGCATGGTGCCGAGAAGTTTGACGGCATGGATCTTATCGATCAGTGGAGAGGTGGCTTCACCTTTAGCAATCGCGGTTAAGAAACCTGCTTTTACATACGCAGCTTCATCAACGCCTGGGGGTACTCGGTTGGTGATTAGGTCAAGAATAAACTCTTCTTCACCTGCCGGCGGATTTTTAAGTAGCTCAATTAAGGCAGCGACTTGTTCGGCGTTCAGGGGCTTGGGCGGTACGCCCTCTGCAGCGCGTTCCTCGACATGTTGGCGGTAAGCTTCAAGCACGTTGGGGCCCTCTCATCTTCTTAATGGTGACGAGCGCATACCCACACGGTATTGAGTATGTGCTCGGACACGTGACATACGCTTGACAAACAGCGTCTGGTGGATGAAATGGATTCTACGGGAAACTGTCGACAATGTTAAGGCGGCAAGCTCCTGAGGACCTTGTACTTTATGTTGAGGAGATGGTGTGGGGTTTCTTAATAGCGCGTTTTTTTCTTAATTAACCCAGCGGGTGGAAGTTTTTTACCGAACAGGCGTAATTGAGGGTGAGGGCACGTGTGATTATTGTGATGCCGCGTTACCATACTGTTTGATTATTTCGTCGTATTATTATCACTACGGCAGTTGAATCGCGGGTATTGTGGTGTGGAGCTGCAATATAAGCGTAATTTTATATTAGATATGTGCTATATAAAAAGTGCTGTTACGGCTCTTTCAACAGCGAGCGTAATGGCAGGGAACAAACGCCCAGGGCGTTTATATGTTGTACAATAGTGAGATAAGCGCTTGGTAATGGTGTTATGTCGATACAATTAAATATGTTGCAACCTGTAGGTCATGCGCTTCAAGCGGATGATTTACTGCCAGAATGTCTCCATCAGTTTCTTGCTTGCTCAACGCCTGATGCTTGGCTGCAATGGGCGCTGGATAACCCAGAGATACTTCTTATTGACCACGCTCAGTGTGAGAAAAAAGCCGCTTCAACGGCAATGAGCTTGCTCTATCGTTACGTTGATCAGCCGTTACTATTAAGCAAGATGTCGCAGCTGGCTCGAGAAGAACTACTGCATTTTGAGCAGGTAGTTGGCTTAATGGAGAAGCGAGGCGTGGCGTATAGTCACCTTACTGCGTCACGCTATGCCGAAGGCTTGCGCAAGCATGTGCGTAGCAATGATCCTGACCGTTTAATTGATGTGTTAATTATTGGTGCGCTCATTGAAGCACGTAGCTGCGAGCGCTTTGCGCGCTTAATTCCTTATTTAGATGAAGAGCTTGCCAAGTTCTATCGCACGTTAGTGAAGTCAGAAGGCCGTCACTTTGAAGACTATTTGCTGCTTGCAAGACAGCAAACATCGGCATCAATAGATGACAGAATCGCCTTTTTTGTGGCGCGTGAAGCGGAGTTGATTACTTCGCCAGATACGGCTTTTCGTTTTCATAGCGGTGTGCCTGCTTAAGCCACCGCTAGTCTAGGTAGGATATGTATCATGCGCGATGCTCGTGAGACAGACCAACTGACCCTGTTTGGCCATTTCTCTTTATCACAAGGAGAAGATGTGCTGACGCACTTCAGTTATGACAAGGTAAAAGCGCTGCTCGTTTATTTGTTGCTGCACCGACAGCCGGTCAACCGAGCTTCCCTCGCAGAGTTACTTTGGCCAGACCAGGGGCTGTCATCGGGCAGAACCAACCTACGTCATGCGCTTCACTGTCTGCGTCAGTCGATGGGGGACAATGCCGAGCAAGTGTTGAACGTATCTCGCCAGACCATCGCTTTTCAGTTGCCCGCCCACTGGCGGGTTGACTTGCACGAATTACAGCAATTGTTGGAAGGCCCTCGAGATTTGGCGAACCTTGAAGAGGTGATGTCGTGTTATCAGGGGGATTTGATAGAAGAACTCCAGCTTGCCAACTGCAGCGAATTTCAGCGCTGGTTAGTTCAGGTGCGCAACGAGTGGCGTCAGCGTGTTATCCGTTTCGCTGAGCAGGTGTTAGATGCCCACTCCGATGTACCTGACAATTTATTGGAAGGTTTAGTCAGCCGCTTTTCTGGCTACGGACCATTCCATGAGCGCCTAGTACGTCAGTTGGCTGAGCAAAATCAGATGGCTGCTGCCCATGAACAGTACAACAGCTATTTACAGTTGTTAGCACTTTCTGGACAGCAGCCCGAACCGAGCTTTCTACAGTTAGCTAATTATTGGTCAGATGGTCACCATGATCCGCGTGTATTGAGCCCGCAAGGCGCTTTTTCGCGCGTGTTGGCCGCGGATAGTAAGCCTCTTCGCGAAGATGAAATTGAGCTGCGCCAGTTATCTGTGATGGCTATCCGGCTTAAGTTACAAGGTGATTGGCAAGATCGCGCGGCTACTCGGAACTGTTTGGCGCTTCAATTAGAGCTACTGCGCTGGTTAGAACAGCAGTGTCATCACTTGGGTGGCTTCTGGTTGCCGGGCGCAACAGGTGGGCTTGGCTTGGCCTGCTTTGGTACCCATGGTCCGGCTCATCAGTTGGCAGAGCTGGTTGCACTTTATGAACACTGCCGCCTGGCGTTGCCTTTAGAGTCCCAGCGTCACTGGGTCGGTGACGGTGATCCTCCAAAATTTGAGCTCGCCGCAGGTCTTAATAGCGGAAGAGTGGTTTATCTACCTGAACGTCAGCTAGCTGACCCGCTTGGCCAAGTAACCCAAGTATCACTGGAGTTAATGAGTGCCGCAGAAGGTAGCGAGTTGGTAATTTCTCAAGAAGCCAGCCAGCACATGCCGCCTGCACTTGATTTGCAGCCGCGGTTGGTATCTCGCTTAGTGGCTAGCGATGGCCGCGTCCGCTTGAGAGCGTTAGTGCTGGGAGTGAATGAGGGCGGTAGGGATGCGCTACCTCCCAGTTTAGTGGGTCGAGAAACATCACTACGCACGCTAAGAGACGCGTTGGCGAGGGCAGGCATTGGCTTGCGCCAGAGCGTGCTAGTACGTGGTGCATCCGGGATGGGTAAATCTGCGCTAATGGTGGGTTTTCGCCAGTTAGAACTGAGTCGTGATGCTGCCATTTGTTGGCAGCCAACGACGCGGCTATCGGTGCTAGAGCCCTACGGTGTCGCACGTACTCTACTCGCTTGGTATGTTGAAGCTACGCCAACTTGTGAAGCTGTTCGCCAACTGCAAGAAACGCTCTCCTTAGAGCCTCTGGAGGATGAACGTCAGCAACTGCTTGAAGAAGCGCTCGGTGTGCGTGATGTTCAAGAAGTTGCTCAGTTAACTCAGAATGGTGAGGCTATTGAGCTAGTTGTAAAGCTGTTACACCGCTTAATCGATCATCTGGCCAGTTCACGGACATTGGTACTAATGATTGATGATCTGCAATGGCTTGATGAACCTTCATTCAAGGTGTTGGCAGGGCTACAAGCTCGGTTGCCGATCAATACTGCCTTTATGCTGGTCGCCAGTCACCATGGCCGAGAGTCACTGCCGGTCAAATTGCACTGGGATCAGCAAATTACGCTTGGAAGGCTGGATGCGCAGCAGTCGTCTCGCTTGCTTTCTCAGTTATCCCGCCGGTATCGCATTCATTTAAGCCCGCGGCTACGCAATCAAATCATTGAGCGTTGCGACGGGGTGCCGCTGTATATGCAAGAGATTTGTCGGCGTTTAGATATGGATCGCCGCGAAGGTCGCAGTGTACAGTTTGATGAGCTGCCCAAAGGGCTATTAGGACTGCTGGCTAGCCGAATTGACCAGTTGGAAGGTGATCGGGAAATTGCCCACGTAGCGGCGGTATTAGGCAAGCGTTTCCGTCTTGATTTTCTGCAAGAGTGCAGTGGTTGGGAAAAGCCGCGGCTGTCCCAAGCAATTGAGCACATGCGTCAACTGGAAATTATCGAACCAGTGGATAAAGACGGGGGCGAGCCGGAGCATCAGTTTAGCCACCAACTGCTGCAAGAAGCCGCTTATCTTTCATGTCCTAGGGACGTGCGCGTTAAGCTTCATCAGCAGGTAGTCACGCTGATTGAAGAGCGCTTCCCTGTATGGATTAGCCGCCACCCAGGTGATTTTGCAACCCACCTACGCCGCAGTGGCCATTACGCCAGGGGTGCTCGTTACTTTGAACTGGCCGCACGGGAAGCCCTCAAGGTGAGTGCTAACCGTACGGCACTGCGCATGGCAGACTTCGGACTTGCTAGCCTGCGTCATGTGGATCATGAAGTTGAGCGCGAAGTGAGCCTGCTGACCGTGCGAGGCCAAGCGGCCTTCGCCTTAGAGGGACATGGTTCGCCCACTGCGCATGAGAGCTTCGTGCGTGCGAGGGAGTTGCTCCGCCAGTCGGGTGGCGCCGCCACGGAAGATCCCGAAGACCTTGAGCAAATATTTTTGGTTAAGTGGGGCTTATGGGTTGGCCGAAGTCAGCGCTATGCCCACGCCGATGCATTTGCGCTTGCCTCGACGCTGGCAGACATTGCTGGGCGTTTAGAAGATCCGCGCTACCAAAGGCTGGCAGATTATGCGCGGGCGCATTGCGAATACTGGGCTGGACGCATTCAGCAAGCGCATGACCATCTGGACGAAATTGACCCGCTCAATGCGCAAATGATGATTGAATGGCTGCCATTCTCTGATCACCCGCAAGTAACCGCGGCTTCTTTCCAAGGTTGGGCGCTCTGCTTGCGTGGTGACTACCAACGCGCAGAGCGGCATATCTCTTCCGCCATCCGATTAGCTGAAAAAATTGGCCATCCCGGTACGCTTGCCATGGCGTTGATGTTTTCCGCCGCTCTTTATCGGCAGCTTGGCCATGTACATCTAGCAGCACGACACGCTGAGCGTGCTGCTGCAATGACGGGTACGCCCGATTTGCAACTGTGGCAGATTTCTGCCCAGGGGATTCTTGGCTGGCAGCGAGCTCTTGCGGGCGATCAGGGGGGCTTGGTGCAGGTGCGGGACAGCCTGGATCAGATGGCAGAGCTGAATGGGCGTGATCGCTATCAGCGTCCGGTCCTGTGGTACTCAGATGCGTGTATTGAGCTTGGCGAGTTAAAAGCGGCTGAAGATTATCTGGATCAGTGTCTGGTCATTGCCAAGGAGCGCACAACGCTCTTTTTACCTGAGTTGGCAACCCAGTTAGCTAAAGTGCGTGATTTGCTCGGTCACCCTGCTAATGAAGTGAAAGCGCTGGCTGAAATGGCCATTAATCAGGCCCGTGAGCATGGCAATCGCCATCAGGAGCTTGCAGCGCTCGAGCTTTGGTTGACGCGTATTGCACCAAACGACTTGCAGGCCAAAGAGGCATTTAGACGCTTATTAAGTGAAGTGAGCCATAGCGATGCGCCAGTGCTTGTTCGCTGGGTTAGCCTGCTTGATAGACGGTTGCCCCACGCGGTAAGTGTTGAAAACGAAACCTGATTGGGTGACTAACGAGTTGTTGTTTCCAGCCAGTTAAGTGTGGCGAGCGCCTCTTCTCGGTGTTCGCCACACACATCAGCATCATAGTCGAACCGCTCACACACGGCAGGACGACTAGGATCGCCAAATAACCTACATAGATTGTCATCACTTAACTGTGCGCATCGAACGCCCGCCGGTTTGCCATTTGGCATGCCGGGTATATAAGAGGTGATCGACGGTGCAATACAGCAAGCACCGCAGCCTGCTCGGCAGGCGGCGGTGTCTGTTGCGAAAACGTGACTACTCATGGCGAGGCTTCTGCCGTTGCGCCTTTATCAATTCCTTCAAATGCCTGAACCAGTGTTTTATGGCCGCTGTGCTCTGCAATACTCTTGGCAAGCCATAAAGCAATATTCTCGACGGTTGTCGGCTTGGGCAGTACACAGCAGCGTTCTTGAGGCAGCGTGATCGAAAATGTGCCTTGTGCAGACTGGTAACGGCAGGTCAGCTTTTCATCAATCTGGCTTTCAATGTCGGCCTTTTCAAGCAGATATCGATTATCCAGCCATGCTGCCCAGCGCTGCTCAAGCGCTGGCTGACGTGCCTGATGCTGCCAGATAAACAGGCGCGAGCGGTGGCCATGGGCAATCCGCTGACAGTTGCCGAGATGCCGTTTCAGTCCGTGAGTGTAGCCATAGGCAGCGCCGTCTATAGGCTCGTCACTAAGCGTTAGTGTGACACTGTGGACATTGGCTGGCCGTTGCTCTTGCTTTGTCAGCTGTGAGCTTAAATAGTGGGTGACACGCTCAACAGTGATGGTATCCCAGGGGAGCAAGGTAAATGCTTGGGCTGGCCCGCGAACTTCCATTTCGTAAGGAGTCGCTGTTCTAATGCAGATACCTTCAGCGCAGTCAGTAACCTTAATGCCGGGCGCGTTGATAGGTACGAGCAGCGTATGGTCTAGGCCACTATCGAGTGTGCGCTTTATCCACGGCTTTACTTCTCCAAAGTCAAAAAGCATACCGTCTTCGCCTAGCTCCCCATCCAGTTGAGCATCTACTTGCCAGCTACAGCCTACCAACCCTTTTGTAGGGCACCACAGTGAAACATCAATATGGCTGAGACGATTTACAAATAACGCCATTACTCAAATCCTGCAATTTTGTGCGTTTGAAGCGATAGCCGCCACTGGGGGTTAGCCATGCAATACTCGGTGGTTGCCTGAACCGTCGCGTGATTTCTCTGCGCTATGCCGTGGTCCATCGGCTGCAAAAAAAAGTGGTTGAAGTCCAAATTGGCAAATTGAGTGGGTGGCGCTGCAGATTGTGGGAAAACCAGCTTTAACTCATCGCCATGGGTGACCACCAGTGGATTAGTGCCCTTAGGGCTAACACATAGCCAATCAATTCCTGGTGGTGGTATGACCGTTCCATTCGTTTCAACGGCCACTTCAAATCCATCGCTGTGTAGTAGCGCGATCAGCGGGGTATCAAGTTGGAGTAATGGCTCACCGCCAGTGAATACCACGTAGGGCGTTGCTCTTCCAGCATGAACTGGCCAAAGGGCTTTAATGTGTTCAGCGAGTTCACGTGCTGTATTAAAGCGCCCACCGTTAATGCCATCCGTACCGACAAAATCGGTGTCGCAAAAGGAGCATTTTGCGCTGGCGCGATCGATTTCACGCCCAGACCACAAATTGCAGCCGCTAAAGCGGCAAAATACGCTGGCGCGGCCTGCCTGTGCACCTTCGCCCTGCAAGGTATAAAAGGCTTCTTTGACGTGATACATCAGCCGGTAACCTGTGCAGGGGTAGATTCATACGCCAGTGGGTCTGAAGTATTGTTGGCTGCGAACGCCGCCAGCCGTTCACGGCAACTGCCACACTTGCCGCAAGCCAGTGGGCGTCCTTCATAGCAGGTCCAGGTATCACGGTAGTTCAGGCCCATTGCTAAGCCATCGCGTAAGATATCGGCTTTGCTCGTTGCTAGATAAGGTGCATGCAGCGTTATCGGTTCAAAATTAGCGATGCCAGCGACCTGATTCATTGCGTGAACAAATTCAGGGCGGCAGTCAGGGTAGAGAATATGATCGCCGCCGTGGGCGCCGTAATCGACACGCCCCGCCCCGATATTAACTGCCTTAGCAATGGCTAACGAAAGCAGAATCATATTGCGGTTAGGGACAACGGTAGTAGTGAGGTTATCAGCAGCGTAGTCACCCTCAGGCATTGATATATCTGGGTTGGTCAGCGCTGAGTTATCAATTAAACCGTGAATAGCACGTATATCAACGACTTGATGGGGAATATTGTGCTGCTTACAAACTGCTTTCGCTATGTCCAGTTCTTTGGCGTGGCGTTGGCCATAATCAAATGAGAGCGCATGAACCTCGAGCCCTTCTTTAATTGCGCGGTGAAGAACGGTATAGGAGTCCATGCCGCCGGAATAAATCACAACGGTAGATGACGCGTCTGCGCCAGAGGTAGGGGGTAACGACATAATAATTACTCATTGGCCGGAGAATTTATTGAGTGCTTTAGCGTCGCGCTAAATGAGATTCCGGGGTCCGGTCCGGAAGGACGGCAGTTTACGCAATGCGGGCTTGCCTGGCCAGTGGTAGCGGCAATTGGTACCATTTTCCGTTCGGTATGTGCATGGGTCAACATGCTAAGCTAATCCTTCTAGTCGTAAGGGATGAATCCATGGCCACCATAGAACATAGCGAAATTATTAATGCTCAGCCTGAAAGGGTGTTTGAACTGCTGAGTCGAGTTGAAGATTTTGCTGACTATTCTGATCTGATTAGATCAATTGATACCTTAGGCGATAACCGTTATCGCTGGCATGTCCACGCGGTGGGTATGGATTGGTCATTTGATGTGGCAGTAACCGAGATCAAGCCACCTTATGTGCTGGCATGGGAATCATTGGAAGGCGTTAAAAATCAAGGTCGTTATCAATTGCGTGAAGTGCCGGAGGGGACAGAGGTATCACTTACGCTGAGTTATGAAATCCGTAATCGATTGGTGGAAAAAGCGGTGAACCGTGCTGCAAAGCCATTAGTGGGAAAAGTGAGCAGGCAAATTCTTGAGCGCGTTGAAGCTCGCCTCAATAGTTAATGGCTACATTGGCGCCGTTAGTGAGCGGCGCGCAAAGAGATGTTTAACAGCAATCAAGCTCGTTTGTGCATCGAGGCATCAAGGTGGTCGACAACTTCGGCCCAGTCAGCATCATCTTCCACGGCCTCACGAAGAAAATCAGCTTGGCCTTCGTTCCAGCAGGGAGCCTCTGCGAGTGGCATTTCTTTAGGTAGGGGGGAGTGGCGCTGAATAAAGTGCTCAATGGATTCTGCATCCGAGCGTAGCCCGAGCTGTTCAAATAGCTCGCTAAAATGGTGTACAGGCCGTTCCATACGCTGCTTTCCTTTTTGGTTATTAACGTATGTTTAAACATAGCGTGTATAAGTGACTACGCCAGTGCGAATTGATCGACGTGCGGCGTTTAGCGCTCGCCGACAAGTGACGTTAAAAATCGCTGGCGTCGAATGTCCATGGAAAGGGGTTGAGCCAATAGGTGAACGAGTTTGGTGAAAGCGGCTTCCGGCGTCATGTTATCTCCAGACAGTAAGCCCGCTTCTGCTAGGCCATGGCCCGCTGCGTACTCGCCCATATGAATGCTGCCCTGGGGGCACTGGCTAATCGCGGCCAGCAGTTTTCCTTCGCCACTGGCGTTAGCAATGACATCAATGAGTGCAGGGTCGTTGGGTATATTACCTGCTCCCCAAAGCTGCAGTAGAGCCCCCTTTACGCGCGAATCACCGAGCAGAGCTTCCAATTGCCAAGGCGATATGCCGGGCCACAATGCTAGTCTGATAACGGCGCCATCGGAGACGGCTTGATAGTCTGAAAGCTCAAAGCGGGGCGCGCCGCGTTGTTGAAATCCTAAACCTCGACTTGGGTAATAAATGAAGTCTTCGCCAACGCGTTCACCGATACAGGGATAGCTTGGTGAGATAAATGCATCTAAGGATTCTGTATGCTGTTTAATCGCTCGTGAACCCCTCAGAAGGCGATTTGAAAAGTAGATCGCCACCTCCTGTAATTCAACGTTTGCAGCAAACCTTAATGCTCCGTAAAGGTTGCCGATCGCATCGCTATCAATCATTTCAAGAGGATGCATAGAGCCTGTTAATACAACCGGGCGGTCAATCCCCTGTAGCTGATAGGCAAGACTCGACGCGGTCCAGCTTAGGGTATCTGTGCCGTGGATAACGACAAATCCACGGTAGTTGGCTAAGTGGGCTGCAATATCGTTGGCAATCTGTTGCCAAGTCAGCGGCGTCGCTGCACTTGAGTCGATCAATGACGCATAACTAAGCACGTCATAAGCGGGAAGGGCATGTTGGTGCAGTATAGGAAGCTGGCTTAGTGCGTCTGCCATGCGATCTTGAAAGTTCCCCCCTGGGGCTAGTCCCTTTACATTTGGCTGCATGCCAATGGTGCCGCCAGTATAGATGACCAGTACACGCTCTTGAGTGGGGGCGGCGTTTGCCAGGGGAGAAGTGATGCTCATAGCCGTTTCCTGAATTGGGCGAATCTAAAGGGGTGCTTCTCAATCGTAGCGTCTAGGTACTTGTGTCTAAGTACTTGTGCCTAAGTGCCTGTGCTTAAGTGTCCGTGGCTCAGTATGCTATTGAAGCAGGTGCTGCAAACTGAGGCAGGTATTGCCATGTGCGACTGCTAACCGCGATGTACTAACAACTCACCACTATGATCGTCTAATTGGCGGTTACGCCCAGCCAATAAGGCAAATCCGCAACAAATAACAATTAGCAGAATAAGCAGCCATGCTATGTGGGCTAACTCTGCTCCGGCTTGCAGCATTAGACCAACCCCAAATGGGCCTAGCGCTGCCAACGTATAGCCGCCACCCTGTACTAAGCCAGAAAGCTGCCCCGCAAGACGTGAGTTAGCCGTTCGTAACACCAGCAGACTGAGCGCTAAGCTAAAGCTGCCGCCTTGTCCAATGCCCAGAAGTACCGCGCCGGGCCACTTCCAGGCTAATGGCGCAATAAGCAACATCCAAAGCCCTAGTGCGGTGCTAAAAAGGACTAGCAGTAAGGCAGGGCGTTGGTCGTGGGTTAAGCGGGCTAGCCAAGGTGCGCCCAGTGCTGAAACTAGCTGACACATGATTGAGATGGCCATTGTCCAGCCGGCCGCAGCTTCATCATAACCTCTGTAGACTAATAAGGTGGGCAGCCAACCAAACACAATGTAAGCCATGGAAGACTGAATGCCCATGAACAGCATGACATGCCACGTGAGTGGTTTACGCATTAATTGGGCGAGCGAAGCAGAGGTTCTTGGGTTGAGCGGGGTGTGTTGAGCCGTTGGCATGCTGATCATCCATAGTGCCAGGGCTACTAATGCTAACAGTGACCAGCTCATTAGACTCAACTGCCAGCTGCCTAACCATTGCATTAGCGGAACACTAAGACCAGCGCCTAATGCACCGCCGAAACATAACGCCATGGTGTATAAACCAGTCAGCAGATCGGCGCTGTGGGGCAGCTCTCGTTTAACAAGCGCTGGTAGAAGGGTGCCTGCAAGGCCAATCGCACTGCCTGCCATTGCGGAGCCAATAAAAAGTGCGCCAGGCACTGGCATGCCTCTTAAGATTAAACCGCAGGTTAATAAAAGCAGTGCACTACTCAGGGCCCGTTCGCTGCCCAACTGTTTAGCCAATAGGGGAGCAAGTGGGGCTGACAAGCCTAAAAAAAGCACGGGTAATGTGGTTAAAATGCCCGCTGATGCAGGGCTTAATCCCGCAGTTTCTTGCAGTCGGGAAAGCAGAGGCGCAACTGATGACATAGCAGGGCGTAAATTAAGCCCTACTACGAACATCAGAACAATAAAGGTGTATGTGCGACGAGAAGCCATGCTGGCATTTACTTGAGGTGGGGGCGTAAGTCGCCGCGTACCGCATCAAGCAGGGTAATGAAATGATAATCTTGCTGCGTGTCTAAGCAGTCTACGCGCACCTCGGTACGCATCCCTTTATCAATATTCAGCTTGTCGTAGATTTCGAGGGTTAATTTACGTGCAGGTTTATCCCCAGGCGTAATAATGCCGTCTTCCAGCGTAAAGGTTTCAAGTAACGTTACCCGTACTCGCGTGCTGCTCTCTTCGCTAAGTACCCGTCGTACAAATAACCATCCTTCACAGGGTAGCGATTCGTTATCATTACGTTCACGTAAGAAAAGAGTGCGATAACAAGCGCCCTCTGTAGAGGCTTTTTCTGCCATGCTGCGATACGCTTGCAGTACCTGCCCAGCCGATGCTCGGGCATCCTCTAGCCGCTGTGAAATACCTTGGTGCTCACGGCTTAGTTGCTCCTGGCGTTGAAAGGTAAGCCACTGGCGGTAATCGTTAATAAGTTGAGACGACGCCATAATCACTCCATGAATAAGTTAAGCTGTACCAGCGGAATACGCGAAGCGATAACCTTCGCATATTCCTAAGCAAAGGGCTAGCGACGGGCGCGACGACGACGTTCACCGCCAGTATTGGCTGCTTGTCCTTCCGGTTTACGCTTGGCGCGGGGCTGCTTCTGACCACGGCGGCCATTTTCAATCGGCTCGGGCTTGGCGTTGGGATCAGGTTCAAAACCGGGTTCGATACGTTTAGGCAGGTTTTGCTTGATAAGACGCTCAATCCCACTCAGCAAACCGTGTTCGTCGACACATACGAGCGAAACTGCTTCTCCATCGCTGCCCGCTCGGCCGGTACGTCCAATACGGTGAACATAGTCCTCTGCCACATTGGGTAAGTCGAAATTAACGACATGGGGAAGTTCGTTGATATCTAGCCCGCGAGCGGCAATGTCAGTGGCGACAAGTACCTGCAAATCACCGCTTTTGAAAGCACCTAGAGCACGTGTTCTAGCCCCTTGGCTCTTATTGCCATGGATGGCCATGGCAGGTATGTCTTGCTTAGAAAGCTGCTCTGCTAAGCGGTTTGCGCCATGTTTGGTGCGTGTGAAAACGAGTACCTGAAACCAGCCATGCTGCTGAATTAAATGGGCCAGCAGCTCGCGTTTTTTATCACGATCTACTCGGTAAATGGTTTGCTCAATTTTTTCAGCGGTCGTGTTGCGAGGTGCGACTTCTATTAACGCGGGATTGTTGAGCAACTGTTGCGCCAATAATTGTATGTCGTTGGAGAATGTTGCAGAGAACAGCAGATTTTGACGCTGTTTTGGCACTAAACGCAATAGGCGCTTGATATCATGGATGAATCCCATGTCGAGCATGCGGTCAGCTTCGTCGAGCACCAGGATTTCGACGGCCGATAGATCCACGTGGCCCTGCTGATGCAAGTCTAGTAGCCGACCTGGCGTGGCGACCAATACATCAAGCCCCGCTTTGAGTGCATCCACTTGTGGCTGTTGGCCAACACCGCCGAAAATAATATGCGAGCGTAAAGAGAGGTGCTTGCCGTAAGCGGTTACGCTTTCGCCTACCTGGGCAGCAAGCTCGCGCGTAGGCGTGAGCACTAACGCGCGTACTTGGCGTTTGCCGGGACGTTTTCCATTCGCTAACCGCTGTAACATGGGTAACGTAAAGCCAGCGGTTTTGCCTGTGCCAGTTTGGGCACTGGCGAGCATGTCGCGACCTTCAAGTACAACGGGGATAGCTTTTTGTTGAATAGGGGTAGGCTGCGTATAGCCCTGCGCGGTAACCGCGCGTAGTAAATCGTCGTGCAGACCAAGTTCAGAAAAGCTCATGCGTTCTCCGCAATCGCTTAGTAAGTGACGCCGCTTGGCGCCGTCGTTACTGAGCGTAATGTTCAAAAAGCGAGGATGGTACACCTTCGCGGCAGCGAAGTTTGCCAGATAAAGCACGATGCCGCGATGGTCATTTTTTTGCCGATCAAGACGGTGAAATAGACATTGGCTCGAATCGGGGGTGACGTGGTGATGCTGAAAGATGACCCCTTTAGTATATCATGGATACTTCATTTCAGCGTTTAACATAGCGGTTGGATGCCTTACTGATGTCACATCTGAAAATAATTTCCTTCGCGGATCTCATTGGCGATTTGCAGGGCCACCTTATCCCAACTTTCGCCAAGTGAGCGAACGAGAGCAGGGTAGCCGTCCTGCTGTAGCTCGGTCTCTGCAGAAAAACTTTTTAGCGCAAGTAGGTTATTATCCGCGCCGCGTAACTGCCATTGGCCACTGGTGACCGCTCGCCCATCGTGCCGCCCCTGAAATTGATCAACTTCAAGTAGTAATGTGAGCGCTTCAGGTGCATTGCCATCAGCATGAACGACCTGAATGGACGCGAGCTCTTGGGATAGTTGAGCACGCAATGCACGTTCTAATTGGCGTCCAATACTTTCCGCCCATTGGTGTTCTCGGGCTTCATTTAGGGTGATGTCATCAAGCTGCATGACGATACCGTCCACATCTAGATAGTGTGCTAAACGTGGTGATCGCACCTGCAGTGTGCCAATCGGCTGGCTTGGTGAACTCACTGCATTTTCGCTTGGTAGCATGTAGCGAGAGGGTGGTGTGACACTGCTAGCGCAAGCGCTTAGCAGAATGCAAAGGCCAAATAGTGATAAATAGCGGACTGCCTTACAGCGCATAGTAAGCTCCTTCTTAGCGTGGTGCGCGAGGCACGGGATCTTGAGTATCCAGGTTGTCGAATAAAAGCGCTCTTGGGTTTTCATTTAATGTGCGAGTAAGTGGTTGTAAGTCGCGCATTAAGCGATCCAGCCGTTGAATAGCCGTTGTTAAATCCTGATAGGCTGGAGATGATGGCGATACACCTTGCAAGGTGTTACGTAGCTCCTCAAGAGTCGCATTTACGTTTCCGCCCACTGCCTGAGTATCGGGATCATTCAGCAACTGGTTGATGGAAGTGCTTACTTGGCGTATCTCGTTGAGCACACTTTCAGATGCTTGTAAGTTTCGGTCTAAACCTGCAAGTAATGGCTCAACTTCAAGCGCGTTTAATTTCTCAAGCAGGTTGGTTATCTGCGCTTGGATCTGTGCAAAGCCGCCAGCGACGGTAGGGAATACTGTCCGCTCGGAGAACGTTTCGGCGACATATTCATCAGCCAAGTCGCGTTGAAAATTAAGATCAACGAAAAGTGCACCCGTTAATAGGCTGCCATTTTTGAGTGATGCACGCAGCCCTAAGCCGAAAAGGCGCTTAAAGCGCGAGTCCCACTGTTCTATGTCGATGTCGGCATTCTCAATGCCCAGTCGCTGAGGCTCGATTCGAATCAGCACTGGGATGGCAAACTGAGAACGTGAGTCGGGCTGTGGAGCGGTAAAATTCCAGGGCACCGACGCAACCGTACCGATTCTTACTCCGCGAAATTCGACGGGCGCACCTTTCGATAACCCGCGAACGGTATCATCAACCAATAGCACGTACTCTAAATACTGATTGAAGGTTCCTTCCCGGGCAGTATTTTCATCCGCATAGAGATTAAAGCGTGCATTGGGCTCTACGGGTTGCCCCATCGGCAAGTCTTCTGGCACGCCAAACGTAACGCCACCTCCCAGTAACGCTTCAAGAGACTCCACGTTGACACGTACACCATCAGCATCTAGTTGAAAATCAACACCGCTCGATGTCCAAAATCGAGTGCTATCCGTTACCAACTGGCCGTAGGGTTCTTCAATAAATACTTGGTGGTGCATTGTGCGAGATTCCGCGTCAAACCGAGTATCTTCAACTCGTCCTACGGTATAGCCCTGGTAAGAAACAGGGTCGCCTATATGAAGTGAGTTACCCAGTTGACTGACTAAGCTGATTTGCAAACCAGCCTGTCCAGCTGGGGCAACCGGTGGTGTATCACTTACCGTAAACTCGCGCTCAGGTTCATCAGACTTACCTGCCTCTAGCTGAATATAGGCACCCGACAATACCGTGCCCAGCCCGCTAATGCCCTCGCGGCCGATGCGCGGCTTTACCACCCAGAATCGGCTATCTTCCCTAAGCATAGCTTCCGCTTCTGGTTGGATGCGGGCGGTCATAACGGCGTGGGAAAGATCATCAGATAAGCGAACGTTTTGGACTCTGCCTATTTCAACATTGCGGCTGCGAATAAGCGTGCTGCCCGCTTCGATACCTTCCGCGCTGTCCATTGTTAGTGTAACGAGCGTGCCTCGGCTGGCGTAGTTGTCGTAGACAAGCCACAGTCCGATCACAACAGCAACGATTGGCACGATCCAAATCGGAGAGAGCCGTGTTTGCGGTGATGACTTCGCACGATGTAAATCGTTGTTGTCGTTGGTATCGGCTTTATTTGGTGTTGAATCATTAGCCATCAACAGTTTCCTTGGTGGCCGTTTTACGGCGTGTAGAGCGAGGAGTTGGTGTGTCCCAAATTAAGCGCGGATCAAACGTCATGGCTGCTAACATTGTGAACACAACGACGGCGGCAAACGCGAGCGCTGCCGGCCCTGGTGTAATTGACATTAAAGACCCCGCGCGAATCAGAGCTACTAATATTGAAACCACAAATACGTCAACCATTGACCATCGGCCTATAAACTCAGTCAGCCGATAAAGTCGAGTTCGGCTTTGTGCGTTTAGCTCGTTGCTATGCTTTATAACCATACAGAGCCAAATCAATGCGACTAGCTTGCCAACGGGAACAATAACGCTCGCTACAAAGATAACCACGGCCACGGGCCAGGAGCCCATTTGAACCAGTTGGACAACCCCGCCAATGATCGTTGAGGGTGATGAGTGCCCTAAGCTAGTCGTGGTCATAATAGGGTATACATTAGCAGGGATATACATCACCGCTGCTGCAAAAAGCAGTGCCCAGGTGCGTTGTAGGCTGTGTGGTAATCGTGGGTGGAGCTTTTCTTGGCACCGCCGACAGTGCCCCGTGCCATGCTCGCTAAGGCGATTAATTAGGCCGCAAGTTGGGCAGCCGGTTACTCCCTGGCTTGCTGCTGTCGTTCCTGTAAGAGTGCCTTCTGGCGCGAGGGGTTCTTTCTCTAAAGAGAACCACATCCAATCTGAATCAATGGATTGTGTCGTTAACAGTAAGAGGATGGCAAATACACTGAATGCCCAAAAGGAGATGCCTAATTCAACTTGTGCCATGCCAGCTATTTTTATCAAACTCACCAGTGCCCCAACGATGAAGACATCCGCCATCATCCATGGGTTAAGCCTCGCTAGTGAACGAGCGATGTCCCGACTAAACGGCATTGGATGGCCGCGAAGTAAGCCAAACTGAAGCCAGATCACGCCGATTAGATAAATAGCGGGCAGCACAACAATGGTCATAATGACAGCGATAGCGACAACAGGCTGATGAAAAGAGATGAGCGTAGTGGCTGTCTGTGAAAGTTCTATACGATTACCAATGCCGCTGATGCTAAAGCTCACAAACGGAAATGACACTGCTGCAAGTAGTGCTATCAAGGATGAAAGCGCTAGCGCCATGCTTCTCTGAGCAGGATAACGATGTCGCTTTACCAGCACATGTGAACAGCGTGGGCAGGATGCTTTCTCTCCGGAGCCGAGCGGAGGGAGTGCAGAAACCCAGTCACACTCGTGACAGGCGCGTAAGCGTCTACGCTGGGCGCGTGTTTCGGGAGGATGGCAGTCGACCTGTGGTGAGTTCACCTGCAAAGAAGGTCGTTTAATAAACTGAAAATGAGGCAACAGCAAATTCTCAATACGTTGAGGAATCCAAATTAGTACGGTGGGCAGATACTACTGTCAAATCGAGATTTATCTTCGCCCCGCCAAAACAGCACTTGACCTAACCAACTAGTTAGACAAGGATGCCTCGGCAATGGTGCCTAATGATAGTGCCTAACATTACGTTATTAAGGAAATGAAATAATGTTGCTCCCTTTTTTGGCTGTAGTTTTGGGATTGGTGCTTCTCGTATGGAGCGCCGAGAAATTTATCGATGGTGCTGCAGCTACCTCTAGGTGGTTAGGGCTATCGCCTCTATTAATTGGCATGCTGGTTATTGGTTTTGGCACCTCTGCACCAGAAATGATGGTGTCAGTGTTGGCGGCCATGCAAGGAAATCCTGGTTTAGCGGTAGGTAACGCATATGGTTCAAATATCGCTAATATTGGCCTTGTTTTAGGTTTTGTCGCGTTACTAGCTCCTTTAGCGGTGCACTCCGGTGTGATCCGCAAGGAGATGCCACTGTTGATAGGTGTCATGCTTCTGACGGGTTATATGCTTTATGACGGTTGGATTTCTCGTGGAGAAGCAGTCTTACTGCTAGGCGCGTTGGCGCTCTTTATCGGGGTTAGTATTGTTCGTTCACGAGGGCAGCAAGATGATCCGCTAGTGGGTGAAGTTTCAGAAGCGCTGGATAGTAAAGCCATGTCCCGTGGCAAGGCGCTTATGTGGACGTTAGTTGGACTAGTTTTGTTAATCGCTAGCTCGCGCATCTTAGTGTGGGGGGCGGTCGAAATAGCGGTAGCTTTTGGGGTTAGTGACTTAATTATTGGCTTAACCGTCGTAGCAATAGGAACGTCCTTACCAGAGCTTGCTTCCTCTATCAGCGCTTTACGGCGCAAAGAGCATGATATGGTGCTGGGTAATGTCGTAGGCTCTAACCTGTTTAACAGTTTGGCTGTGGTAGGTCTTGCAGGCCTTATTACACCCATTGAAGTAGGGCGCGAAGTGCTAATTCGTGACTGGAGCGTCATGACTTTTATGACCCTCATGATGGTGTTCTTTGCTTTCTCTTGGCGGGGTCGCCCACGGCGTATAAACCGTATCGAGGGTGGCATGCTGCTCTCTATGTTCATTGCTTACACTGGCTACATGGTTAGCATCGTCGTGATGTCCTAACTGCGTCAATGCGACACAGTTTTGAAGAAGCGCTAGTAGTGTATAACGTTTGTCACAGCATCAAATGACAACACATTCGAATCTCAGGCTTAGTTGCTGTGTTGCTGCATCGTGCCTAGAGCCCATGCTCATTGCTAAAGTGCAGCACCAGTAAGGCTTAACTAAGCTTGTGTGGCCCCGCAGTGGGATGCTTATCCAGGTCTTAGGAGAGTGTGATGGAGCTTGCCCTCTGCGTGCTATCGCGAATTCAGTTCGCCTTTGTGGAATATTTCCATGCAATTTTTCCAGTTTTTACTATCGGGCTGGTCTCCTATATAGCATTACTCCATGGGCTTTTCTTTAAAACCCAAAACCCAGCTTGGGACCGTATTTCGCTATTTTGGACAAAGGTGTGTGCAGTTGTCTTTAGCTTGGATGTATCCATTGCTGGCAAGGCGCGACCATCAAGTGCGGAGTGCCACTAACCTTATGGCTACCTCTCAATCAGATCAGGTAATACCCTTAACTTCACGCTCATGGTTGAAATCTCTTGCTCGGCGTGAGCACAAAAAGCTCACGCTAGCCGCAATAGGTGGCGTGCTTGCAGGGGGGCTTACGGTTTTACTAGTGGTGGGGCTTGCATGGTGCATTGATCAGCTTGTAATTCATGGTCGCTCACCGGCATCACTGACAGTTTTTTTCTTGGGGTTGGTGGCAGTGGTACTGTGTCGCTCACTACTTCAAGCAATGCAAGAAGCCAGTAGTGCAGAGGCAAGTCTTCGTATTCGCCAGCATGCGCGAGAGGAGTTGCTAAATAAAGTGGCGATGCTTGGGCCCGTTTGGCTTACTCGCCAACAGAGTGGGGCGATAGCGAATCAGGCGGTAGAGCATATTGACGCGTTAGACGGTTATTTCGCGCGTTTTTATCCTCAGATGAGGATTGTCGTCGCCTTACCGCTACTTATCCTTTGCATTGCTGGATGGCTGGACTACCTCGTGGCCATTTTTTTATTGCTTTCAGCACCACTTATCCCGCTATTTATGGCGTTGGTAGGCATGGGCGCTGAGCGTTTGAATCGTGATCAATTCATGGCCGTGTCGCGTTTGTCGGCTCACTTTGTAGACCGAGTTAGAGGGATGACGACGCTCCAGCTGTTTGGCCATACCAAGTCAGCACAAAAAGATGTTTGGTATGCCACTGATGACTATCGACGACTAAGTATGCGCACGCTGCGTCTAGCGTTTCTATCATCAGCGGTGCTTGAGTTTTTTGCATCCGTGGCGATTGCAGTTGTGGCCATGTATGTCGGTTTTGGTCTACTTGGTTATATCGACTATGGGCCATCCTCTTCTCTAACCCTCTTCACTGGGCTAGCCGTTTTATTGCTGGCACCAGAGTTTTTTCAGCCTCTACGAACGCTATCCCAGCACTATCATGACCGCGCAGCAGCATTAGGGGCAGCTGAAAGTATCGTGGCAATACTCAACGAGCCAGATCTGGTCCCTTCAGCCACGTCAGTGCCTCATTCGGAGAATGCAGTTATTGAGTTTTGCGGGGCTAGTGTTGGATATGAGGGGCGTGCCACGGTCTTGTCCAACCTGAACGCTACCATCCGGCGTGGTGACGTGGTTGCTATTACCGGTGAATCAGGTAGCGGTAAATCATCCATCCTAGCCTTAATGGCTGGTTTTATGATGCCTAGCAGCGGTGAGTGCCGGTATCGCCACAGTGGTCAGGTCGCCTGGCTGGATCAAACGCCTTGCATTATTCAGGGAAGTCTTGCCGATAACCTGCGCTTAGCCGCTCCTGAGGCTGACCAAGCGTCAATGGTACGAGCACTGCAACGGGCAGGGCTGGGTGAGTTGTTATTCCAGCTACCTAATGGTCTGGAAAGTCTCGTAGGCGAGCGTGGTGTCGGACTGTCTGGTGGCCAAGCGCAACGTCTTACGCTGGCGCGTGTCTACCTTAGCGAGGCGCAACTGGTTTTGTTAGACGAACCGACGGCAAGCCTAGACGCTATCACTGAGAAGGCTGTCATTCAGGCACTGTTGGATTGGGCAAAGGAAGGCCGTACGCTAGTTATTGCAACGCATCACTCTGCGGTGGTGGCTGTTGCTAATCGCCATTTTACTTGTGAAGCTGGCCAGCTTATTGAGGCGACGGTATGAGTCAGTTTTATCGCGATATGAAACCCTGGCTGCTCATAATGCTGCGCCGTCGTCAGCGCTTTTTTATAGGTGCATTATTAGCGTTGGTGACGCTCCTGGCAGGTCTTGCACTGTTAGGGCTTTCTGGTTGGTTTATTGCCGCGTGTGCGTTGGCTGGCATAGCGTTGGCAGCTGGGTTGCCCGTTACTTTGGATATTTATGTTCCCGGTGGCGGTATTCGTTTTTTTGCACTGCTGCGAACGGTGGCGCGTTACGCGGAGCGTCTTTACAACCACAATACCGTACTGACATTGTTAGCTGATTTGCGCTACCGCGTGTTTGGCGATTTAACAAGGTTGGATGAAGCAACCCTTAAGCGCCGCCGCGCGAGTGAATGGCTAAGTCGCTTAACGTCGGATATTGATACGCTTGACAACTTGTATCTGCGCTTGCTTATCCCTCCGTTAGTTGGGCTGTTGAGCATCTTTGTTATATCTGGCTTTATCGCTATTTGGGTGCCAGTGTTGGGTGGTTTGATAGCCGCTGTGTTGAGCGTACTATGGTTTGTAGTGACGCTTGGTTATGCATGGTTGGGGTTTGGTAATAGCCACCAGCAAGTTAGCGACCAAGAAGAGTTACGCCGTCTAGTGCTTGATCAAGTACAAGCGTCGGCTGAGCTAATGAGTTACCAGACCAACCCTTGGTACCGTACACGGATTAATCAACACGAAGACCAGGCGCTAAGTAATCAGCGTCAGCTTGCTTATAAGTCGGCCATTGGCAATGCGTTAGTATTAGCGGTGACCGGTATGTTGTTGTTGGGCGTATTATGGCTGGGCAGCTTCATTGTAGAGGCTGGTCACGTGTCGGGGCCCATCATTGTTATGGTGGTTATCGCTGTGCTGGGTATAAATGAAGTATTCACTACGCTGCCTAACGCCTTTCTAAAAGTCGGTGCTAGCTATGGCGCTGCTCGGCGATTAAATGCACTGGGCAGCATAATGACTGAAGCGCCGTCGTTGGCCTTGCCTAATGCTTCTCACGGGCATTCAGTGGCGTTTAAGAATGTTTCTTTTCGTTATCCCGCAACAGCCTATTCGGTGCTGTCTGAGACTACATTTACCTTGCCTGCCGGAGAGCGAGCAGTAGTGACAGGTATCTCAGGGGCAGGCAAGTCAACGTTGGCTAACCTTGTTATGGGTAGAATATCGCCTTCAGAGGGGCAGGTTTACGTTGCCAACTGTGCGCCTTCTAACGTTACTGTGGAAAGCCGTGCCAAGAATTTTGCTTTGCTCACGCAGCAGATTGATCTTTTTGATGGATCGTTAGCGGCGAATCTGCGTATCGCGAACCCTGAGGCAAGCGATGATCAACTGTGGGGAGCTCTCTCTCAAGTTGCCCTAAAGGATTGGGTAAAGCAGCAACCAAATCAGCTTATGACCCAAGTCGGCGAAAAGGGGCAGCAGCTCTCAGGAGGGCAGGCGCGAAGACTAGCATTGGCTCGTATTTTCTTGCGTGACCCAGCAGTCGTGCTTTTGGACGAGCCCTTTGCCGGTGTGGATGCCTTCACCGCTATGCATATTGCTAAATCTCTTGATCATTGGCTCACTGGTCGAACAGCGATCTATTTTATTCACCAAGTAGAATGCCCGTCGTTGCTGCCTGGCGTTAACTATCACTGGCGACTTGCTGGGGGGAAGTTAAATACGGATACTCTTGATAATGTTGGAAATAATTTATCCTAATGACAGGAGTTTCGTATGCATGAATTTCTTCTTCAGCTGCCTAAGGTAGAGCTTCATTTGCATATCGAAGGCTCACTAGAGCCTGAGTTAATGTTTGAACTTGCCAAGCGAAATGGTATTGAGCTTCCTTATGCTACGGTTAAAGAGGCAAAAGCAGCTTACGAGTTCGATGACCTACAGGGGTTCCTAAATCTTTATTACCAAGGCATGAACGTGCTGCGTACAGAGCAGGATTTTTATGACTTGGCGATGGATTATTTCAAGCGTGCTCGTGGGGAAGGGGTAGTGCACATTGATATGCATTTTGACCCTCAGGCCCATCTCCAGCGTGGTATTCCTCTTGACGTTGTGATGGCGGGATTGCTTCATGCGAAAGAAGAGGCAGAGGCAACGCTTGATCTGTCTGTTGGTGTGATTATGGCTTTTTTGCGTGATCGTCCGGCTGAAGAAGCGCTCAGCGTGCTTGAAAACGCTGCTCCATACTGGAAGTTTTTAGATGCAATTGGTTTAGACAGCGCAGAGCGTGATAATCCCCCGGTAAAGTTCCAGGCACTGTTTGCGCGAGCCAAAGAACTTGGCTTGGTGCGTGTTGCCCATGCAGGAGAGGAAGGGCCTGCTGAATATATTGCTGAAGCACTGGATCTTCTCGATGTTCAGCGAATTGACCATGGGGTTCGCTGCCTCGAAAGTGACGCAGTGGTTAAACGGCTCAGGGAGCGTCAAATCGTACTAACGGTTTGCCCGCTGTCTAATGTCAGTCTGAAAGTGGTTGATGATCTTCGAGATCACCCTCTTCCCCAGTTATTGAAAGAAAACCTTAAGGTGACAATTAGCTCAGACGACCCGGCTTATTTTGGAGGTGGGTTGCTGACAAATCATGTTGCCTGTGCTGAAGCATTTGGCTGGGGTGCGGAGGTGTTCCGCATGCTGAACCGTAATGCAATCGAAGAAGCGTTTGTTGATGAGTCACGTCGCCAAGAACTTTTGCAACGTCTTGAGTTGGTATGAAAGAAGCGCCGACCTCGTGTTGATAATGGCTTATGTAAATCGCTTCCCATTTCACCGTCGGCCAGCATAGGTTTGGTCGCTACCCGTAATGAAGTTCCTACTAGACAAACGGTATTCTCAAGTAGTCGCATATCCTCTTTCTAGGTGGTCATTCAACAAGATAAAAAAGTGTTGACGAATAAATAGAAATGAGTAGAATACGCCCCACATCGAACGGCAACGCCATTCGATAGCTCTTTAACAATTTGATCAGGTAATTCATGTGAGCGCTTGCCGATGAGGGTGATAAATCACCAAATATCAAGGCAAGCGGTCATGACAATGTAAATTGAAATGAATTCGTTTGAACCTTGAGCCAAGTTTGATGCGCTTTTGTTGTTCGTAAACATTACGTTTTCGAGTGACGAGTAAGCATCACAATGATTTTAAACTGAAGAGTTTGATCATGGCTCA
>NZ_JAIRBO010000014.1:0-71507 GCF_021151565.1 Halomonas sp. IOP_6 | reverse complement strand
TTACGTTTAAAAACTGTCGTTCTCATGACCGCTTGCCTTGATATTTGGTGATTTATCACCCTCATCGGCAAGCGCCCACATGAATTACCTGATCAAATTGTTAAAGAGCTGTTTTCGCTGCCGAACTTCCTAAGAAGTAACTGGCTAGCCGATGAACTGGCTTGCCTCAGCGAGGAAGGCGTATTCTACGCATTTCCTGGTGTTTGTCAATCACTGTTTTGAGTGGGTGAAGCGAGTGAGCGAAGAAAGCGAAATAACGATGCTTTCTGGCGTGGCTCGTTTCAAAAAGCGTTGGAAGACATCGAAACATGTTACTGCTGAGTTCTTCTAACTCTCTGACAAACCGAAGGTTTTCACCTTCAATCACCGCTGGTAACGCTGTGCGTCCCCGGCAGCGGATGCGTACTTTACGGATTCGCTGCCGTTTTGGCAAGAGCTATTGGAAAATAAATTGAAATAAAAAAGCGGCAGGTGTTGTTCTAAGAACAAGCCTGCCGCAAACCACCGATCAGTCCCCTGACCAGAGAGTGCTCAGTTAAACCTAATGCTTAAATCTCAAAGCCCAAGCCAAAATCTTCGCTCGACATCGCCATAAGGCTTCCCGCACCCGCTTGAATCATCTGAGCATGTGCTTTAGTACGCGGCAGCAGGCGCTGGTAATAGAAACGAGCAGTATTCAACTTGGCCGCATAAAACGCCTTATCGTCACCTTCTAATTCCACCAACGACTGCTTAGCTGCGCGGGCAAAAAGGTACGCCAAGGTGACATAGCCGGAGTACATGAGGTAGTCGACGCTAGCCGCCCCCACTTCTTCACGGTCTTGCATGGCTTTCATACCCACGCCCATCGTTAGCTCGCCCCACTCAGCATTCAGCTTCGCTAGCGGCTCAACAAACTCTTTTAGAGCAGGGTTATCAGCTTCCGTCTTACAGAACTTATGGATCTCTTTGGTGAATACTTTTAGCGATTCACCCTGGCTCATCAACACCTTTCGGCCAAGCAGGTCTAACGCCTGAATGCCGGTAGTACCTTCATAGAGACGGGTAATACGCGCATCACGCACCAGCTGTTCCATCCCCCACTCTTTAATGAAGCCGTGCCCACCAAAAATCTGCACGCCTTCATTGGTGCACTCAAAACCAACTTCAGTGAGAAACGCTTTCACGATAGGCGTTAATAGACCAAGCAGAGTTTCAGCCCGCTCTTTCTCTTCGCCAGGCTTACCGTGTTCAACGATATCTAGCATTTGAGCGGTGTATAGCACCAGCATGCGACCACCCTCGGCAAACGCCTTCTGGGTTAGCAGCATACGGCGCACATCCGGATGAACAATAATCGGGTCTGCTGCTTTCTCAGGCGCTTGAGCACCAGAAAGGGCACGCATTTGTAACCGGTCACGAGCGTAACTGAGCGAGTTTTGGAAACTGGCTTCAATTAAGCCTAAACCTTGAATGCCCACCCCAAGACGCGCGGCATTCATCATAGTGAACATGCACGCTAAGCCTTTGTTAGGCGCTCCAACTAAATAGCCCGTCGCACCATCAAAGTTCATCACACAAGTCGCATTACCGTGGATGCCCATTTTGTGCTCAAGCGAGCCACAGGAAACGCCATTACGATCGCCGGGATTGCCTTGAGCATCTGGCATAAACTTAGGCACAACAAATAGAGAAATACCCTTCGAGCCCTCAGGAGCCCCAGGCAGTTTGGCTAATACGAGGTGCACAATGTTTTCTGCCAGATTATGGTCGCCAGCAGAAATAAAGATCTTAGTACCTGTAATGGCGTAGGCACCACTTTCATTAGGCACCGCACGCGTCTTAATTAACCCGAGGTCAGTACCACAGTGCGGCTCGGTGAGACACATAGTGCCCGTCCAAACGCCTTCAACCAGCTTGGTAAGGTAGGTTTCCTTTTGCTCATCAGTGCCATGGTGCCGAAGCGCATCGGCCGCACCATGGGAAAGCCCTGGATACATACCCCACGCTAAGTTAGTTGCGCAGATCATTTCAGACAGCATCATCGCCAATGAGGGCGGAAGACCTTGGCCGCCCTGTTCAGGATCTGCTGCTAGGCTTGGCCAGCCACCTTCAACATATTGCTGATACGCTTCTTTAAAACCTTGCGGCGCTTTAACTTCGCCACCTTCTAACAAGCACCCCTCTTCATCGCCACTTTGATTGAGCGGAAGTAGCACATCACGGGCAAAGCGCGCGCCCTCTTCAAGAATCGCATTCACGACGTCTGGAGACGCTTCATCACCACAGGGTAGCGCTGCATAGTGGCTGGGATAGTCAAACATTTCGTCCATAACGAAACGCATATCACGTAAGGGGGCTTGATAGCTGGGCATGTCACTTCTCCTGAGCAGGGGGCTGAAAGCGGCTTACATTTTTAGTACGGCTTAGATTCCAAAAAAGCCACTTTCAAACACATGTTTGAAAACTAGCGCGCAGCCGCATCATAGTCAAGCGGTCGTTTGAATATAACACCCAAAACCGCTACAACTTTGGTCGACCAGCCGGTAAAAAATTGATCTATAAACAAAAAAACCTGCCAGCAAAAGTGCTGGCAGGTTATCAGACGCTACTAATTTTTCAGCCCAATTACTGCATTCGAATGCCGCCATCCAGCCGAATTACTTCACCATTCAACATTGGGTTAGTGATAATCTGTTCGACCAACTGAGCAAACTCATCTGGCTTACCCAGCCGTTTGGGGAAAGGCACCGCAGCGGCTAAGGCTTGAGCCGCTTCGTCAGGAATCTCACTCATCATGGGCGTTTCAAAAACGCCAGGCGCAATCGCCATAACGCGAATAGCATGACGCGATAGCTCTCTAGCAGCCGGCAAACTCATTCCCACAACACCGGCTTTCGAAGCACTGTAAGCACACTGCCCCACCTGCCCATCGAATGCCGCGATAGAAGCCGTATTAATAATTACGCCCCGCTCACCGCTCTCATTGGGCGTATTTTTGGCCATGGCGGCTGCCGCCAAACGCATCACATTAAACGTACCCACTAAATTAATGTTGATCGTTTTTGCATAGCTTTCCAGGTCTGCGGGATTGCCATTACGGTCAACCAGTTTGGCCACGCTTACTACGCCGGCACAGTGAATAACACCCGAAAGGCCGCTGCCACCTCCCAGTGCAATCGCTTCGTCAATCGCCTGCTGCATTTGCTCGGCAGAGGTGATATCAGCTATGCAGGCCACTGCACGACCACCTAAGCGTTTAGCATGGTCCGACACGCTATTATTCATGTCACACAATACAACGCTCCCACCGGCAGCTATTAGGCGCTCTGCCGTTGCCGCACCTAGCCCTGAAGCAGCACCAGTAATTAAAAACGTACAATCCTTCACCTGCATTTCAACTTTCCTTTGATTATTTGTCGTTGCGTGCTTGCTCAGTCGCTTGGGCACGAAGTTTGAAGCGCTGAATCTTGCCGCTAGGCGTTTTGGGCAGCTCATCGACGAATTCGATAACCCTGGGGAACGCATGAGTAGAAAGACGCTCACGCACTTGCTGGCGGATCTCATCAGCAAGCGCCTCACTAGCCTCATACCCATCACGCAGTACGATATAAGATTTAATGACCTCGCCACGAATCTCGTCTGGCTGGCCAACCGCTGCAGATTCGGCAACCGCAGGGTGGGTCATGACACTGTTTTCAACATCCGTAGGGCCAACTCGGTAGCCTGCGGTGGTAATAATGTCGTCATCACGTCCGGCAAATTGAAACGAGCCGTCTTCATTGCGGATAACTACATCACCAGTCAGGTAGTAACCGTTCACAAAGGGATCTTTTTCTTGCCAGGTATACCCTTGGAAAAAGTGGGCGGGTGAGTTTTTGATATCAACTGCAAGCACACCCGGCTCACCGGGCGGCAGCTCGTTATACTCGGCATCCAAGATAGCCAAGCGGTAGCCCGGCATTGGCACACCCATCGCTCCAACGTGTTTGGGGTGATCAAGGGAGTGATGGTTATTACAGGTCATGCCGGTTTCTGTTTGACCATAGTGATCCATGACCGGACAACCTAACGACTTCTCCACCCAGGTCACTACTTCTGTATTCAGTGGCTCGCCTGCCGAACTCGCCGCGCGAAGCTCTAAGGTTTGGTGGGCGTCATCGAACAGTCCTGACGCTTTCATTAAGCGGTATGCCGTGGGCGCCGCGGCGAAGTTAGTAATATGATGACGCTTCATGAACGCCAAGGCACCTTCTGCACTGAAACCCGCCTCGCAGAAGTGCGTGGTAACACCGAGCAGCAGCGGCCCAGCAATCGCGTAATAAAGCCCGTATGCCCAACCAGGGTCAGCCATATTCCAAAAGCGATCATCGTCACGAAGATCGACTGCCAGCTCCATATAGAGAGCAAACGCTGTCATACCGGAAAGCGGCACAGCCACTCCCTTTGGCTTACCTACCGTGCCTGAAGTAAACATCTGAAGAAAAGGTTTTTCAGGGGCAAGACGAGGTGGCTTTTCGCTCATTGACGTATGCGTCAACGCAGCCTGCCAATCATGATCATTAGGATGCTCGCTAGTGGCCCCGCCTACTGCCAAAACAGGCGGGCACTGGCTTAGCCCATCAAACTTAAAGCGATTAGCATGATCGGTAATAACCAGCTTGGTGTCAGCGCGCCCCAGGCGATAATCCACCGCATCAGGACCGAACGCGGTAAATAACGGCTGATAAACCGCACCAATTCGCCAAGTGGCAAGAACCGCCACTAACAGTGCTGTTGAGCGCGGCAGCATGCAGGCAATACGGTCCCCTTCACCAAGCCCTTGGGCCTTAAACCAGCCAGCAAGCTTGCCACTCTGCTCGTCTAGTTCTGCATACGTCAGCGTATGGGTTTGTCCATTGATATCTTCCTGCACGAGCGCAAGCACATCACCTCGCCCCTGGCGCACATGACGACCGCAGCATGCCTCGAAGGCATTAAGGCAACCATCCTGATGGTCATCCAGCCTGGCAATCATGGTGTCAACCGTAAAGCCTTCCAGGAAGGTGGAATATGTGGGTAGTGACGCTGATGTTGCTGTCATGATGGCTCTCTTATGTTGTTAGTCGTGAGCAGTTGTACGCAAACAGACAGGCCAGGTTTCGTTCTACGCTTTATTTTTGTCCGTTTACGTTAACGGAAACCTTGCAATTAAACTAACGCTAAAAGCATTTACGCGGGAGCGCAAGCAATCAGCGTCGTAAACGGATTAGACGTTGGTCGAGAAGGGGTATTAACGGGCCATAATCATCGCGACCAGCTCATCGGCTAGATCATCGGGTGTGCGCGGCCCACTAGGGTCGTACCAGCGTACCGTCCAATTCAGGGCACCCAATATAAATCGCGATACAAGAAAGCGGTCACCGTGAATAAGCTCTGCTGCCAGCGCATCATCGATAACCTCTACCCATAGTGCTTCGTAAGCATCCCGCAGGTGGCTTAAATGGGCACTCGCATCTGGATCTAACCGTCGCCATTCAAATAACGCGACCACATGGGCATTGCGATCAGCGAAAAGTGTCTCTAAGTGCGCTCGGGCCATAGCATGCAGACGCGCCTCAGGATCATTGTCGCACTCTTGAAGCGCTGCTTTAGCAATACTAAGAGCATTCTGGGTACCCTCCTCTATTACCGCAGCTAAGATTTCCTGCTTATCTTTGAAGTGATGGAACAAGCTGCCAGACTTGATACCCATTTCTTGCGCCAGCATACGCACCGTGGTGCGATCAAAGCCTTCTTGGACGAATAGCTGAGCCGCTAAACGTGTCAATTCCTTGCGGCGAGGGGAAGCATTCATTACATTCATGTCATTTACACTAGCGCTTGCTTGGTTACTTAGGAGAAGACCACAGCCCCGCCAACGGGTCAACGCATCACTAAGCTTACAGCAAGATAATCACAAGAAATCCGACAGGAGACGCACAAATGAGTAATGCCACCGAGGTTGTATTTTTATCTGCCACCCGCACGCCAATGGGCGGCATGATGGGTAGTCTTTCCAGCATGACGGCTCCCGAACTTGCGGCCGTTGCAATCCGCGCTGCCATAGAGCGAGCGGGTATCGAAGCATCCGTTATTGAAGAAGGCATCATGGGTTGTGTACTACCCGCCGGCGTAAAACAAGGGCCAGCCCGCCAGGCCATGCGTCAGGCTGGCATTCCCGATGCCAATGGTGCTACTACGATCAATAAACTGTGTGGTTCTGGCATGAAAGCCACCATGCTAGCCCACGACTTGATCAAAGCCGGGACGGGGGAAGTGCTTCTCGCTGGCGGCATGGAATCGATGTCTAATGCCCCACACGTACTCACTAAAGCGCGTGGCGGTTATCGTCTAGGTCATGGCGAGCTAAAGGACCACATGTTCCTTGACGGCTTAGAAGATGCCGAAACCGGCAAATTGATGGGGGTTTTCGCTCAGGATGTTGCCTCAGAGCGTGGCTACACGCGCGAGCGCCTGGATGATTTTGCCATTGCATCCTTAGAGCGCGCTATGGACGCTACCAATAACGGCCACTTAGCGGCAGAAATGGCGCCGGTAACAGTAACCACACGCCAAGGTGAAACGCTGGTCGAGCATGATGAACAGCCCTTCCAAGCGAAGCTAGATAAAATTCGCCAGTTGCGCCCGGCGTTTGCCAAAGACGGTACTATTACGGCTGCCAACGCTAGCTCAATTTCCGACGGTGCATCCGCACTTATTTTGGCCAGCCATGAAGCCGCACAGCGCCATGGTGTGAAGCCACTAGCCAAAATGCTTGGCCATACCACCCACTCTCGCCATCCAAGCGAATTCACCATTGCGCCAGTCGGTGCCATTGAAAAGCTGATGAAAAAGCTTGGCTGGGGTGTTAACGATGTTGATCTGTTTGAGATTAACGAAGCGTTCGCTGTCGTTACGTTAATGGCGATGGATGACTTGGGGCTACCCCACGAGAAAGTCAACGTGTTTGGCGGCGCTTGTGCCCAAGGGCACCCAATTGGCTCAACAGGTTCACGCGTCATTGCGACGCTTATTCACGCCCTACGCACCAAAGGCGGCAAACGTGGTATTGCCAGCCTGTGCATTGGTGGTGGCGAAGCCACCGCTGTGGCCGTTGAGCTAATCGACTAATATAATCAACCCTCCCGCGCCTTGCCATACTGATCATGCCAAGGCGCGTTTATCCTCCCTATCGCCATACTTTTCTGAAGTGGCCAATGTCTGCCAGTCCAACGACCTGGGCGCCTCTGTAACTTCACTGATATCATCATGATTATTGCTAAGCTGATCCTCAACCATGCGAAATTGACCAGCATATTCACGCATTTTCAGAGCTTCTTGAGTTAGTCCTTCAGCACTTTGTGCCGCGTGATTGACCAGCTTCAGCGTATCTTGAGTTGTCATATCAATTTGCGTGACCGCCCTGTTCACTTCCTCAATACCACGTCGCTGCTCTTCCGACGCACTGGCTATCCTTGCCATCAACTGCTCTACCTGAGTGGCCGACTGCATAATATCGCGCGTATGCTCACCCGCTTGCTGAGATAACTCACTCCCCTCCTCAACACTCTGGCGAGATGCTTCAATACGCGACCGAATTTCATGTGCCGCATCAGCACTGCGCGTTGCTAACGCTCGTACTTCGCTGGCCACCACAGCAAAGCCACGCCCGTGCTCACCCGCACGCGCTGCCTCAACAGAAGCATTCAAAGCCAGAATATTCGTTTGGAAGGCAATGCTTTCAATCATGGAAATAATGCTTTGTATTTCTTCGGAGTGCTTGTTAATGGCCTGCATAGTCGCTATGAACTGGGCAATCACTTGATCACCTTGCTGCGCTTTATGAGCGACACCCGTCGTCGCTTGACTCACATGCGCCGCACTTTCTGCATTCTGATTTACGGTTGCGGTTAACTGCTTGAGGCTTGCCGCCATTTGCACGAGTGCGGATACTTGCGAGTCAGTTTGCCCCGCCAATTGTTGGCTTTGAGCTGCCATGACTTGGCTATCGGTGTAAACCTGTTGGCTGCTGTTGTTAAGATGGTTCACCGTCGACGTCAGCGAATGCTGCATGTTTGCCAATTCGCTAAACAACAGACCAATTTCATTCGCGGCATGGGCTTCGACTGGCGTTGATAAATCGCCCTTGGCAATGCGTTTAAAGTGCTGCGTTATTGCACGCAAAGGCTGCAAAACATTGTTACGCACGCCCCATACCACTAACGCTATGACCAGCATTGCCACAACAACAACGCCAAGCACCCCCCAAAATAGTAGCGACGATACTTTTTGAAAGCGATCAAGCAGCCCAGCACCACGGGCGACCGAATAACCGTAGAAGGCTTCCGCAGCAGTCACAAACTGCTGACTACTCTCATCCACGCGAGACTCGCCAGATAGGAAGCCTCGAACATCGCGCTCTTCCAGCATCATCATTTGCAAACTTAAATTATTATTAACTAGTGAGTGGAAATTATTCGCCAACTGATCCACAAGCTCAAGCCGCTCATCCTCAGCAAAACTCGAGTAGAAAGCGTTAAAGCGGGCTGAAGCCGTATTCAACAAGCTCCCTGCTTCCTCTAACAAAGGTTCTGGACGCTCAAAAGAGGGAGTACGAATTAGCTCAGCAGCTCGGTTCATTTGTATACGAGCACGCAGCAGCTGGGTATAGGCCCCGTTAAGCTCACGTACCTGATTCATGTCTCGTTGCTGCAGCGACGTAAACGCCTCACGGCCAAAGTGATTGGCAAATAACCCCAACCCACCAATTGCCAATATGAGACAGGTGAAGGTCACTAACACCAGCGCCCAGCTTGCTTTAACGCTTAAACTATTCACCATACGCATAAATTCTTTCAACCACGTGGCTGATCATGAGCATGCAGGGACAGCCATAGCTGCAGACGCCGACGGATTTCTAATAGCGCTTGCTCGTATGCATCTAGTTTACTAATTAGCCTCGGATCACGAATATCCCAGAAAAGCACTTCTCTGGCGCGCCCTTGCCAGTCTCTGCAAACCTGTTGCGCCTTGTCGCAAAGTACAATGACAAAGTCGAAGTACTCGTCCTCAAACTCATCCAGTGACTTACTACGCAATCCTTCCGTATCAAGGCCCTGTTTATGCAGTGCCTCTAACGTTAGCGCATGGGGTTCATCTGGCTCGGAACCTGCGCTAAAAGCATCAAAACGATCACTTGCCATCTGGCGAAGCAGCGCTTCTCCCATCAAAGACCGTGCAGAATTGGCATTACAAAGGAACAGCACGCGGCGCTTTGGCATAAATAAATGACCTCTTGATGGGTGTAATTTAAGCAATTTACGCCTTCAAGATGACGTCATTATTGCAGCCTGCTAGTTACCGGTACAAATATACGAAAAAACATATATCATAACGATCAATAACCACTTCTTCGACATAAAAGGAGCACCGCCAATGGCATTGCTTGATGATTTACCCAACGTGGACAGCCGTCTGTTTAAAGCTCCCAATCATGAAACATTGAGGCTTCCCTCGAGTGACCAACCTGCCCCCAAAATCCTGCTGCTTTACGGTTCACTGCGGGAACGCTCATTCAGTCGATTAGCCGTTGAAGAAGCCGCTCGGCTACTCAATGCAATGGGGGCAAGTACAAAGATTTTTGATCCGCGGGGCTTACCCCTGCCGGATGCGGAAGATTCAAGTCACCCTAAAGTGGATGAGCTGCGTACACTGGCACAGTGGGCCGATGGCATGGTGTGGTGCTCACCTGAACGCCACGGTGCAATGACTGGCATTATGAAAGCACAAATTGACTGGATTCCTCTTGCCTTAGGCGGCGTTCGCCCCACCCAGGGTAAAACGCTTGCAGTAATGCAGGTGTGCGGTGGCTCCCAGTCATTTAACACGGTAAATCAGCTGCGTATTTTAGGACGCTGGATGCGCATGGTGACGATTCCAAACCAGTCATCGGTACCTAAGGCTTTTATGGAGTTTGATGACAACGGTCGCATGAAGCCTTCTCCATTTTATGACCGCATTGTTGATGTTATGGAAGAACTGGTGAAGTTCACACTGCTGGTTCGTGAACGCAGCGATCTGCTAACCGACCGTTACTCCGAACGCAAAGAAAGCGCTGAAGAAGTCTCCAAACGCGTCAGTCAACGTGCTATTTGATCAGGGAGTGGCTTTATGACGACCCAGAGCAACACATCACCCACCAGTGCCGATATGGGGCTGTTTGAACGCTACCTTTCCGTATGGGTAGCGATTGCCATTGTTGCCGGGATTGCACTTGGGCAGTTCGCCCCTGCCGTGCCAGAGGTGTTATCACGGTTTGAGTATGCCCAGGTCTCCATTCCGATTGCCGTATTAATCTGGGCGATGATTTTTCCCATGATGGCGCAGATTGATTTCAGTGCTATTGCAGGAGTGCGCCGCCAGCCAAAGGGCCTAACCATTACCACCACTGTCAATTGGCTGATTAAACCCTTCACAATGTTCGCCTTGGCATGGCTGTTTTTCATGGTGATTTTTCAGCCATTTATTCCTGAGGAACTGGCCAGTCAATATCTAGCGGGCGCCATATTATTGGGGGCAGCTCCCTGCACCGCGATGGTATTTGTATGGAGCTACCTGACTCGAGGTGATGCGGCTTACACGCTGGTTCAAGTAGCTTTGAATGACTTGATTATGCTGTTTGCCTTTGCGCCGCTTGTGGTGCTGTTACTAGGAATCTCAAATATTCAAGTGCCCTGGGACACGGTTATTTTGTCGGTGGTGCTGTACATCGTGATTCCACTTGCAGCGGGCTATTTCACCCGTAAAACACTGATCGCCAAGCGCGGCACCGAGTGGTACGACAGCGTGTTTATGAAGCGCGTTGGCCCAATCACGCCCATCGGGTTAATCATTACGCTAGTGCTTCTATTCGCCTTCCAAGGCGACGTTATTCTGAACAATCCGCTGCATATCGTATTGATCGCTATTCCTCTGATTATCCAAACGTTTTTAATCTTCTTTATCGCGTATGGCTGGGCCAAAGCGTGGCGTGTGCCGCACAACATCGCTGCGCCTGGCGCAATGATCGGCGCCAGCAACTTTTTTGAACTGGCGGTCGCAGCTGCCATTGCACTGTTTGGCTTACAGTCAGGCGCCGCGCTAGCCACAGTAGTTGGTGTTTTAGTTGAAGTACCGCTTATGCTCGCACTGGTACGCATTGCCAACAACACGCGTCAGCATTTTCCTGAAAACGCATAACAAAGAGATACTCGGATGGCACATTACTTAGTCTTTCTCGGTTCAACTCGAACCTCTACGCCGCCCGCCCCTGCTCGTTTAGGCGAGCGGGTATCCCAGGCGTGCAAACGCCTACTTAGCTCGCTACCCAATACAACGGCAGAGGTTATAGACCCGCTAACGTTAGACCTTAACGGCCCTTTTAAGCCACATTTTGCTTACGCAAAAACAGCGGTTCCCGATGATCTTGAAGCTCTTGCAGGCAAGATTGAACAAGCCGATGGCTACGTGATGGTCAGCCCCGAATATAACCACTCCATGAGCCCGGCGCTGAGCCATTTGCTGAATCATTTCGGTGCATCACTGTTTGCATTCAAACCCAGCGCTATCGTGACTTACTCCATGGGGCAATGGGGAGGCGTGCGTGCCGCCGTTAGCATGCGCGCATTTCTATCTGAGCTTGGCTGCCTGCCAGTGTCCGCCATGATCCATATACCTAAAGCGCAGGAAGCGCTGAACGATGACGGGGAGTTTGCCCAGGAGCAAGAACGCTGGGAAAACTATTTTGGGCGCGCGCTAGGGCAATTAACGTGGTGGGCAGAAGCGGCTAAGTCGCACAAAACCGAGCAAGACCCCACAACGCTATCACCTGCGTTTACTAAATCGCCAGCTCAGCGCAATGCACCTACAACCGATCTTTCCACCTAACCAAGAGATAACTCACCATGTCAGTCACCATCTACCACAACCCTAACTGCGGTACTTCGCGCAATACGCTGACAATGATCAAGGCATCGGGCGAAGATCCCGAGGTAATTCACTACTTGGAAACACCTCCCAGCCGAGAGCACCTAGTAGCGCTACTCGCGATGATGAAGATATCACCGCGAGAACTGCTGCGCCAAAAGGGCACCCCTTATGATGAGCTCAAATTGGATGACTCTTCGCTAGACGATGATCAGCTGATTGACGCCATGATAGCGCACCCGATTCTGATCAATCGTCCTATCGTCATTAGCCAAAAAGGCGCGCGCTTATGTCGCCCATCCGAACTAGTATTGGAACTGCTTGAGCAGCCCGTTGCACACTTTACCAAAGAGGATGGCGAAACCGTCTACTATCCCGCGAGCTAATACAGGAACCAAATGCCAGAACAATAGTACGGGGTGAACAATGAACCATGTCATTGATATCGACAGCAACGCCGTCGACTTCATCAAACAACAAGGCGGCGTTGTGACCGTCCGCCTCTCCCCACGGTACGGCTGCTGCGGAGGCCTCGCCAATCTTGCGGTAGCTGAAGCGCACCATCCAGAAGATACCCAACACTATCAGCACCATATTCAAGATAGTGTTTCGATCTATATTGATCCCGACCTTGCTAACCAAGGGCTGCGCATTGGCGTTGAAGGTTGGTGGAAATTGCGCCACCTTTATGTGGATGGCGCGGCGTTATCAACAGACTAAAAACTGGCCTTTATGCAACCTGCTTTGGCAACGCCAGTGCCATCACGGAACTGGCTGCCACTAAGGCCGCCGATACCCAAAGACAGGCGCTCAGCCCGTAAGCCATATACAACCAGCCTGACAGCAACGTTCCCACCAAACGCCCCATGGCGTTGGCCATATAGTAGAAGCCAACATCCATCGAGACGCCATCGGCACGGGCATAATGAACAATCAGGTAACTATGCCAGCTGGAATTAATCGCAAACAGCACACCAAACGCTAAAAGCCCGACCACCAGCCAACCTACCTGCGCCAGCGGTAGTAACGCCAACAAAATCGCTAGTACCGCTAAAGCGGCTGCCCAGCCTGCGGTTAGCGCGCGGGCATCCCCTTTAATCAATCGGGTAAGTTTAGGTGCCTGAGTTTGTACCCCACCGTAGCCAATAATCCATGCTGCCAGTAATCCCCCCACTGTCCAATGAGTCCAGCCGTGCTGGTCATATAAAAACACCGGCAACGCCACGACAAACCAGACATCCCTAGAAGCAAACAGGCAAAAGCGCGCCGCTGAAAGCACGTTGATGGCACGAGACTTGGAGAAAATCTCCGAAAACTTGGGTTTTACTTTTTGGCGCCCTAAGTCTGCTTTTAAGCGCCATAAAGAGACCAGTAATACCGCGCTAAGCATCACCGCCATGGCAATCACCGCGCCTCGGAAACCAATCAGCGTCAGTAACAACCCGCCGATAAAAAAGCCTAGGCCTTTCAATGCATTTTTAGAACCGGTCAGCATCGCTACCCAGCGGTAGAGAGAGCTATTAGCGTTGGCACTCTCTTTAGGCACCAATACTTTGACCGCACTTTTAGCACTCATTTTATTTAAGTCTTTGGCAATGCCAGACAGCGCCTGCGCCGCCATCACCCAAACAACAGTGAGCATCCCTGCGGGCACCATCAGCATGGCAAGCGCAACAATTTGTAGCCCCAACCCCACATTCATCGTGCGGTTCAAGCCTAGCCTCGCGCCAAGCCAGCCGCCGACCAAGTTGGTCACTACGCCAAACGCTTCATAGAACAGAAACAGCATGGCAATTTGCAGCGGCGAGTAACCTAGCTGGTGGAAATACATCACCACCAGCATGCGCAGCGCGCCGTCGGTAATGGTAAACGCCCAGTAGTTGCCAGTGATCAACATATATTGGCGAACTTCAAACGGCAGCGCTATGACTCGAGCGCGCATTTTGAGAAACGGCGAATCAGCCACGGTCAATCTGCTCTTTAACTGTCTTCTCACCAGCTACCATTAGCGCCAACTCGGCCGTGCGGTTGGCATAGCCCCACTCGTTGTCATACCAGGCGTAAAGCTTAAGCTGGGTGCCGTTGACCACCATGGTAGAAAGCGCATCAATAATGGAGCTGCGCGGGTCAGTGCGATAATCAATCGATACCAGCGGGCGCTCTTCATAACCCAAAATACCGGCGAGCCCTCCCTCCGCGGCCGCTTTCAGCGCTTGATTGACCTCTTCCACCGTGACCTCGCGCTCAAGCTCAAACACCATATCGGTGAGCGATGCATTGGCCAGCGGCACACGAATGGCATGACCATTCAGCTTTCCTTCCAGTTCGGGAAAGATGGCTGTAATTGCTTTTGCAGAGCCCGTTGTCGTTGGAATCAAACTCATACCACAGGCGCGAGCGCGACGTAGGTCTTTGTGCGGCGCATCTAGAATCGTCTGAGTGTTGGTAATGTCATGTACCGTCGTCATCGAACCATGGCGAATACCAAAGGTTTCCTGAATCACTTTAACTACTGGGGCTAGGCAGTTTGTGGTGCAGCTAGCGGCAGTCACGATTCGATGCTGAGCGGGGTCATAAAGATGATCGTTGACACCTACCACTACGTTCAGCACGCCCTCTTCTTTAATCGGTGCACTCACCACTACGCGCGCAACGCCTTGATCAAGATATGCCTGGAGCTTGGCGGTTTCTTTCATTTTACCCGAGCACTCGATGACCACGTCACAGGCAGACCAGTCACTATCGGCAATCGCCTTATTGGCGCTAAACGCAACAGTTTTACTATCTAAAACAATCGCATCGTCGCAAGCTGCAATCCCTTCGCCAGGAGACCAGTGGCCATGCACCGAATCAAACTCAAGCAGGTGGGCAAACGTTGCTGAATCACCGCCTGGGTCGTTAATACGCACAAGCTCTACTGCCCCAGCTTCGACTTCAGTCCATAAGCTTCGCAGTGCTAATCGACCAATACGACCAAACCCGTTAATACCGATACGTAATACCATGGGGCCTCCTATTTAGATAAACGTATACATGAACGTCTAAATAAATGAATAGGTGAACAGTGCGAAAATCGTAATTCTAATATACGAAAAAACATATATGAGAAATTAAAAAAATGCCTGCAGGCTAGCTTGGCGCTGGCCTGCAGGCAGTCTTAGTTAACCGTAACGACCGGAGATATAGTCTTCGGTCTTTTTCTGTGCCGGGGTTGAGAACATCACTTTGGTATCGTTGTACTCGATGATTTCTCCCAGGTGGAAAAATGCCGTGTAGTCGGCTACCCGTGCGGCCTGCTGCATATTATGCGTCACGGTAACAATGGTGAACTGCTCTTTCAGCTTGTCCATCAGATCTTCGATCGTTGCTGTAGAGATCGGGTCCAACGCAGAGGTAGGTTCATCCATTAAAATTACATCTGGTTGTACTGCAATCGCTCGGGCAATACACAAACGCTGCTGCTGGCCGCCAGATAATGAGGTGCCTGGCTCCTGCAGTTTATCTTTCACTTCATTCCACAGGCCTGCATCACGTAACGCTTTCTCAACAAGCTCATCCTGATCTGCCTTACGACTTACTAAGTCATGCATACGCGGTGCGTAGGCAATATTTTCGTAGATCGACTTAGGAAAAGGGTTTGGCTTCTGAAAAACCATGCCAACACGACGGCGCAAAGCTACTTCATCCATCTTAGAAGCATTGACGTCCTGCCCATCCATTTCGACCAACCCTTCGGTGTGCACACTAGGAATTAGGTCATTCATGCGGTTTAGACAGCGCAAAAAGGTCGATTTACCGCACCCCGAAGGGCCAATCAGTGCGGTCACATTCTTCTGAAACAGATCAATATTTAGCCCTTTTAACGCTTGGGTTTTGCCGTACCACAGGTTCAAATCACGAACGCGGATACTTAAATCATGGCAAGCCTTTTCATTACGCGTATAAGGCTGCCCTACGTCGGGCAGGTTCTGCTGGTTCATGACAGGTACATGGCTGTTCATAGTAATGTCCTCTATGACGTGCTGGCCTACCAGCGACGCTCAAATTTCTTACGTAGTACAACGGCAAAGGCGTTGAGTGAGATAAGTATGGTGAGCAGCACTAAAATACCGCCAGCAGTTTTTTCTACAAACGCCTGCTCTGGCTCACCTGACCAGGTAAATATTTGAGCTGGCATGACCGTTGCGGCATTAGTAAATGAAGCCCCTACATCAGGGATAAATGCCACCATTCCAACAATAATTAGCGGTGCTGTTTCCCCCATCGCCTGTGCCAAACCGATGATAGAACCGGTCATGATTCCCGGCATCGCCAAGGGGAGAACATGATCACGGACTACCTGCCAGCGTGAGCACCCTACTCCAAACGCCGCATGGCGAATGGAATCCGGCACGCTACGAAGCGCCGTACGCGTAGAGATAATAATCACCGGCAGCGTCATCAGCGCTAAGGTCATACCACCTGCCAGTGGCGAAGAACGCGGCACCCCAAAGAAATTAATAAAAATCGCTAAGCCCAGCAAACCGAACAGAATCGAAGGTATGGCAGCTAGATTGTTGATATTAATTTCAATTGCTTGGGTAAAGCGGTTATCTGGCGCAAATTCTTCTAAATAAATCGCTGTCATTACACCAATGGGAAACGCAATCAGCAGGGTAACGATCATCGTCATCACTGTGCCAACAACCGCCGACAAAATGCCTGCATTCTCAGCAATTTTTGAATCACCAGAACCAAAAAACGTTTTATTGAAGCGTAGATCCACTTGGCCGGCTGCTACACGCTCCTCAATTTCTGCCTTTTCTTGATCGCTGAGGCGATTGCGATGCCCTTTTAGATATTGATCTACTTCACTGTTCGCTAACATCCAACGTTGCTCTGACGTACCGATTAGCTCAGGGTTGTTACGCAGTTGGAGCGGAATTACCCTCACCTCAGTGCGGCTAATCAGCGGTATCAAGTCTTCATCAAATGCTTGTCGGCCATCGCGGCTAGCTTCTTCTGAATAACGAATTTCCGTATTGATGTACGCCTGCTGGAAAGCTGGCAACCCTTTGCTCAACATATCAGCAAAGAACAGCACCAAAAACAGACCAGCCAAACCCAGCGCCCCCATGGATACCCACTTCAAGCGTGCCGACTTACGGTGACGCCGCTTAAGCTGCTGGCTGATCTCGTCAAAAGTATGGCTCATCGAATCAGTTCCTCGGCGTTACAGGTTATTTACGCGGTATTTTTCACGGAAGCGGCGAATCATTAAGACTGAGACTAGGTTGAGTGTCAGCGTCACCGCGAATAGCACCAAGCCCAAAGCAAACGCTGAAAGCGTTTCTGCGCTTTCAAACTCCTGATCGCCAGTAAGAGCCGCCACAATGCGCACCGTCACTGTCGTCATGTCCTCTAATGGATTCGCTGTTAGATTAGGTCGCATCCCCGCAGCCATTACCACAATCATTGTTTCGCCTAGCGCTCGCGACATACCAAGCAATGACGCAGAAATAATCCCAGGTAAAGCAGCAGGTATGACCACATCACGAATGGTCTCGCCTTTCGTCATCCCCAGTGCGAGCGAACCTTGGCGCATGCTGTCTGGCACAGAGTTAATGACGTCGTCGGAAAGCGATGAAATAAACGGGATAATCATAATTCCCATCACTACACCGGGTGCGACGGCATTGTTATAAGAGGCATCTAAACCAAAGAACCCTGCAATGTTTACAATAATTGGGGCAACGGTAATGGCAGCAAAGAAGCCATACACCACGGTTGGAATGCCCGCTAACACTTCAAGTACAGGCTTAGCGACAGTACGAACCCTAGCAGGCGCATATTCCGACATATAAATAGCTGAGAGCAGCCCTACCGGCACTGCCACCAACATCGCAATAGCAGTGATCATAAAGGTGCCCGCAAATAGCGGCACTGAACCAAATTCTGCACCGCTGCCGTCACCACGCCCTGCCGATGCTAAAAAGCTCGCACCTGGATTCCATGTTGTGCCGGTAATGAACTCCCAGAAGCTATGCATCTGAAAAAAGCGTAAAGCTTCTGAAATAATTGAGAATAGTATTCCGAAGGTTGTGAAAATCGAGATCAAAGCCGCGCCCGCTAAAATCCACCGGATAACGCGTTCAATGGCTTGGCGCGCGTGGAACTGAGGTTTTACCTGAGCAACACCTACGGCGAGACCAGCGGCGGCCACCACAAGACTAGCGGCAAACAAATAAAGCGGGGGTATCTCAGCGCCTAGCAGCAACAAAAGCAAAGAGCCGACTGCACCCACTAGCACTGCTGGCCCTGCGGTTGAGAGAACAGCAAACCATGCATACTGATCTGGCTGCGCATACATCGCAGCCCCTGACGCGCGTACACGGGAAGCCTTTGCGCGGCCAATAAAGTAGGCCGCTAGCCCAAGCAGCAAGAGCACAGTGCAAAAGAGTAGAAGTAGCTGGTTAGTTTGCATCGAATTTCTCTCGCATCACCTAATGAAATCGTGTTGGCGACCACTTTGGAGTAAAAACATGACAGCAATGTGACAAACACCAAGATATAGCCAACTCAAACTAAAAGGCCGGTAGCTTATGCTACCGGCCTTTTGTATCTAGCGTTCTAACTTACTTCAGGTCTTCAACAGTTAACTGAGCACGGTCAGCAACACGCTGACGAGCTTGCTCACGCTCAGCTTCGGGCAGCGGAATCAAGCCAATATCAACCAAGTAGCCATCACTGCCAATCATCAGCTCTTCCATAAACATGTTGGCATAGTCATACATTGGCGGTACTTCATCAGCGTGCTGGTTCTTGAGGTAGAACCACAGCGAGCGAGCAACTGGATATTCACCAGAACTAATTGCTTCTACTTCTGGCTCAACACCATTAATAGACGCGCCCTGGATAGTATCCGGGTTTTCAGTCAAGAAAGAGTATCCAAAGATACCGAACGCTTTAGTATCTTCAGACAAACGCTGAACGATCAAGTTATCGTTTTCGCCTGCATCGATATAAACGCCGTCTGAGCGGATTTCGGTGTAACCTTCGTCACCGTAAGCTCCCAACTCTTCTGAAGCTACTTCCATCACCAGCTCTTCAAAAGCATCGCGGGTTCCAGAGGTCGTGGGCGGCCCATAGATAGAAATCTCACGATCCGGTAGAGAATCGTCGATTTCACTCCAGTTAGTGTAAGGGTTATCAACCAGCTCACCATCAACGGGGACCTGAGCGGCAACGGCTAGGAAAATATGTTCTAGGGTAAAGTCTGCTGCGTCGTTATTAGTTGATTGGCCAAGAACGATACCGTCAGAACCGATTTTAGCTTCAGTAATATCGGTAACGCCGTTCTCTTCACAGCGCTCAAATTCAGATGGCTTCATACGACGTGAAGCATTGGTGATATCGGGCGTGCCTTCACCTACACCATTACAGAACAAGCGCAAACCGCCACCCGAACCTGTTGACTCAATCACAGGCGTAGGGTTACCGGTAGTCGCACCGAACTCTTCAGTAACGTAGCTGGCAAACGGATAAACGGTACTGGAACCTACGATGCGGATCTGATCACGTGCCTGGGCAACACCGGCAACGCTCATTACGGCAGCCGCTATCACGGTCGTTTTTAGAATACGGTTCATGCGAAATACTCCTGTCGATGTAAGGTTTTGGCCTTCGCAAGACGTACTTTGCACCGTTTCAATGACAACTTTGTGACAGGACGTAACATCACAAAAATTTTTAATCCGAGGTACCGCATAACACTGGTACTAAATTAACAGCCCCAACGCAGCCAACGTACATAGCCCAAGCGAGACACCTTGTAGTAACCGCCTATCCAAACGATGGGCAATCACATCTGCGAGCGCATTACCGATTAGCACTGCAGGTAGAAACGTGAGCGCTAATTTAAAATGCCAAGCGGATACCTGGCCCGCAAGCGCTAGCGTCATGAGCGTTAGAAGAGATGTCAGAATAAAGAAAGCGGCCAAATTGCCGCGCAGGCGATCAGGTGGAAAGCCATGCATTAGCAGGACGACTGGAGGACCACCGATGGCAGCCACCGTGCCAAAAACGCCTGACAGTATACCTGCCAGGAACAGCGTCACACGGTTTACCGGGGGATGAAAACGAAACAGCGTTACTATCACAGCAAACAACACGATAGCGGCGATCAGTTTTTCGAGCACCACCAACGGAGCAGTTAACAATAACCAAATGCCCAGCGCATTCCCTGGCAAGCGGCCAATCAAGGCAATGCCTATCGCGTCCAGGCGTATTTCTTGCCAGTAGTGGCGCACCATCAGCAATGAAACAGTAAACCCAAACAACACGAGCACTACCGGCACCAAACGTGGTTCTAGCATCAACAGTAGTGGTGCCCCTACCACTGCCAAACCGAAACCTGTCGCACGCTGTACGAAAGCACCCAGCATTAATACGGCAGAACAGGCTAGCCACACGCCAAGTGGCATGTCTATCCATGGCAACGAGTTATTCATTAAAATCAATCATCACACCTTTTCGCTAACATCAATCAGCAGCACAAAGCATCAGTACGAATCACCGTAAGCGGGCTTTCTTGTCAGCTTTTGGACGCCGATATTACCCAGCAACGCGGCCCCCAACATAGTGAGCACCATCGGCCATAGGTGCTCTACCTGGAACAAGCCCACCAGCACCCCAGCAATTGCGCCACAACTAAACTGGATGCCACCTAGCAGTGCAGTTGCCGTGGCACTTATATGTCCAAAATGGTCCAGTAACGCAGAAATGGCATTAGGTGTGATCAGACCAATCATACCAGTAAACAACATGACTAGAGGCACCACCACATATAGCGAAGCCAAATTAAGCGCTGTCGCGATAACAAGCCCCAGTGCCGCAATTAACTGAATCGTTAACCCTAGTCGTAAATTCTGTTGTGGCGAGCGCTTACGCAGTAAATGAATATTGACGCGATTAGACAGCGCAATCACAAGCACATTGACGCCAAACACCATTGGGTAAACGCTAGGCGATAGTGAGAAGTAGTCTAAGTATAAAAATGGAGAGGCGGTTACAAAAGCAAACAGCCCAGCGAATGAAGCTGCGACAGCGCAAATATAGCCCATCCCCTCTTTATGACAGAGCACACTGGCGTAATTGCGTATAACTTGGCGGGGCGAAGCTGCGGGTAAGTTAGTATCTCGTGTTTCGGGTAAACGCGTACCTAGCAGCCAAAGCAAAAAACCTGCGTAAGCGGCCAAAAATACAAATATCAGCCACCACCCCGCAATGTGCAGCAAGATACTACCCACGGCAGGTGCCACCAACGGCGCAAGCATCATGATCATAGCCATCGTTGACATGACTTTAGCGGCTTCACGTCCGCTGAAACAGTCGCGCACAATCGCCGCTGAGTTCACCACACAAGCGCCGCCGCCCAGTGCTTGAATAAATCGCCACACCAGCAAAGAGGTCAAACTATCGACGGTGGTGATCATTAAGCTCGCGAGCATAAACACCACCAAGCCACTGAGCAAAACAGGCTTACGCCCCACCCTATCCGACAGCGGTCCAAAGCACAGCTGACCGATTGCGAAGCCAAATAAAAACATACTGATTGAGAGTTCAGTATGATGAATACTCGCATTGATGTTTTCTGCCAGTACCCCAATGGCTGGTAAGTAAGCATCAATCGCAAACGGCGCAAGCGCTGTGTTGGCCGCCACCAACAGCGCCACTCGACGAGGATTAAGTTCCATAAACATCCTTGAAGTTGGCATTATTCAGCAGAGAATGCCTCTGAATTGATAGGCCGCTAATCATAATCGATTTCAATTCATTTGTCGGTCACTGTTCGCCACGCAATGCCCTTGCTAAAGTATCCAACGACAACTATCTCAACGACGACAAGGAACGATGCATGGCCACTAGCCTACTAACTCAATTAAAAGAGATGACCACGGTTGTCGCTGACACCGGCGACCTTGAGGCTATCCGCCGCTTTCAGCCGCAAGATGCCACAACCAACCCCTCGCTTATCTTGCAAGCTGCCCAGCAAGAAGACCGACGCGCACGACTTGCCAGCATTGCCAAAGAAAGCACCGACCTTGAAGACGCGGTAGATCGCGTGGCTGTCGATATTGGTAGCGAAATCAGTGAACTGGTACCTGGCTACGTGTCGACTGAAGTCAGTGCCCGACTATCGTTTGACCGTGATGCCACCATTGCCAAGGCGCACTCATTGATTGAGCGATACGCCCAGCATGGAGTAGGCCCAGAGCGTATTTTGATCAAAATGGCGTCGACATGGGAAGGCATCCAAGCCGCTCGCCAACTTGAACGTGACGGCATTCGCACTAACTTAACCCTATTATTTGGCTTTGCCCAGGCACAGGCCTGTGCAGATGCTGGTGCAACGCTTATTTCACCGTTCGTAGGCCGTATTCTCGATTGGCATAAAGCTAAAGCCCCTGACACAGATTTTAGCGGTGCCAACGACCCAGGCGTGCAGTCTGTTAAGCGCATTTACGACTACTACAAAGGCCATGGCTACTCCACCATCGTCATGGGCGCAAGTTTCAGAAACGTGGGTGAAATTCAGGCGCTAGCTGGCTGTGATCGTTTGACGATTTCCCCTGCACTACTTAACGAACTAGACGAACTTCAAGGAGAGTTGCCGCAACAACTTATTCCCAAAGCAGCTAGCAGCGCACCGAGTGAAGCGTTAGCGCAGGCAGATTTCCGCTGGGCAATGAACGAAGATGAAATGGCGACGGACAAACTAGCAGAAGGTATTCGCAAATTTATGGCTGACCAGCGCAAGCTCGAAGAACTGCTTAGTAAGCTTCGCAGCAGCTAATTCGATTGCTGACTCCGCTGGATCGCTAACATAGATAGGCGACAAAAAAAGCCAAAAGGCCCTCTAGGATGTTTATCTTAGGGGGCCTTGTCTAGTAGACGCGTTGTTCTTGAAACCTAGTTCTTGAAACCTAGTTCTTGAAACCTACATATAGATAAAGTGCGTTAGTGGGCCGTTGTGTTTTGCGCTTCGAGCATTTCCACAAGCGGTTGAAACTGTTCGCGGTTGTGCTCGTTCATATGCATTAGAATTCGATGGGCCTCTAAAATACGTTCACGCAGCCCCTCTTCGTCAGCTGGCTCAGCAGGCAAGTCTTCTAGGGCCGATGTTAGTTTCGACGCTTGCTGCAATGGCGCTTCCATCAGCGTAAAAAAACGAGCAAAGCCCATCACATCCAGCATTTGTCGTACATCTGGATTATCAGCAATGATGGTGGGTGGATGCTCTAAACGTCCTTTTACCGCCATAGCAACTTTGGCAAGAAAGCCCAGCGCGGTCGAATCAACATTCGTTGCTTCGCGCAGGTCGATCATTACCGCCGTTAGCCCAGGCGTTTCAGCAAGGCGCTGAGCTTGGGTATCAAGCGTGGCGCACAGCGTTAGGCGCACGTCACCACATAATTTTAAAACAAAAACACCGGAGTCGAACGCCGCTTTAATGCGGCCTTCTTCAATCAGCATGACCAAATCCGCTCACCATCATGATTGTTAGGTCATCGGGTAAAGCATCGCGGTCCTGGTTCGCCTCATTATCCGCATCGCCTTCTATAAGAAGGGAGTTGGTGTTGGCTAGCCGATCGCGCAACTGCTCAAGCGTGACACTTTCACTTACTAATTGCTCAAGTTCCTTGAGCCGCGTGTCGAGTGTCTTACCCGGCAAGCATTCCAATACACCGTCTGAACACAGCCATAAATGAAAATCGGCCGGTAAAGCACAGCTGAGCGAAGGATACTCTACATCTGGAAAAAGACCTACTGGCATTCCCTCTCCTGCCAGACGCATTAGCTTACCACCAGACACTAGCAGTGGCATAGGAAGCTGCGCACCGAGCGAATAGTGAAGCGTTCGCTCCTGGTGGTCAATGACACCAACAAACAAGGTCGCGTGTTTGCCAATATCAGTGTCCTGCAACTCTCTGTTTAATGCCGCCAACCAGTTAGGTGCCAACTGTTCTGGCGATTGGCCATCCCACTCATTAAGCCATCGATTGCATAGATACTTGAGCAGTACGGTAACAAACGCAGAGGATGCCCCATGCCCAGACACATCGGCAAAATAGAATGCGCTGTAGCGATCGTTATAGCGCTGATAGTCAAGGAAGTCTCCCGACAAATACAGCGAAGGTGCAAACCAGTAATCGTAGTACACACCGTTGATGATTTTGGGATGAATAGGCAATAAGCGGCGCTGAATATGACCACCGCTCTGTTGATCCATACGCAGCAAGGCTAGATGCGTTTCCAGGCTTTCGTTTAATTCGGCCAGACGCTCTCGGTCTCGATCTCGCTCCTGAGCCAATGTGTGAAGCTCAATGGCTTTACGAATCATCCGGCGCAACAGTTCTGCGTGGCGTAGTGGATGAACAATATAGTCAACTAAACCAACATCAACTGCCTTAATTAGGTCCGCGTCCTGACGAGAATCACTGACAACTAAGGTAGGCAAACGATGTGTCAGCTGCGACCACTGCTGGCGCGGCACTGCCCTTGCATGAGCAACGATGAGCGCTGTATCGGCAGGCAAATTGTCAATATTATCTGCTGCAAATACCCACAAGCCATCGCACGTAATCGCTTCTGCTAGCGCGTCACGCTCTTGCCCTGGCTCATCGATCACCGCGATCAACTGCTTGGAATGATCCATATTAAGCCTCAATCGGCGAAATCGTCGTCACCAAAATCGGTATCGTCGAATTCAAAATCGTCCATAGCAAACGGGTCATCCCCAAGCTCACCATCACTAATCTCAAACTGACGGCGCTGTAAGAAGGCATCACGAACAAAGCGATAACGATCGCCACTAATTAACGCTTCCTGATCCAGTAGCCTTGCGCGAATTTGGACAATATCCAGTGCCGTCAAACCAGCCCTAAGTGTATGGTCATCCAGATAGGTAATAGGGTGAGCAGCAATATCAAAGGGCAACCCAGCGGTATCTCGTAGCGTTCCAGGACCGAGCAATGGTAACACCAAATAGCGCGAGTCATCCCATCCCCATACCGCCAACGTTTGACCGAAATCTTCCCTATCAGCATTGATTTCCATCAACGTGGCGTAATCCAATAGCCCACCTATGCCAACGGTCGAGTTAATTAAAAAGCGCGACGTCGCAAGCCCTGCATTAGCGGGCTTGCCTTGGAGCAAACTGTTTAATGCGGTTCGCACGTCACGCAGGTTAGAGAAAAAATTACCTACCCCAGTTTGTACGGGGTCGGGGGTAACCGTCTGGTAACCTTTAGCTATTGGTTTTAACGTATAGCGATCTAACACGTCATTAAAAGCAAACACGCGACGGTTAAACCCTTCCCAAGGATCTTCAGGGTGGACTTGCTCGCCAACATTCCCCCCTGAACTAGCACACCCACTCATGCTTAATACGGCTAGCAGCAAGACAGGCAATCCCTTGTAGCGCCAGCTAAACGCGCTTTTGTGCTTTGCTAACAACCCAAGCATGGTAGCTCCTCTTTCAACATGTGTGGCGTGCAGTTCGTCGCATTTCACGCCTAAAAAAATTAATCCAAAGCCCTGTTATTGACGACGTATAACAACACTACCGGCACTGTAACCTGCGCCAAACGAACAAATCACACCAATATCACCACCTTCTAACTGTTCACGATGCAAGTGAAAGGCAATTATCGATCCTGCCGAACTGGTATTAGCATAGCGATCAAGAATAATGGGCGCTTGCGCTTTACTAGGTTCCACACCTAGCACTTTCCGCGCAATCAGGTCATTCATGTGCTGATTAGCCTGATGCAGCCACATGCGCTTCAAATCGCTTCCAGAAAGTTCTAGAGAAGCTAAATGGCTCGAAATCAGTTGAGCAACCATAGGGCACACTTCTCGGAACACCCGCCGCCCTTCTTGTACAAATAACTTATCCAGCGCCAGCGGGTCACTGTCGGTAACGCGATTAAGGAAACCTGCGTTATTACGAATCGCATTAGAGAACTTCGTCACTAGACGCGTACCTAATATTTCATACTGCTCATCAGACACAGCGCAATCACTGCTTTCCAGTACCATTGCTGTACAAGCATCGCCAAAAATAAAGTGGCTATCGCGATCTGTAAAGTTGAGATGTGCCGAACAGATCTCTGGGTTTACAATGAGAGCCCGCTTTACGCTACCAGATGCAATCGCATTGGCCGCTGTTTCAAGCGCAAATGTGGCTGAACTACAGGCTACATTCATATCGAAACCGTAACCGCTGGTGCCTAACGCCCGCTGAACTTCGACAGCCACAGCTGGGTAGGCACGTTCTAGGTTCGAACACGCTACGATGACAAGCTCGATGTCAGCGGCATCGACGTTAGCTGCTGCCAATGCCTGTTGTGCCGCCTGGGTAGCCATATCACACTGAATAGACGGTTCATCATTGCTACGCTGTGGCAGTTTAGGCCGCATTCGCGCTGGGTCAAGAATTCCTGAGGCATCCAACACATAACGACTTTTAATGCCAGATGCCTTTTCAATAAACTCGCTACTGGAGTGTGACAACGGCTCTCGTTCACCACGTGAGATTGCATCAGCATGCCGAGCATTTTGGCTGTCTACCCACGCGTTAAATGCTTTCACCAACGACGCGTTATCAATGGCGTGTTCCGGCGTGTAAAGTCCTGTACCGGTAATCACCACATGTGTCATGCCTTTCTCCTTTTAGCGGCTTACTGAGAGTCGCTGGCTGTCAATCGATGTTGTCATCTTGGTGCATTGGCTTAACTACGTAAGCCTATTATCGTATTACGACAAGCGTTAAACGCTAATAAGCTCTTCCCAACGCTTTTCTAGGCGCTTCACAGAAACGGGCATTTTAGTACCCAACTGCTGGGCAAACAGAGACACCCGGAGCTCCTGAATCCACCAACCAAATGCCACCAACTCTGGGTCTTCTGCGTCGCCCCTGCGTTCGCTTTTTCGGCGCGCGTCGAAACGCGTTTCTAATGCTTGGACATCGTGCATCAGCATTTGGTCGCGCCCTCGCTCGCGCGCGGCTTTTTCCAGCCGGATTAATGCAGCCTCTGTATAACGAGGATACTCCGTTAACCACTCACCTGCATCGCGAATAAAACCGGGGTAAACCAATCGCTTCATCTGCGCGCTGACATCGCTGTAAACAAGCGCCAATGCAAAATTGAGCTTCCCTTTTAAAATTTTGGTTACTGCCAAGTGCCCCTTCAGCGCCGCCTCAACATGCGTTAACAGTGTTTGGGCATGCGCTAACAAGCTTTCTTCAGAAGTTTGCAAGCGCTCCTTAAGGGCTTTCTCAGAGCGTGGCAGAGGATGCGTAGCCACTACTTGAGTAAACACCGCCAGCAAAAGATCATCAACCAACTCATTTTTGTTTCCTACCTTCGCAAACAACAATGCGCATTTTTCCACGCCAGGCAAACGCTTAATAGCTTTCACCTGACCCGGCTGTTGTGAGATCGCCAAACGGGCCACACCCATTTGATGCGCTGCCGCTGCCTTGGCGGGATGGTCGAAAAGTGCCACTTTGAAGCGTGAATCTTCTGCCACCAGTGCTGGGTAAGCTTCGACACGGATCCCCGCCTGGGTCGTCACCCGAGATTCAGGGAGCGGCTCACTAGGCAGACTTTCAAGCGCTGGGGCCTGATTAGCCTGTTCTGCTAATGCCTGGGCTCCCCTACTGGCGGCTTCTTCAAAGCGCCTTTCCAGGGCACGTACGTCACGCCCCTGGCCCAGCGTTTTACCAGCGTGATCAACAACGCGCACGTTCATAATTAAATGTGGTGCTAGCAGGTCAAGCCGCCAGTCATCAGGATGTACCCGCGTACCCGTTCGCCGCCGAATAAACTCGCCAAGCGCCTCGGTCAGTGGGCGCTGATCAGGCACAAGCATTTCCAGTGCCGCATCGACCCAGTCGGGAATGGGGACAACTTGACGACGAATGCTTTTCGGCAGGGATTTAAGTAGCGCAATACACTTTTCGCGCAGCAACCCCGGCACTAACCACTCCAGGGCATGCACGGGCAACTGAGGCAACATAGCGGCAGGTACGGTCAGCGTAACGCCATCATCTTCTGCATCAGGATCAAAGTGATAGCTAACCGGATAGGCAACCCCTGCCAACGTTAGGTGGTCAGGGTACTGCGCCTGAGTCACGTCGTTGGCATCCCGTGCTTTAAGTGCCTCAATATTGAATTTTAATAAGTCAGGAGACTCACGCTCCACCTGTTTGCGCCAGTGCTCAAACCCTTTGCCATTAACGATATCGTAAGGGAGCCGTTCATCATAAAAAGCAAACAACGTCTCTTCATCGACCAGAATATCGCGCCGACGTGCACGATCTTCGAGTGCCTCGACTTCTTCAATCAGCGCTCGGTTATGGGCAAAAAACTCACCCCTAGTCTGAAATTCGCCTTCCACTAACGCACGACGAATAAACAGCTCGCGGGACTCTTGGGGAGCAATAGGGCCATAATGCACGCGGCGACGGGCAACGATAGGCAGACCAAACAGCGTTACTTGCTCGAACGCAACTACCTGGGCACGTTTCATTTCCCAGTGCGGCTCGCTGTAGCTGCTTTTTATCAAGTGCTGCGCTTGAGGCTCAATCCACTGGGGGTCAATTTTCGCCACTGTACGGGCGAACAATTTAGTGGTTTCAATCAGCTCAAACGCCATTACCCACTTCGGCGTTTTTTTCGCCAGCCCTGAACCGGGGTGAATCATAAACTTACGATTACGCGCGCCCAGGTATTCACGGTTTTCCAGCAGTGTTCCCAGGTTAGAAAGCAGCCCAGATAACAGTGCTTGGTGCAGTTTTCCTGACGTTTTACGACGTGCCTGCTTGGCCTGCTCTTCGCTTTCGTCTTCATCTCTGGGCAGCGGTGCGGGCACGTCGATGTCCATATCGCGCAGCAGCTGACGCAATTGACGGAACGTGTCATGCCATTCGCGCATGCGCAGATAGTTAATATAGTGCTCGCGACACCAGCGACGTAGTTGGTTGCCTGAGAGAGCCGCGCGGGCATTTTCGATGCCATGCCATAAGTTTAACAACGCAACGAAATCAGAATCGGGATCATGCCAGCGCTGGTGGGCTTGATCCGCCGCTTGGCGTTTGTCAGCAGGCCGATCTCTAGGGTCTTGTATCGCCAAAGCCGATACCACAATCAACACATCGCGCAGGCTGCCTCGTTCGGCACCTGCCAGCACCATGCGCGCTAGGCGTGGGTCGATGGGTAGCTTAGCGAGCTTGCGGCCCAGCGGGGTCAGGCGCTGCTGGTCGTCTACCGCTCCCAGCTCAAACAGCAAACGAAAGCCATCTTTTACGAATCGGCTATCGGGCGGGTCGACAAAGGGAAATGCCTCAATGCTGCCAAGTTTCAGCGCTAGCATGGAAAGGATGACTGACGCTAAATTGGTGCGCTGGATTTCTGGGTCGGTAAACGCTGGCCGCGATAGGAAATCCTCTTCATCATAAAGACGAATACATACCCCTTCCGCAACACGGCCACAGCGGCCTTTACGCTGATTGGCGCTGGCCTGGCTAATCGGCTCAATCGGTAGCCGCTGTATTTTCGCCCGATAGCTGTAGCGGCTGATACGCACCAAGCCAGGATCAATAACGTAGCGAATTCCCGGTACCGTGAGCGAGGTTTCAGCAACGTTAGTAGCCAGCACAATTCGCCGCCCTTTGTGGGAAGCGAAGACACGATTTTGCTCTTCGTTGGAAAGCCGAGCATAGAGTGGCAATATTTCGGTGCCGGTTAAGTCGGCCCGTCGCAGCGAATCGGCTGTCTCACGAATCTCACGCTCCCCGGGTAAAAACACCAGCACGTCGCGTGGACCATGCAGCCAGCCTTTCTCACGCTCGATGGTTTCGATTTCGCGCACTGCGTGCAAAATGCCTTCTTGCAGTGTCCGGTCATCCTCATCCTCTTCGCTACGCGCCAGCGGGCGGTAATGTACATCGACGGGAAAAGTGCGGCCAGAGACTTCAACCACCGGCGCAGGCGCGTTGGCACTGCCGAAATGGGCAGCAAAACGATCTACATCAATGGTGGCTGAGGTAATAATGACTTTTAGATCAGGACGTTTCGGCAGCAGGCGCTTTAAATACCCCAGCAAAAAGTCGATGTTAAGACTGCGCTCGTGCGCCTCATCAATAATCAGCGTGTCGTAACGCAGCAGCAAAGGATCGTGCTGCGTTTCTGCCAGCAGGATACCGTCCGTCATCAGCTTTACGAGCGTATTCGGGGAGCTTTGATCATTGAAGCGCACTTGGTAGCCCACCTGCTCACCCAGCGGCACGCTCATTTCTTCCGCTAACCGCCCGGCAACGCTACGCGCTGCCAGTCGACGTGGCTGGGTATGCCCAATCACCCCTTTACGCCCACGGCCAAGCTCTAGACAAATTTTAGGCAACTGAGTGGTTTTACCCGACCCTGTCTCCCCCGCCACGACTACTACCTGATGGTCGCGGATAGCGTTTAGGATATCCTCTCGTCGTTCTACTACAGGCAACTCGGCAGGATAGTCCAGTGCCACCTTCAGTGCTTCACGGTTAGCAAGCAGCCGCTTAGCTTTTTCAAGGTCGCGCTGAACCTGCTGGACACCGTGGTCGATCGGCTTTCTGTCTCGTTGACGCCGCTTAAGGCCTGCCACACGACGCGCTAGCTGCTGTGCATCACGCAGCATAACGTGCCTTATCTCCTCATCTAATGCGGTGAGTGGATAAGCGTTCTGGGCGTCAGCATGGGAAGTTTGCGTGTCGGTGGTCACGTTAGGCTCGGTTTCCATCTCAGAATAAAATCGGCCCACTGCATGAGTGGGCCGACTATTGTAACGCCTTCGATAACAGGACGCCTAACAGCCACCTATTAGTGAACTCATTAAGCGCTTAAGCGTTGCTTGTTTCCTGATCGCGGAGCTGTCGACGCAGCACCTTACCAACGTTGGTTTTGGGAAGCTCATCACGGAACTCTACGTACTTCGGAACTTTGTAGCCAGTTAGCTCTTTTTTGCACCACTTGCGCAGCGTCTCAGCGTCTAACTCACTGTTTTTGGAAACAACGAATAGCTTGATCGCTTCTCCAGCACCTTCATCTGGCACACCCACTGCTGCAGACTCCAACACATCTGGATGCGCAGCCACTACATCTTCTATTTCATTTGGGTAGACATTAAAGCCAGATACTAAAATCATATCTTTTTTACGATCAACGATCTTGATGTAGCCATCATCTTGCAAAACAGCAATATCGCCCGTATGGAACCAGCCGTTTTCATCAATAGAATTGCGGGTTTCATCATCGCGCTGCCAGTAGCCTTTCATTACCTGAGGCCCTTGCACGCAAAGCTCACCAGGCTCCCCCATTGCAACATCATTGCCGTCAGCATCAATTACCTTCACTGAGGTACCAGCCACTGGTTTACCAATGGTGCCCAGCTGTATAGCGTTTGTGGGGTTAAAGCTAACAATGGGCGATGTTTCCGTTAGCCCATAGCCCTCTGCAATCGGGCACCCCGTTGTCTCTTCCCAACGCTGAGCCGCCGCTTTAGTCAGTGCCATACCGCCGGAAATGGTCAGTTTCAGCTTGGAAAAATCGAGCTGCTTAAAGTCATCTCGGTTACACAGCGCATTAAACAGTGTGTTCAGACCAATAAACCCGGTAAACGGCAAGCCTTTAAGCTCTTTGACAAAGCTAGGTAAGTCACGAGGATTAGTAATCAATAGCGAGTGGTTGCCTGTTTCCATCAGGAATAAACAGTTAACGGTAAACGTATAGATGTGATAGACCGGCAGTGGCGCAATTACCAGCTCTTCGCCATCGGTCAAGTGTTCACCGATAGCGGCACGCGCCTGGAGCATATTGGCCACTAGGTTCCGGTGGGTCAGCATCGCGCCTTTAGGCATACCGGTGGTGCCACCGGTGTATTGCAGTGCAGCCACATCATCCATGGTGCGTTGCACCTCGGTATGATGTAACGACGCGCCTTTTTTCAGTGCATCGCGGAAGCCAACAGCGGTGGGTAGCGAGTAGGCAGGCACCATCTTTTTAACGTGCTTAACAACGGCGTTAATTAGCCAACGCTTCGGCACATCGTGCAGATCGGCAAGCTGGGTAACCAAGACGTGTTGGATATCCGTTTTATCCAGAACTTTCTCAAGCTTATCCGCCATATTGGCCAAAATCACAATGGCTTTGGCATTTGAGTCTTTGAACTGGTGCGCCATCTCCCGCTCGGTGTAAAGCGGGTTGGTATTAACGACCACGAGCCCCGCTCTTAGTGCACCAAACACCGCCACAGGAAACTGCAGCACGTTAGGCAACTGAATGGCGATCCGGTCTCCAGGAACTAAGTCGGTTTCATGCTGCAACCAAGCTGCAAAATTGGCAGACAGGCGATCAAGATCGGCAAACGTTAGGGTTTTACCCATGCAGCTAAATGCCGGCTTGTTGGCAAAACGTTTAACCGCTGAATGAAAGACATCCGTGACTGAGTTGTACTGATCCAAGCCTTCAAGCGCTGGGCCACGTAGTACGTGGGCATTGGCGTGTTCGCTCATGGGCAATCTCCGCTATCCGTGTCGATATTTGACCGACCTTGTTATTGTGCGTGACTAACTAGCAAGCCTAAAAGAGCCAACCATATACGACAGGCAGCACGCTGTAAAACGATCGATTGAAACTGGCGTTTCAACTTTAGCTTAAAGCACTGCCCTGTTGCTGTCGCTCACGCTATGTCGTCATCCTGTTTACTATGACCGTAGCTCGCTTTGATTTCTCCCTCGCGCCATACCAATAATTCGCCTGGAACCATTCGCTGCCACGCTTCATTTTGGGTAAGTGGTTCGGTGGCAATCACAGAGACAATATCGTTAGGCGTCGTATGCTCGATAAAATTAACCGTCAACTCTGCATCGGACAGCTCCGCCTCGCCAAAGGGCGCGCGTCGTGTGATATGAGCCAATTTGGTCGAGCAGTAGCTGTATAAGTAAACGCCATCAGATAACAGTAGGTTAAAAACGCCTAGTCCGCGCAACTCTTCACATAGCCCGTGCAAACGCTCCCACAATGATTCAGGAGACGCAGGCGGCGTGGGAAAACAACGACGCAGTTCGCCCATTAGCCAGCAGAAAGCGTGTTCGCTATCTGTGTTACCTACCGGGGTGTACGTACCTAATGGCAACTTTTGCCAATCGCTCAATTGGCCATTATGGGCGTAGCACCAGGGCCGCCCCCACATTTCACGGGTAAATGGGTGTGTATTTGCCAGCCGTACGCCGCCTACATTTGCTTGGCGAATATGGCTAATCACTACATTGGACTTGATAGGATATTCACAGATTAAGCGGGCTATCGGGGAATTAACCGAGGGGTGGGGGTCACGAAATTCACGGTAACCGCCCTCCTCGTAAAATGCGATGCCCCACCCATCGCGGTGAGGGCCGGTGCCCCCGCCGCGGTGTAAAAAGCCGGAAAAGCTGAAACAAATATCGGTAGGAACATTGGCGCTCATGCCTAGTAACTCACACATCGGCTAGCTCCATCATCGCGCCTTGTACTCGCATTAGTTAATCACTGGTTCCTGGCGTCGGGTTGGCTGAGGATCTTCTTCCTGGGACTGATGCTGAGACACATCATCATAAGGTTCTGGCCTACGCCACCACCACAGGGCAATGCCAACACATGCGCCTAAGGCAATGCCTAAAATCAACCACAGTAAACCACCACGTAGTGCACTGGTGCTATGCTCAAGAAAAGCAACCGCAGACACCATGGCAGCCGGTGCCCAGCCGGTATAGAACTCACCCTCTTCTATCAACGGTAACTGATATCCTGCAGGCATCCACATCGCTCCCGCCACACACCAAGTAATCACCAAACGCGGTAGGCGAGGCAAAAATGCTAGCGCAAAGTAGACAGCGACCAGCACGATCAGTGAAAGAACGTAATAACTTAACCACAGCAGTGACATTGAGTCTTCAAACAGCATAATACCCCTCATGTGGGTGGAGACACCCGACGTTGATTTCCCGTTATGGTACCTATCAATTTATGAAAGCACAGCCTGATAAGCACGAAGGCTCGCCTGTCACACATTATTATCGCGCTAATTCTCCAGAATGGCACTGGTTAGAAGAGCGTGATGCGCCTGACGTATCGCTTTTTTTAGAAGCCGCCAACCATCAGCATGATGAATGGTTTGCTCCTTTACGGCCGCTTGCTGAAACACTTTATCAAAACCACTTAGCGCGTCGTGAATTGGCAATAACCAGCCTTAAGACAGCGCTTGACCACTTTACGTTCTGGAGCAATACCGCCGCCGAGGATGATTACCCTTGCTGGTGGCGCCACCCTAACGGCCAACCCGGTGCTGACGAGTGCTTTCTTGACGTACGTGAACGTGCCGCCGATCAGCCTTTTTATGACATGGGCGACATGGCACTGTCCCCGAATGAACAGTGGCTCGCCTGGACGGAAGATACCCAGGGCGACGAGCGCTTCACACTGTGGTTAAAAGCACTCCCCAACGGCAAACCTCAGCAACTACTAAGCGATATTGGCGCTAGCGTATGCTGGGCAGAGGATGAGACAACCAACGGCGCAACGCTGCTATTTACACGCTTTGATGACACTCAGCGCCCGGACTCCATCTGGCGTGTATGGATACCGTTTTCAACGCCAGAGCGCCTTACTGAACCAACCTTAGTAATGCGTGAGAACGATCCGGAGTTCTGGATTGGGATTGGCAAAACGCGCTCGAAAGCATGGCTTTTGATTGAAAGCGGTTCGAAAGATACAACAGAAATCCATGCCGTGCCGGCAGATCAGCCCCATGCTTCCCCGATGTGCCTACATGCCCGCCAGGCAGGGGTTGAAGTGAGCATTGATCATCGCCCTGGTACGTTTTATCGCTTACAAAATCTCGCAGGCCCGCATTTTCAGCTCGACTTCACACGCGCTGATCAACAAAGCAACCCTGCTCCCGAGTGGAAGTCGCTGATAGCTCACCGTGAAGACACTACCCTAGAAGGGATCGATGCGTTTGAATGGGGGCTAATCATCGCCGAGCGAAGCCATCGCGATGCCCAGGTTATGTTACGCCGCTTAGTGCTAGATAAAGATCACAACCTCACACTAGATAAGCATATCGAACTACCTGAAACGCCCTGCTCGCAGCTGCTAGAAGATTCGCCACACTTTGATGCAAATACCGTACATCTACGCGAAGAGTCGTTCACTCGCCCTCCCAGCTGGTACGCGCTAAACCTGGATAGCGGTGAACGTACGTTGCTAAAGCAAGTCCCCGTTTACGGCCAACTGCTGCCTGATCAACTAGTCAGCCAGCGCATATGGGCAACCAGCGCTGACGGCGAACGCGTGCCAGTATCCATTGTCATGCGCGCTGACTTAGCCGGCCAACCACTGCCCACGCTGCTGTATGGTTACGGCGCCTATGGTGAAGCGCTTGACCCCTGGTTCTCAATTGCTCGGCTCGAACTACTGGAGCGTGGCGCAGCATTTGCAGTCGCCCACGTACGCGGCGGCGGTGAGCGAGGCGAACCATGGTATCTAAATGGCAAAATGGCTCATAAAGAGAATAGCTTTAACGACTTCTTAGCTGCCCGAGAGGCGCTAGTAAACGAGGGGCTTAGCCAGCCAGAACGGATCGTGGCTTGCGGGGCAAGCGCAGGCGGTTTGCTAGTCGGCACCTGCGTCAATCGTAAACCTGAGGCATTTTGCGCAGCGGTATTGGAGGTGCCGTTTCTGGATGTGCTCCGTACCATGCAGAACCCAGAGTTACCGCTTACCACCGCCGAATATAGTGAGTGGGGCAATCCTGAAGACCCAGAAGTCGCCGAGCGTATCGCTGGCTACTCACCTATCGACAACATACGCGCCCAGCACTACCCAGCGCTATGGATAGAGGGCAACTGGTTTGATACTCGTGTTAGTTACTGGGAGCCTGCCAAATTTTATGCCCGCGTTACCGAGGCACAGCAAGGCAATGCTCCTGTACTGCTTCACACCGACATGACCAGCGGCCACGGCGGCGCATCCGGCAGGTTCAAAGCTTGGCGAGATACGGCTCGCCAAGACGCATTTATCCTGTGGGCACTCGGGCTAGCCCCTATGGACGCGGCAAAGCAAGCGCAATAGTTGCTTATCAAGAAATAGCCGACAGCTCGAAAATAACATTCAAGCAGCGCCCAGGCGCTGCTTTTTTTGTGAAAAAACACTTTATGGAAATGTTTTCCATAAAGTGTTTTTTACGTCATACTACCTATAAGTTTTATAGACAAACGCCTAGTTCACAAAATCAGGAGCAGACCATGAGCTATCAGGAACAGTTTCCAACAATTTGGGATACCCCGCCAAAGACAACAGCGCCAACCGATCAAGCGGCGACGCGAGAAGCCACAGCGAAGCCACAGCCCTCACCGTTTAAAGAAGCGTTTTTAACCATTTGGGATAGTACAAAAAGCAAAACCGCCAGCTAACGTTATTACCGTTAGCCAGCGGTTAGTGAGCATGCCAGGGAGGGCGACTGTTAGGTTTAAGACATCGGCAATACAGCGATAATATGCTCTTCCAAAAGGCGCTCGGGCACGTCATCTTGGGAAACCGCAAAGCTTCTTACGCTGACGCCCTTCCGGTGAACGCGCTCAGCATCGTTACTCAGCAGCGGATGCCATCCTGCTAGCTTGCGCCCTTCAGCAACACGCCGATAGCCACATGTGTGCGGCAGCCAGGTAAACTCTTTGACGAGCTCAGGCGTCAGTTGTGTACAGTCGGGTACGCTATCGAAGCGATTTTCATAGTCACTGCACTGGCAACTGTGAATATCCAGCAACCGACAGGCAACGTTAAGCACCGCTAATTCTTGCGTTTCATCGTCGTGGAGCTTCAACAAGCAACACTGGCCGCAGCCATCGCATAACGCCTCCCACTCTTGGGGCGTTAATTCTTCTAGCGAGTATCTTTCCCAGAAGCGCTCACGCATGGCCGCCACCATCATTGATTCCCTTTACTTTCAACATGTCTGAATAACTCCCACTCTCCGCAGCACCACCGCTGCTGGTTAGTGTGGCACGACACTCTTGCCATAACACTGCGAAGTCGGCCGCTAAGCATGGATAGTCTTCGTAAAGCCAAGGCACTAACTCTGCTAAGCGGTTCGGCCCCGATAGCCGCTGACCAATGCCTGCTACTGCACGGCAGGTAAAGTCAAAATCAGCGTAACGGTGCAGCCAGTCATGCTTAATCATCAACGGCATCATGGTAGACAACCGTTGCGGCGCAGGCCAAGCCTGTAACAACTGATAGCAGCGCTCGATTAACTGGTGCTGCTGCTCTCCCGCCTGCTGACGAGCAAGAAAATGATCCCACACGATATCTAACGCGATACCGACATAACGCCGCTGAGCGTGTGGCGCGCGCCGCTTTGCTTCTAAAACGTTTGGGTGCCGATCAATCCAGGCATCCACGCGGCGATGATGACGTATGCCGCTAGCAACATCTGGCGACCAAGCCGTTAAGTCTTGCCCCTTCACGCCGTCAGCAATCAGATTTCCGTACAGAAACTCATCACTACCAGGATGAGCAAGCCAAGCATGGGCAAGAAAGTTCATGGCAAAACGCTCATGGCAGAACGTTCATGGTAAGAAGCTCATAACGCTCATTCGCGGTTAGCCGCCTGAGCGCGGTGAACATCCAGCAAATAGGCTTCTTTCGCAGGCGGCATTTGCAGGTAAAAGCCTTGCTCTTGGATTGCATCCATCACATCAGCAGCGTTCACTCGAGCCAGCTTTTTATCGGCAGTCAGTATCATTGTAAGCACCGGCACCGGCTTACCGAAGGTATCCATCAATGCGTCGGGCACGGATGACAACCCTTTCTGTTTGTCTATGTAGAGATACATCTCGTCTTTGCGTGAGCTTTTTAAAATCTCACAAAGCAGTTTCTCGCTCATTACGACAACTCCTCAAGCGCCTGATGAATTTCTTGAGTTAAATAGGCATCACGCCAGCCGCCAGGAGTGGTTAATGGCTGGTTAGCAAGCCGCTGCATCACAAGCGCCTCAATATCTCGCCGCCGCAGCAACATCTCGGGCGCTATTTGTAGCTCAGCAGCCTTCTCCGTCACTACTTTTTTAAGTGCTTTAAAGCGCCGCTTAAACACAGGATGCATCGGGTCTGGCCAGCGCGCCGGTAAATCACCTTCGGGGCAATGCTGAGCCTGTTTCACCAGCGACAGCAGCGTATCGCCTTCTTTTTTAACCAGGGGCGGCTTAACCCCTTCAATTTCTGCTAGCTCATAACGATTTTTAGGCATTTTTTCAGCCACCGCGAACAACAACTTATCGCTAACCAACCAATTACGCGGCAAATCCCGACGGCGGGTTTCGCCTTCCCGCCAGATGGTCATTAAGCGGTAGGCTTCAAGCTGGCGAGGATCAAGGCGCCACAACTGCCGCTGGCGCGTATACCATTGGCCATCGCTCTCTACGCTGCGACCTGCCTGCTCGATAAGACTGGCACACTCATCGTCAAGCCATTCGCGCCGCCCCAGTTGTTCAAGCTTCTCCGCTTGAAGCCCCCAAACCTTCAGCAAATAGATAACATCTAACGCCGCATATTCGCACTGGGAGGGCGTTAAGGGGCGCTCTAACCAGTTGGAACGCGTCTCCTCTTTAGGCAGCGTTTCCCCCATCCAGTGCTCTACCAATTTTTGATAGCCCATGCCGGGAGTTTCTCCCAAAAAAGCCTGAGCGACTTGCGTATCGATAAGCGGTGCTGGCAATACGCCGGCCCAGTGCTGGAACACCTCGAGGTCTTCGCTACAGGCATGCAGTAATTTGATGGCACTATTCTGCAACAAATCACGAAAAGCAGCGGTGCAAGGCGTGCTCAACGGGTCCACTAAATACGCCATGTCACCGGTGGTGAACTGAATAAGCGCTGGCACCGGAAAAAACGTGTTTTCACGGAAAAACTCAGTATCTAGGGCAATCACACTGGCACCGGCGACTTGCTCGCATGCAGCATCTAAGGCGTCGGCACTATCAATCCATTGATACAACGAGGGGGCTAAAGAGGACAAAGCAAACTTCCGGGTTGGCACAATCGCAAAAGCGCTTGCGTTTTTTTATAAGGTCAATCGCTGGCGAAAGGCTGGCGACCATTAAAGGCGCGGCTTAGCGTACCACCGTCTACATACTCAAGCTCCCCTCCCATAGGAACACCATAGGCGAGTCGCGAAAAAGAGACACCGTAGTGAGCAAGTTGGGCGGCAATGAAGTGCGCTGTCGCTTCGCCTTCTACGGTGGGATTGGTGGCAAGCACTACTTCGCGAATGTTGCCTTCTGCGACGCGGCTTTCCAATAGATCCAATCCAATGGCATCTGGGCCGACGCCGTCCAGCGGAGAAAGGTGACCATGCAATACAAAGTAACGCCCTTGAAAGCCACCCGCCTCTTCAATAGCAAGCTGATCAGCAGGCGACTCGACTACACACAGCAGCGCATCATCACGACGGGGGCTTTCGCACAGCGCGCAGATATCTGCTTCGGTCAACGTACGGCAGCGCTGACAATAACCGACCTCTTCAATGGCCTGCTGAATTACCGCTGCCAACCGCTGCCCTCCTGGGCGCTCGCGTTCTAACAGGTGCATGGCCATGCGTTGGGCCGTTTTTGGCCCAACGCCCGGCAACACGCGAAAAGCGTCCATCAGTTGCTCAACAAGCGGGGAGAAGCGCATGTTTAGAACGGCATCTTAAAGCCGGGCGGCAAGTTCAAGCCTGCCGTCGCTTCTTCCATTTTCGCTTTGGAGTTTGCTTCCACTTTTCGAACAGCATCATTCACGGCAGCGGCGAGCAAATCTTCCAGCAGCTCTTTGTCTTCTTCAAGAACGCTGGGATCAATAGTGACATTGGTAACATCGTGGCGGCCGTTCATGGTGATTTTCACCATACCGGCGCCCGCTTCGCCATGGACTTCCGCTTTAGCAGCTTCTTCTTGAATCTGTTGCATCTTTTCCTGCATCTCTTGGGCTTGCTTCATTATGTTGCCCATTCCACCTTTAAACATGCGGTTATCTCCTGAAGGAATAAAAATAAGCATCGCGAGTCAATCGTCAGCGGCTAAGAACGCTTGTCAGACGCGGGTTTAACGGTTGACTCAATGAGAGTAGCCCCAAATGCCTGCTGTAGCTTCTGTATATTGGGGTCGCGGTGTAATAGATCAACAGCCAACGAGTGGCGCTCTTTCTGCTGACGCTCTTCCTGCTGGCGGGGAGTTTCAAGATCAGGCGCTAAGTCAGCCACCGTAAACTCGATTCGCCGAGGCAGCCCATAACTACTTAGCGCGCGCTCAATACGACCATTGTGAACATCGGCCTGCATAGCGGATTGCCCAGGGTCAAGCCGCAGCACCATAGTGTGGCCATCATCGCTTTCAAGCTGACAGTGCGCTGCCAAATTACGGGTAAGGCCGCCTAACCCAAGGGCACTGAAGCATGCCAGCCACCCAGCATGGTCTAGACGATCGTCAGCAGCGACCTGGCTGCTAGCAGCATTGGCAGGCACCTCACTGGAAACTGGCTCTGGCTCTGGCTCTGGCTCTGGCTCTGGCTCTGGCTCTGGCTCTGGCTCTGGCTCTGGCTCTGGCTCTGGCTCTGGCTCTGGCTCTGGCTCTGGCTCTGGCTCTGGCTCTGGCTCTGAAGAAAGCATGGCGGCACTCTCCACCTCGTCAAGCGACCAGGGTGGCGCTTGCTCTGATGAAACAGCGTCAGGCGCGCTTAACTCGTCAGTTGCACCCGGGGCAGCACTCGCCTGCACCGCGGCTGAGTCAGGCGTTTTGGCCTGATTGCTCGGCAGCGCAGGCTCAGGCTTTTTTACCGCTGGCTCATGGGCAGAGACTGGTTCAGGTGCGTAGCTATCCTCAGATGCAGCTACCTGAGCAGCAGGTTCAGGAGAGACAGGCTCATGCGACACCGCTGTTTGGGAAACAGTGTCACTGGAAGGTTCTCGGCGCAGCGGAAGCGGCGTGGCAGCAGGCTTTGGCACCCCCTGGGGGCGAAACGCCAGCATTCGCAATAGCGTCATTTCTAGCGCACTGCGCAGATCAGGTGCATGCACCATGTCGCCGCGCCCTTGAATGCCGATCTGGTAATAGAGTTGAATATCCTCGGCAGTAAAGCGGCTCGCCAGCTGTTGAATAAGCGCTCGATCACCGTGACTATTATCAACGGCATCAGGCACCATCTGCGCCACGGCCAAGCGATGCAAAACCGCACTTAATTCATCCAATACTGCTGCAAAATCAGGCCCCTGCTCCGATAACTGAGCAACCTCGGCTAGCAGTCGCTGAACGTCCACATCAGCCAATGCTTCTACCAGCGCCAACACATGGCGATGATCCAAGGTACCCAGCATGGCAGCGACATCCGCATGGCGAATCGCACCCTGGCCAAAGGCAATGGCTTGATCGGTCAGGCTCATTGCATCGCGCATAGAACCTTCCGCGGCCTTACCTAGCAGCCACAGAGCGCTCTCATCATACTCGACCCCTTCCTCCCCCAGCACATAGGTTAGGTGTTCTACCACTCGTTCAGGGGGCATATGCTTAAGCGTGAACTGTAAACAGCGGGATAGGACGGTAGCGGGCAGCTTTTGCGGATCTGTGGTGGCCAGCAGAAACTTCACGTGGGGTGGCGGCTCTTCCAGCGTTTTAAGCAGCGCATTGAAACTGCTGGTCGACAGCATGTGTACCTCGTCAATCAGGTACACCTTATAGCGCCCTTGCGTTGGCGCATACTGCACGTTATCAAGCAACTCTCGGGTATCTTCAACCTTTGTCCGCGAAGCAGCATCGACCTCGATCAAGTCAACGAACCGACCTTCATCAATCGCGCGACAGCTGTCGCACTGACCGCAAGGCGTCGAGGTAATGCCTTCATTACCGCGGCCATTGGCGGTGCAGTTAAGGCATTTAGCCAGGATACGCGCAAGGGTGGTCTTGCCCACCCCGCGAGTACCCGTAAATAGGTAGGCATGGTGAAGACGGCCTTGGTCGAGCGCATTGACCAAGGCGCGCTGAACATGGGCCTGGCCCACGAGCTCGTGGAATGTACGCGGCCGCCATTTGCGGGCCAGAACCTGATAGCTCATTGAGCATTACTTCCTTTGGCGGGCTAACTGTCGATGCGAAAAGGACACCATTCTAGCGGCTGCGCTGCAGCCCGCCAACCGCTCAGCCCAATAGACTAGCAGTCCACTAGACCAAGCGGCATTGGGCAATAAACGTTAAGCGTTGTTGTCACTTTCAGCAGCGCCAGCACGCTGGGCAGCTTCTTTGATCAGCTTTTCGAGCTCACCACTTTGATGCATCTCGATCACGATATCGCAGCCGCCAACCAATTCGCCTTCCACCCAAAGCTGGGGGAAGGTCGGCCAGTTAGCAATTTTTGGTAGCTCAGCGCGAATATCTGGATTATCCAGCACGTTAACAAAGGCAAAACGCTCACCGCAGCCCATCAGCGCCTGCACTGTTTGTGCAGAAAAACCACACTGCGGCAACTGCGGGGTACCTTTCATGTAGATAAGAATGGGGTTTTCACTAATTTGGCGCTGAATATTTTCGGCAGTCGTACTCATGATGTGCTCCTAAAACAAGTGATGTTATCTCGCCAGTTTACGCAATTCGTTAACTAGCTTTAACCCTTCAAGCCGAAGATTACCTTTTGTTGCTGTGCAACCTAATACTTGAGCAAACTACTCGGCCTTACCGTGTGGGTCGTCATTCTACGCATGCCGAGCGCGTTGCGCATCCCCCGCCGCATCGCTAGGATAGTGTTTTTGCGCGGAGAGATATCATCATGGCGACACGCCATTTCTTAACCTTGCTGGATTTAACCCCAGATGAGCTGGCGTACCTGATTCAGCGTGCGATTAAGATCAAAACCGAGCTCAAGGCTAACGGCCCCATCTATACGCCGCTACCTAACCGCACGCTGGCGATGATTTTTGAAAAATCATCGACTCGCACCCGTGTGTCGTTTGAAACCGGCATGGCGCAGTTCGGCGGTCACGCCCTCTTCCTCTCTCCCCGCGACACCCAACTAGGGCGTGGAGAGCCGATTGAAGACACCGCCCGCGTACTGTCCGAAATGGTTGATGCGGTAATGATTCGGACCTTTTCACACGCAGGCTTAGAAGCCTATGCCAACGCCAGCAGCGTGCCTGTGATTAACGCGTTAAGTGACGATTACCATCCTTGCCAATTGCTAGCAGATGTGATGACCTGGACCGAGCTGCGTGGCAGTGTAGAAGGACGCACGGCTGTTTGGGTAGGTGATGGCAATAACATGTGCCACTCCTGGATTAATGCCGCCCGTCAGTTTGGTTTCAAACTGCGCGTTTGTTGCCCTAAAGGCTATGAACCCCGCGCTGACATTATGGAAGCCGCCGGGGACTGCGTAACGCTGCTTCACGACCCCCACGAGGCTGCCAAAGACGCCGACTTGATCACGACAGATGTGTGGGCATCCATGGGGCAGGAAGAAGAACAAGCTAAGCGCGAAGCAGACTTTGCAGGCTTCCAGGTCACTGAGGCAATGCTCGATAGCGCACAACCTGATGTGCTTTTCCTACACTGCCTGCCTGCCCACCGCGGCGAAGAGATCAGCACTACCTTATTGGACGATCCACGCGCTGTCGTGTGGCAAGAAGCGGGGAATCGCCTGCATGCACAAAAGGCGTTAATCGAATTTTTGCTGCTTGGCAGAATTGCCAACGAGTAACACCTGAGGGTACGTGCTTTTTAACACAGGCTTTCAGTTACGCGAATGCCCAACAGCACGCACTCTCACACGTACTCTCGCATGCACCCTCGCACGAACTATCAATTGAAAATGATAAGCATAAAAAAACGCCTCGTTACTGGTAACGAGGCGTTTTCTTGGATTCTGTGGGCCTGTAAAATGGTGGAGCCTAGCGGGATCGAACCGCTGACCTCAACACTGCCAGTGTTGCGCTCTCCCAGCTGAGCTAAGGCCCCACATAGTTTTACATGCCGCTTTTTCAAACCACTCATTGAGCAGCGGCGAGATACTACGCCAGTAATTTGCTCAGCGTCAAGCTAATCATGAACAACTATCAACTAAATTCTCCTTTGGTTAGAGCTGTGGCACTCTATATCATGCAACGCGGCTTACGCCCACCACTACGATGATTTCATGCAGGAGCCTGCACCTTGATCAAAGTTTTAATCGCCGATGATCATCACCTAGTGAGAACCAGCATTGCTCATCTGCTAAACGAAGAGTGCGATATTAAAGTCGTAGGTGAGGTCGACGATGGCGAAAGCGCAGTGGCTCAATGCCGTCGCTTAAAGCCTGACATTGTCGTGATGGATATTCGCATGCCGGGCATTGGCGGACTCGAAGCTACTCGCCGCATCCATAGAACAATGGAAGACGTCAAAGTACTCATATTAACCGCTCACATTGAAGATAGTGCGTTACGGCTCATGCTGGAAGCGGGTGCGATTGGCTTCCTCAGCAAAGGGGCTGACACGTCAGAAATGACCGACGCTATCCGCCAAGTCTTTCACGGAAAGCGCTATGTCAGCCAAGAAATCGCCCAGCGGTTGGCGCTTTCCCATTTTACTGACGAAGACAATCCGTTTAGACACCTGTCGCATCGTGAGCTACAAATCGCCCTTATGATTGTAAATTGCCAGCGCGTCCAGGATATTTCAGACCGCTTGCACCTTAGTCCCAAAACAGTGAACACCTATCGCTATCGGCTATTTGACAAACTAGAGGTCGCTACTGATGTAGAGCTTACCCACCTGGCACTACGCCACGGTTTAGTTGAGGGCTTTGACGCCATGCTGGGATAGACCTACCATCGCAGCTTCCGTTGCCTAGAAGCGCCGATTTCCAGCCATGACTTTTGATGCCAAGCAATTTTTAAGCTCTGTCAGTGCCTCGCCCGGTGTTTATAGGATGCTGGACGAGCACAGCAACACTCTCTATGTCGGCAAAGCCAAGCGCCTAAAAGCTCGGCTTGCTAGCTATTTCCGTGGCCAGCTTAATACCAAAACCCAGGCGATGGTGGCACGAATTGCAGATATCCAAATTACCGTCACCCGTAGCGAAACAGAGGCCCTGCTGCTAGAGCAGACGCTCATAAAAGAACTGCGTCCGCCCTATAACATTCTGCTAAGAGACGACAAGTCCTACCCTTTCGTATTTGTGACCGATCGGCACGCTTACCCTGCGCTTGAATATAAACGTGCGCGACAGCGTCGAGGAGATGGCCGCTATTTAGGTCCTTATCCAAGTAGCGGAGCGGTGAAAGAAAGCCTAGCGCTGATGCAGAAAATTTTTCGCATACGTAATTGTGAAGACAGCGTGTTTGCCCACCGCTCTCGACCATGCCTGCAATACCAAATTCAGCGCTGTAGCGCGCCTTGCGTTGACTTCATTTCGGAAGCAGATTATCGACGCGACGTTGAGCATGCAGTGATGTGCCTTGAAGGTAAAAGCGAGCACGTTACCCAGCTTCTTAGCGAGGAGATGGAAACGGCCAGCCGCGCTTTAAATTTTGAAGAAGCAGCAAGGTTGCGTGACCAAATACAGCAGCTACGCCAGTTACAGCAACGCCAGTTTGTCGATAACGAAAGTGGTGATGCCGATATTTTTGCGCTGGCCCAACGCCCTGGGGCGCTAGGCATATCAATACTTAGCGTTCGCGATGGCCGCTTACTGGGCGCTCGCCATCACACGCCTAAAAACGACCTCGACCTGCCACCGGACATGCTACTGACGGAAGTCGTTAGCCAGTACTACTTTGGCCAACCCCACAACGTACCCAGTGAAGTAATTACCAGCCACCCACTGGAAGATAGCCCACTGATTGCCGACGCACTTTCACAGCAAGCGGGTAAACGCGTTCGCGTCACCAGCCAAGTTCGGGGGCATCGCGCCCAGTGGCAGCATCTGGCTATGACCAATGCCGAGCAACAGCTTGCGTCGCAGTTGGCTAACAAAACCCAGCTTACTCAGCGATTTGAAGCCCTCCAGAAAGCGCTCGCATTGGACAAAACACCCCAGCGCCTTGAGTGCTTTGACATTAGCCACAGCCAGGGGGAAGCGACCGTTGCTTCCTGTGTCGTATTTGACCATCAGGGCCCACGCAAGAGCGATTACCGCCACTTCCGCATCGAAGGCGTCGCCGCAGGCGATGATTATGCAGCCATGCAACAAGCACTAACACGCCGCCTTAAACGGGTGAAAAGTGGCGAGGCAGTGGCGCCTGATATTTTGATCGTCGATGGCGGCAAAGGTCAGTTGAACATGGCTCGCGGTGTGTTAACCGAGCTAGCGGTTACCGATATCATTTTGCTCGGTGTTGCTAAAGGCACCACACGTAAAGCAGGCCTGGAAACGCTCTTCCTAGAAACCACCGATAATCCCTTACCCCTTGACCCCGCGTCGCCAGCATTACACTTAATTCAGCATATCCGCGATGAATCTCACCGCTTTGCCATTGCCGGCCACCGCGCCCAACGTGACAAAGCACGCCGCACCTCTACGCTTCAAGACATTCCCGGCATAGGCCCTAAAAGACGGCGCGAATTATTACGCTTCTTCGGCGGTTTGCAGGGCGTTCAGAAAGCTAGCCGCGATGAGTTGGCGCGCGTACCTGGCATTAATGCCTCGCTCGCTGAGACAATTTACCAATCCCTAAATGGATAAACCTACTGTTAACATGGATGCTAAGCACCAAGGGGGATAGAATATCCCCCACTACACTCCGTCTTCCATGACTCTCCGGCAAGGATCGCGCCCCGCGATGAATATACCCAACATACTTACTCTGGCAAGAATCGTTTTTATTCCACTGTTAGTAGTGCTTTTTTATCTACCTTTCAGTTGGAGTATGCCAGTTGCTGCAGGCTTATTTGCGCTAGCATCAATCACCGATTGGCTAGATGGCTACTTAGCCCGCCGCTGGAATCAATCAACGCCGTTTGGCGCGTTTCTCGACCCTGTGGCTGATAAATTGATGGTCGCGGTTGCACTGGCGCTACTCATTGAGCGCTTTGACACACTGGTATTAACACTGCCCGCATTGGTCATTATCGGCCGCGAAATCGTCATTTCGGCACTACGTGAGTGGATGGCCGAAATGGGCAAGCGAGGTATGGTTGCGGTGTCCTGGATCGGTAAGCTTAAAACAACACTGCAGATGGTTGCCTTGCTCATACTTCTGGCCTTCCCTCCAGGACATGAGTTTGCGCTAATGGGTGTGGTTGTTCTTTACGCTGCAGCCATTCTTACGCTGTGGTCCATGGCGCAGTACCTTAAAGCAGCCTGGCCTCACTTGAGTCGTTCCATGTGATCGACTCTCTAGGCGACTGAACCTCCAGACAAATTCATTAATTGACAAGCGCGTAGCGATGCGTATAATTCGCCCTCGAGTCGAGCGGGAATAGCTCAGTGGTAGAGCATCGCCTTGCCAAGGCGAGGGTCGGGAGTTCGAATCTCCTTTCCCGCTCCAACTTGGATAGCGTGGTAAAGCAAGAAAGGGTCATGAGCTGGAACGCCAGTCCGATCGAATCTACTTTCTCGCTCCAACGACTTGTTAGGCTGGATGGCAGAGTGGTTATGCAGCGGACTGCAACTCCGTGTACGCCGGTTCGATTCCGACTCCAGCCTCCATTTTAGTGTGGCGATGAATAGCAATATTCCTGCGATGCACTGCCCGGATGGCGAAATTGGTAGACGCAAGAGACTTAAAATCTCTCGGAGGCAACTCCGTGCCGGTTCAAGTCCGGCTCCGGGCACCATATTTAATTAGCACCTCCCCTTCTTTCAGCGGTAAACGTTTCCCATATTGTTTTAAGAGCGCTAGAGAAGCGTTTTTTGTGCTTCTTACAAGGCTCTGCAATTTTTTGATTACCCCTCTTTTTTGCCCCTCCTGTTTTATCCAATCGCCAAATAGCTTACCCCCTCTTAAATATCGCATCAGAGCGTTTAGCGCTATCTATATGCGCTGAAAGCAATTTTTCACAGCCCCTCATCGCCAAGTGACAACAGTCACGCTATGATGCCTTCCTCTGCTGTCTACAGCACGCGAAGCATTTAGCACCCACTGCGTTTGAATGTAAAAAGAGGATCCGGCCCCATGAGCTCGCCAACATCCGACGTACTTGTCATCGGCGGCGGCGTCGCCGGCCTAACTTTAGCCCTTGAAGTTGCTGACCATCTTTCGGTAACCCTGGTTAGGCCTGCTCTGGATGACCAGGGAGCCAGCCGCTGGGCGCAGGGCGGAATAGCAGCCGTACTCTCACCAGACGACGACCTAGATGCCCATGTGCGAGATACGCTCATTGCTGGCGATGGCCTATGTGATGAAGAGGCTGTTCGATTTACCGTGACACACGGCCCAGATGCCATTCAGTGGCTAATCGACAACGGCGTCCCCTTTACACCGGATCCAGACCCGAGCGCCCGCTACCCTTATCACTTAACACGGGAAGGCGGCCACAACGCACGCCGCATTATTCATGCTGACGATGCAACTGGACGCGCGGTAGTCGATACGCTGTACGAAAAAGTCACTTCTCACCCCAATATTACTCAGCGCAGTAACTTAACCATCCTGCACTTAATCAGCGATGCCACAGGCCGCTGTATTGGCGCGGAAGGCGTAGATCAACAACAGCATCAACAAACACTGCTTGCCAAGCACATCGTACTAGCAACAGGCGGTGCAAGCGGCCTTTATCGGCACACCACCACCCCATCGCCAAGCAGCGGGGAAGGCATGGTGATGGCCGCTGAACTGGGCGCAAAACTGATGAATCTTGAGTTTCAGCAGTTTCATCCTACCTGTCTGTTTGACCCAGAAGGACCTGCTTTTTTAATTAGCGAAGCCGTACGAGGAGAAGGCGGACACCTGCTAAATGAGGCCGGTCATCGATTTATGCCCGATATTGATTCTCGCGCTGAGCTGGCTCCCAGAGACGTCGTTGCTCGAGCAATCGATTCGCAAATCCAACAAAGCAGCCAAGGGCATGTGTGGCTAGATATCAGCCACCTTGGAGCAGCCGCTATTCGCCACCATTTCCCTACTATTTTGGCACACTGCGCCTCCCGGGGAATTGATATAACCCGCCAACCCATTCCAGTAGTGCCTGCCGCTCATTACAGCTGTGGCGGTGTTGCCACAGACCACCGCGGTGCAACTCACGTCACTAATCTCTATGCGGTTGGAGAGCTTGCTTACACAGGCCTACATGGCGCAAATCGCATGGCTAGCAACTCACTATTGGAGTGTCTGGTATACGCCAGAAGCTGCGCAAAGCACTTACGCACGCAGGAAAAACGCGCACAAACACGCCCAGTTGCACCTAAAGAGATTCTTAGCGATACCCGCGATACAATGCCGCTGCAGGGTCAGCAGTGGTCATCCACGCCCCTGGAAGCCCTGGCGACTATACGTAGCGAACTGCGGGCAACAATGAGCCAGCATGTTTCGATTGTTCGCAGCAATCAGGGGCTAAATATCGCTCACCATAAGCTGAACGAACTTGAGACGCAGCTTAACGACATTCTAAACGGCAGTCTTGACGGTGTTGCTGACAGCTCAAAGAAAGGCTCTAACAACGCTTTTGAAGGCACCGCTGGCAAGCGCAGCCACCCTGAAAGCGTGCGTTTACAGCAAGCACTGTGGCTTGCAAAGTTGACGGTATTAGCGGCACTTCAAAGACATGAATCACGAGGACTGCATTACTCTATCGACTGGCCTAAGCACCAGGAAAATACAGCGGCTTCGGAGATGTCACTTGACCAGCTATCGTCCGGGACGATGGCATAAACGCCGCAGCGAACGCTGACTGTGTGCTGGCAAGCTATCTGGCCACAACCAAAGCCGTTGCGGCCCGACATGGAGCCCGATTAACCAAGGGCCCACGTAATCAGCGTTAACAGGCTGTTCGCTTTCAAGTTCACCCTCTTCCGATAACCACTGCGCACTTAATCGATTGCCGCTTTTCGAAACTCTTAACTCCCCTATGGGTTGATAGCGATACTCACGGCCCAGCAACAGTATCGCGATTACTGCCGCAAGTAACGCTATCCATGGGCCAATAAGCCACGCCGTCACCGCACACAACCCGAATGCCAAGAATGCGTGGAAAGCGCACTGAATTTTAGAGCGTGCGATAAGCAGAGTTATCGGTATTTTCTGCATGCTCTACGATCATCTGCACGATGCGCTTTAATGATGGCTCCTCGGGCCATTCACGACGCATCAACCATCCAAAGAGATCTTGATCCTCTTCCTCAATTAAGCGCTGATAGGCCAACTGCTCATCTTCACTCAGTTCATCAAAGCGGTGTTCAAGAAACGGTATCAGCAGCAGGTCAAGCTCCCACATGCCACGGCGAGAGTGCCAATAAAGCCGTTTACGCAATATGGCTGCAGGGGAAGTATCGTCGTTCAACGTCAGCCTCTCCGGTTACAAAATGAGTCGCCAGTATACCTAAGCCACAGGGTCGCGCCAGCGCCTCACTTCGCCTATGCTGATATTCATTCTAGTACCTTGTTTTATCTGAATTGTTTTATCCTGTTATGCGCAGTATGCTGACTCTGTTGTTATCGAGGTCGCAAGCGCGTCACGGCCATTAAAGTTCGCAGGGAGCCAACCGATGACCAAATCTGAACTAATCGAACAAATTGCGATGCGTCAACCGGAGCTATCCGCCAAAGAAGTAGAAACGGCGGTGCGTATTATTTTAGACGATATGACCGACGCTCTTGCTAGCGGGGGACGGGTTGAGATCCGGGGGTTCGGCAGCTTTTCGCTTCACTACCGAGAGCCTCGTGTCGGGCGCAACCCTAAAACAGGAGACCCGGTCGACTTGGACGGCAAGTACGTGCCGCACTTCAAACCGGGCAAAGAGTTGCGCGAACAGGTAGATGCAAGCCGCGCACTTGGCTATTAATGAGCTAACCGAGGCTACACAACCTCGGCGTTGCCAATAGCAAGGCTCTTTTGATCTTGTTATCCGACTTTATGTGGGATGACGCCGCGCCACGACTCATACACAATAGAGCCATTATGAATGTCACTGACTAGGAAACTCTCATGCGTTGGATCAAAGGGCTGATTCTGGCCGTCATATTGCTGGTTGTTCTACTGGTGGGCATTTTATTTGCCGTCAACAACCAACAAACCATTGCCTTAAACCTAATTTGGGCAGAACTGCCGCCTGTGTCACTCTCTGTCTGGCTGCTTGCTACGTTAACTTTCGGCGTTATCTTAGGCATGCTTGCCATGCTAGGTGTTTACGTACGCCTTAAAGCGCAGCTAGCACGAAGTGAACGACACAATAAGCAACAGCGCAAAGAGCTAGACCGCCTACGCACTCAGGAGCTTAAGGAACTGGCTTAAATGTATGATGCCGTGCTGCTAGGCGTTCTACTGGCAGCCATTGCCATCGGCTTTGGCCTGGGTGTTCGTCACGCTTCCCGCCGCCGCCAGCGCACTCACGACTCTCGCCCATCTGGCTTATCGAGAGAGTACTTTGTCGGGCTGAATTACCTGCTCAATGAGCAGCCCGACGAAGCTATCAATACGTTTGTCAATGCACTGGATGTTAATAGCGATACTGTGGAAACCCACATAGCGCTAGGCAAGCTGTTTCGCGCACGCGGTGAAGCAGACAAAGCCGTTAGCATTCATCAAAACCTACTTGCTCGCCCTGCCCTTTCCACCAGCACTAACGAACATGTGCAGCTTGAGCTAGCACGTGACTTTATGGCGTTAGGCGTTCACGACCGAGCTCAGCGAATGCTGAGAGCGCTGCTGGATAAATCAGACAATGACACCTATCGCCAGGAAGCCAAGCGGCTACTGATCGATTTACTTGAGCGCGAAAAGGACTGGCAAGAAGCACTCGACGTGGCTCAATCACTGTTTAAGCAACAGCCCGGCATGCAACGACCTGCTGCTCACTGGCTATGTGAACTCGCCCAGCAGGAGATACATCAAGCAAGTCGCGCGATCGCCCGCAAGCACTTAAAAAAAGCGCTTCAGTTGGATGAGCGATGCGTCCGTGCGACGTTACTACTTGCTGAACTGGAGATGGATAATGGGCATTACACACGTGCCATTGAGCGCCTAAACCATATTCCCCAGCAGGATATTGCTCACATCCCCACCATGCTGCCCACCCTCCAGCATGCCTATGAGCGTAATAACGACATTCAAGGGTTTGAAACGCATCTTTATCGACTGCTGGGACAAGCACCGTACACCAGCATTATTATCGCCCTCGGAGAGCTCGTTCATCAAAGAGATGGCGTAGATAGTGCTATTGAGCAAACGGGCGAGTGGCTAAGGGAGGCACCCAGCCTGGGTGGGCTTGATTACCTAATCGACCTTTATCATGAAAGCCAACGTTTGAGTGGAAAAACTCCGCCAGACACGCGTTTGCTGTTACTTAAGCACCATACCAATGCCCTTTTAGAGGGCAAAGCCCGCCATCGCTGCCGCCGCTGCGGCTTTGCCAGCGACAGCCTGGCATGGCAGTGCCCTAGCTGCCGCCGCTGGGGCACCATTAAACCTATTACCGGGGTTGATGGCGAATAAGCGATGATTACCGTCAGTCAGCCAGCTCAGCTTCTATGGCTGCTAGCGCCATCATTGGCTCTTCCGCCTGTGTTACCGGTCGCCCAACTACTAAGTGCGTACTACCAACACGCATCGCATCACTTGGTGTCATAATACGCTGTTGGTCATTAGCCGCAGCAAAGCTAGGGCGTATTCCAGGAGTTACCTTCAAAAAGTCGTCGCCACAGAGCGCCTTGATTTGCGCCGCCTCTTGGGCTGAACAGACAACACCGCCTAATCCGCTCTGCTGAGTTAATGCGGCTAAACGCAATACATGTTCTTCCGGCGTCGCAGCTATGCCTACCTCATGCAGATCTTCACTTTGCATGCTGGTTAGCACCGTAACGGCAATAAGATGTGTACTTAGCCCATGATCATCTAAACGCTTAGCGGCCGCTTCCATCATCTTGCGCCCGCCAGAAGCATGCACGTTAACCATCCATACACCTTGCTCCGCTGCCGCCTGCACCGCGCCTGCCACCGTATTGGGAATGTCATGAAATTTTAAGTCTAGAAAAATTTCAAAACCACGACCATGTAAGGCTTCCAGTACCGCAGGGCCACTGCGCGTAAACAACTCTTTACCCACCTTTACCCGGCAGCGCTTAGGGTCAAGCTGATCTGCCATACATAAAGCCGCATCAAGAGAGGAATAATCCAACGCGATAATCAACGGGGTATCAGTAGACACTGTGCTTAACTCCATTTTTCATTTGACAGCATTATAACAGCCATCCCGACCCTGCTGTGTAAGTGATTAACCATTATCAGAGAGCAAAAATCTTACAAACACCGTCGTTAATGTCTTACAGCTCACCTCCTATAAACGTATTAGTTTAGTTAAGGCAAAAGGGTATTGAAGAAACAGTAAACCTTTTTGCATGCGCAAACCGCCACAACCTATCACTCCCAAGTACAACAACCGATGGGAAAGGCGGCTTTAAGGAAATCTATGAGGATATTAACAATGCAAACAACGCTAAAAGGACTATTGGCTGCACTGCTATTGAGCCTAAGCTTAGGGGTTTCGGGCCTTGCATTGGCACAAGACATCGCGCCTATTAATGTGAATACAGCGGATGCTGAGCTGCTTGCTGAGTTGCCTGGCATCGGCCCCAGCCGTGCAGCCGCGATTATAGAAGAGCGCGAAAATAATGGCGCATTTGCTAATGTAGATGATCTCACCCGCGTTAGCGGCATTGGCCCCGCCACTGTTGATCGTATGCGCGAGCAAGTAGCGATTGAAGAGTAAACCGCTAAAGCAAAGATAGTATAAAACTTACATCACTCTAGGTTGAAGCCGCCGTTTAGGGCATTCCCAAAACGGCGGCAAGGCGTCACCTAGTATTCACGCGCGAATAACTCTTTAAAAGCTATCTCCGGGTATGCGTACAGAACCTTCCATTAATACCCGTGCGCTACGGCTCATAACAGCTTGATCAATCTGCCAGCGCCCATCGGCCAGGCTTGCTTTTGCACCTACACGTAGCGAGCCAGAAGGATGCCCAAAGGTCACCGCTTCACGCTCCTCACCACCTGCGGCTAAATTTACTAACGTGCCTTGAATGGCTGCTGCTGCGCCGATGGCAACCGCTGCGGTGCCCATCATTGCGTGGTGCAGTTTACCCATGGAAAGCGCTCTTACCACAAGATCGATGTTTTCCGCATCCACCGCTTTACCACTGGACGCCGTATAGCTAGCCGGCGGGGCAACGAAAGCCACCTTCGGCGTGTGCTGTCGGCTGGCCGCTTCATCAACATGCTTAATCAATCCCATACGCACCGCAGCATGGGCACGAATGGTCTCGAACATGGCGAGTGCTTTGGCATCGCTGTTAATTGCTTCCTGCAGTTCACAACCGGTATAGCCTATGTCCTGGGCGTTAACAAACACGGTGGGAATACCCGCATTAATCAGCGTCGCTTTTAAAACACCAACCCCGGGCACTTCCAAGTCATCGACCAAGCTCCCGGTTGGGAAAATTGCCCCCTCACCATCCGCAGGATCCATAAAGGCCACAGGAATCTCAGCAGCAGGAAAGGTCACACCATCTAGCTCAAAATCGCCGGTCTCCTGCACCTGTCCATTAACAATAGGCACTTTAGAGACAATGGTTTTACTGATATTGACCTGCCAAATACGTACTTCAGCGACACCATTTTGCGGTATTTTGGCGGGGTCAACTAACCCATTAGCAATCGCATAAGGACCTACTGCTGCCGATAAGTTGCCGCAGTTGCCGCTCCAATCCACAAACGGCTTATCAATTGAAACCTGGCCAAACAGGTAGTCCACATCGTGATCTGACGACTCACTCTTGGAAAGAATCACCGTTTTACTGGTGCTTGAGGTTGCTCCGCCCATCCCATCGATCTGCTTTTCATAGGGGTCTGGGCTACCAATCACCCTCATCAGCAGCTTATCTCGTGCCTCTCCCGGCACTCTCGCCGCCTCGGGCAAGTTGCCCAAGGTGAAAAACACCCCCTTACTGGTGCCACCGCGCATATACGTCGCAGGAATACTAATCTGTCCAACATGAGACATAAATAACGCTCCCTAACCATTCTCAATGACGATGCCTGAACATTCTCAATGACGATTATCAATGACTATGTTCACTAATCGAATGCCGAAAAAAGAGCCCGGCGCTTAGCGACGGGCTCTTTCATTAATCGCTTTGGCGCTGCGTTACACGCCAATTTGGCTACGCCGTGGTGGACTCAAGAAAGTCCTGGGCGAAACGCTGCAAGACCCCACCGGCAGAGTAAATCGTGACCTCTTCGGCGGTATCAATACGGCAGATCACCGGCACACGTTCAGTGGTACCACTTTGACGATGAATAACCAGCGTCAACTTGGCGCGGGGCTGAGGAGTGCCTTCTACGTCGAAGACTTCCGTACCGTCCAGCGCCAAGGTTTTACGTGTGGTGCCCTCTTCAAACTGCAGCGGCATCACGCCCATACCAATTAAATTGGTACGGTGAATACGCTCAAAGCCTTCAGCCACAATGGCTTCAACACCTGCTAGCGCAACACCTTTCGCCGCCCAGTCACGCGAGGAACCCTGACCATAATCCGCACCGGCAATAATAATCAGCGGCTGTTTACGTGCCATATACGTTTCAATGGCTTCCCACATCCGCGTCACGGTGCCTTCTGGCTCAACACGTGCCAACGACCCCTGCAGCACTTTGCCCTGCTCGTCGTGCACCATTTCATTAAACAGCTTCGGGTTCGCCAATGTCGCCCGTTGGGCAGTTAAATGATCGCCGCGGTGGGTCGCGTAGGAGTTAAAGTCCTCCTCAGGCAGGCCCATCTTGTGCAGATACTCACCTGCTGCACTGTCCAGCATAATCGCGTTAGAAGGCGACAAATGGTCGGTGGTGATATTGTCCGGCAAAATCGCCAACGGACGCATACCTTTCAAACCACGTTCGGCAGCCATATTGCCCTCCCAGTAGGGAGGTCGACGAATATAGGTGCTCTGGGGCCGCCATTCGTAAAGCGGGCTGACCTGAACGCGCGCGCTCTTGTCGAGGTCGAACATCGGGATATAGGTCTGACGGAACTGCTCCGGCTTCACGGAAGCCTTCACAATCGCATCGATTTCGCTATCGTCGGGCCAGATATCTTTTAGCGTGACTGGGTTTCCATCATGGTCGGTGCCCAATACGTCTTTCTCAATATCAAAGCGAATCGTGCCAGCAATTGCGTAGGCAACCACTAAGGGCGGCGATGCCAGAAATGCCTGCTTCGCATAGGGGTGAATGCGCCCGTCAAAGTTACGGTTACCGGAAAGTACCGCTGTGGCGTATAGATCACGGTCGATAATTTCTTTCTGGATGACCGGATCTAACGCACCGGACATGCCGTTACAGGTCGTACAGGCGTACGCCACGACACCAAAGCCAAGTGTTTCCAGCTCATCCATCAGCTTGGCTTCTTCCAGATACATCTTGACGGTTTTCGACCCCGGCGCCAGCGACGACTTAACCCACGGTTTGCGGGTTAACCCTAAGCGGTTAGCATTGCGAGCAATTAAGCCAGCTGCCACCATATTGCGCGGGTTAGAGGTATTCGTGCAGCTGGTAATCGCGGCGATAATCACCGCACCATCTGGCATTCTACCTGCTTTCTCATCAGCCCTTGCTTTATCCAGGTCGATCGCGATACCGCGCTGGGCCAGCTCCGAGGTGGGCAAATGAGCATGAGGGTTGGAAGGCCCTGCCAAGGTGCGATTAACGCTTGAAAGATCAAAGCGCAGTATCCGCTCATACTCAGCAGTTTTTAGACTATCGGCCCATAGCCCTGTGTGCTTGGCATAGGCTTCAACCAGAGCAACCTGCTCATCCTCACGCCCCGTGAGCTTGAGGTAATCAATGGTTTGGTTGTCGATGTAGAACATCGCCGCCGTGGCGCCGTACTCTGGCGTCATGTTGGAAATGGTCGCCCGGTCGCCTACGGTTAACGCGTCGGCACCTTCTCCGTAAAACTCCAGGTAGGCACCGACGACGCGCTCTTTACGTAGAAACTCGGTAATCGCCAACACCATATCGGTGCTGGTAATGCCTGGCTGCAGTTTGCCAGAGAGCTCTACGCCAACGATATCCGGCAGGCGCATCATCGAGGCACGGCCCAGCATCACGCTTTCGGCTTCAAGACCACCCACACCAACGGAAATAACACCCAGCGCATCAACCATCGGCGTGTGACTATCGGTGCCCACACAGGTGTCTGGATAAGCAATACGCACGCCTTGCTCATCAGGGCGGCACTGCACCACCGGCGACATTTTCTCCAGATTGATCTGGTGCATAATGCCGTTGCCCGGAGGAATAACATCAACGTTCTCAAATGCCACTTTGGTCCAGTTAATGAAATGGAAGCGGTCATCGTTACGGCGATCTTCTACCTGGCGGTTTTTTTCGAACGCGTCTTTCTCAAACCCAGCGTGCTCAACGGCCAATGAGTGATCAACAATCAGCTGTGTAGGTACCACAGGATTCACTTTAGCCGGATCACCGCCCTTCTCAGCGATGGCATCCCTTAGGCCAGCAAGGTCGACTAACGCGGTCTGTCCCAGGATGTCATGGCACACAACGCGTGCCGGGTACCAAGGAAAATCTAAATCTTGCTTGCGCTCGATGAGCTGCTTCAGTGCGTCGGTTAACAGCGTTGGATCGCAGCGGCGTACCAACTGCTCAGCCAACACTCTGGACGTGTAGGGCAGCGTCGCGTAGGCGCCGGGCTTGATATCTTCAACGGCTTGATGCGCGTCGAAGTAATCTACCGGAGCACCCTCTGCCGTCACGCCTGGCAGCGGCTTACGATAATTCGTGTTCATAATGCCTCTCATTAATCACGGCCCGTTAAGGGTTAGTCACGCGCTTCGATGGGCACCCACTCGCTCTTCTCAGGACCAGTGTAGTCGGCGCTGGGGCGAATAATGCGGTTATTGGCGCGCTGCTCAAACACATGCGCTGCCCATCCCGTTAAACGGGACATGACGAAGATTGGCGTGAACAGTTTGGTCGGAATATCCATGAAGTGGTAAGCACTGGCATGGAAGAAGTCCGCATTGCAGAAAAGCTTCTTCTCGCGCCACATAACTTCTTCACAGCGCACAGAAACGGGATAAAGCACACTATCGCCAACGTCTTCAGAAAGCTTCTTCGACCACTCTTTGATAATTTCATTACGCGGGTCAGACTCGCGATAAATTGCATGACCAAAGCCCATGATTTTCTCTTTGCGCTCAAGCATACCGAGCATTTCACGCTCGGCTTCTTCCGGCGAAGCCCAGTTCTCGATCATCGCCATGGCCGCTTCGTTAGCACCGCCATGCAGCGGGCCACGCAACGAACCAATCGCGCCGGTAACACAGGAGTGCATATCGGAAAGCGTCGAGGCACACACCCGCGCCGTAAACGTTGAAGCATTGAACTCATGCTCGGCGTATAGAATCAGCGATACGTTCATAACCCGCGCATGCAGCTCAGAAGCAGGCTCACCACGCAGCATATGCAAGAAGTGACCGCCTACCGAGGCATCGTCAGTTTCAGTATCAATACGAACGCCGTCATGGCTAAAGCGGTACCAGTAACAAATAATCGAGGGCAGTACCGCTAGCAGTCGATCAGAAACATCCTGCTGCTGGTCAAAACTCTCTTCTGTCTCCAGGTTACCCAGCATGGAGGTACCGGTGCGCATAACATCCATCGGGTGCGCATCTTTGGGAATTTGCTCCAGTACGGTTTTCAAAGCATCGGGTAAGCCACGCAGCCCCTTCAGCTTGGTAATGTAGCTATCAAGCTCGGCTTGATTGGGCAGCTTGCCTTTCAGTAATAAATACGCGACTTCTTCAAACTTCGCCTTTTCGGCCAGCTCTTTGATATCAAAACCACGGTAGGTTAATCCGGAACCCGTTTTACCCACCGTACACAGCGCTGTAGTACCGGCGCTTTGCCCACGGAGTCCTGCGCTGTTTTGCGGTTTGTCAGCCATGTCGTGTCTCCTGTTAGCTCTTTTTATATGTTTTAGTATTGATAGTATTAACGGCTATTAAGCGTCTTTTTGCTCAGCAAATAGCGCGTCGAGCTTTTGCTCGAAATCGTGATAATTTAAAAAGTCGTACAGCTCATCGCGAGTCTGCATGGTATCGACCACCTCTTTTTGATGACCGTTATCTAAAATGCTCTGATACACCTTCAATGCGGCAGCATTCATAGCGCGGAAGGCAGACAGCGGATATAGCACCATGCGACACCCCACCTCACCCAGCTCCTGCTGAGAGAACAGCGGCGTTGCGCCAAACTCAGTGATGTTGGCCAGTATTGGCGCATTCACGCGCGAACAGAACGCACGATAATCATCCAGGGTGTGCACGGCTTCGGCGAAGATTGCATCCGCACCCGCCTCCACACAGGCATTAGCACGCTCGATGGCGGCGTCTAAGCCCTCTTTCTGGAATGCATCGGTACGCGCAATCAGATAGAAATCGGGATCCAGTTTGGCATCTGCCGCGGCTTTGATGCGGTCAACCATTTCCTGCTGGGACACAATGGCTTTGTTCGGGCGGTGGCCGCAGCGCTTTTGAGCCACTTGGTCTTCCAGGTGAACGGCAGCAACGCCTGCGCGCTGCATCTCTTTAACGGTACGCGAAATATTAAAAGCACCGCCCCAGCCCGTATCGATATCTACCAGCAGCGGAAGGTCGGTCGCGCCGCAGATACGATGTGCATCTTCCACCACGTCGTTCATGCTGGTCATACCCAAGTCCGGCAAGCCAAAAGACGCGTTAGCCACGCCGCCGCCCGACAGATAAATCGCTTGGTGGCCTACTCGCTCGGCCATCATCGCGGTATACGCGTTAATCGTGCCTAGAATCGGTAAAGGGCGGTTCGCGTCTAGCGCAGCACGAAAGCGAGCACCTGGCGTGAGAGTAGATAAAGTGGACATTGGCATTGCTCCTTTAAAAGGCTTGGCGGATAGGCGTAACGAACTAATCCGCTGATGACGTTGATTGTTGTTCAAGAACAGCAGCGTAACGGTCGGCGACGTTGGCTCGGGAAGCGCTAACGTGGCGGCGCATCAGCAACTCCGCCAACTCGGCATCTCCGGCTTCAATGGCATCTACAATACGATGGTGCTCGACAAAGGCGAGCTGGGGCCGCTTACCGCTGGCGCTGAACTGGGTACGGTAAAGACGCACTAAGTAGTAGAGATCATCGCAAAGCAGGTTCATCAGCATTTTGTTATGGCTGCCTTGAACAATGCGATAGTGGAAGTCGAGATCGCCTTCGCGCTGATAGTAAGCTTCGCCACGCTTGAGATCTGCCTGGCCTTCGTGAAGGGCCAACACCTCGCGCAGCCCTTTAATCTCCTCGGCAGACATATGCTCAGCGGCCAAGCGGGCTGCCATGCTCTCAAGCGCTTCGCGCACATCAAACAACTCAAGCAGCTCTTTCATTGAGAGTTTGACAACGCGAGCGCCAACGTGAGGAACACGCTCAATTAGACGGTGCGCTTCTAAACGCCGCATGGCTTCACGCAACGGACCGCGAGAGATACCGTACGTTTTAGAAAGCCCCGGCTCGGTAATTTTGCTGCCCGGCGCCAGCTCTCCACGTACAATAGCGTCTTGAAGCTGGTGAAAGACCCGCTCAGCCAGCGTTCGGACTTCTGGCGAGGTCTGATCACTGGGCGAATCAGCTGTAGAACGAGAAAGAGTAGCAAGTGAGGTCATGGCTAATTGTCGACAATTATGGGGTAGGAGAACTTTAGCCCGCCACATTTGTGCCGTCAACTAGTCAAAATGGTCGATTTTATTCACCTTTCGTGTAACCCAGCCATTTATTCTTGGGTTAATGTCAACAATCATGCTCTTTCCGTTAACTGTGTTTAACCTACCGTGAGAAAGACGTCAGTGGTTAACACTGGTGTCATCAATTAACGACCTCTAGAATGCGTTGCCTTCCATCGGCCTGGCGTTTGCTTCATGACATCGGCGTTGACCATTAAAGCCCTGCCCTACTCTCCTACTCCACTGGAGATCTTTGCTCACCTGCGAAAGCGTCATGGTGCGGTATTACTTGATAGCGGCCGCCCATCAGCAAACGGGCGCTACGACATTATCAGCAGTGATCCGTTAGCTACGCTAGAAGTCATGCCTGATGGACAAACTCACTTCACTTCAACGCAGCTGGACCTTCCTTCGGCACTCGCTGGGGATATGACCGCCCAGCAGCAATGGATGCTTGAACAGCTACCCAGCACAGATTTCCCCAGCGAGCTGCCTTTTTTAGGCGGCCTGATGGGTTATTGGAGTTATGACCTAGGACGTAATAACCTCGCGATTCCCAGCCGCCACCCCAATGTTACCAATCTGCCATTGGCACGTTTGGGGCTTTACGACTGGTGCATTACCTTTGATCACGAAAAGCAGGCAACTTGGCTCATTGCAACAGCAACTCGTCAACAGCAGGTCATGAAATGGCTAGCTCAGCCACCTGCCAGTGTTGATAAAGACTTTCACTTAACCAGCCCCTTTCAGGGCGAGCTAAGCCAAGCGGATTACACCGAACGTTTTAACTCTGTTCAACACTACATTCGTGCAGGTGACTGCTATCAAATTAACCTTGCTCAGCGGTTTACAGCGAGCTATGAAGGCGATGAATGGCAAGCTTATCTACGCCTTCGTAAGGCAACGCCGACGCCCTTCTCAGGCTTTATGGCCTGGGAAAACCAGGCGGTACTCTCACTTTCCCCTGAACGCTTTATCCAGTGTAAAGACGGGCGAGTGGAAACGCGCCCAATTAAAGGCACACGACCACGCGGGAAGTCGCCGGAGGAGGATATCGCCCTAGCCGAACAGTTATTAAGCAGCACGAAAGACCGCGCGGAAAATGTCATGATTGTTGATTTGCTGCGCAATGACTTGGGAAGAGTATGCACTCCTGGGTCTATTCGTGTACCGCAGCTATGTCAGTTAGAGAGCTACCCCAACGTGCATCACCTAGTAAGCGTGGTTCAAGGTCAGCTCGCCAAACATCGCTCACCGCTATCTCTGCTGACAGCAGCGTTTCCTGGCGGCTCTATTACTGGCGCGCCTAAAATACGCGCCATGCAAATTATCGACGAGCTGGAGCCTTGCCAACGCAGTGTCTATTGCGGAAGCCTGGGGTACATCGATAAACGGGGCAGCATGGACACATCAATTGCGATACGCACCATGGTGGCAGATGCAGGCAAGCTACATGTTTGGGGCGGCGGCGGATTAGTAGCCGACTCTAGAGCAGACGAGGAGCATACAGAAACGCTGGATAAAATCCGTCATCTAATCGGCGCTTTGGAATAAATAACAAAATTCTTAAATCAAAAAGGAATATAAAAGCCAAACCAAACGGTATTGGGGCTAAGCCCCTCCTCTTTGATAGCCTAGTGTCATACTCGAACTTATGACAGGAGGCAGCATGTCTTCAGCGCTTGACAGCATTAACCGTGATTTTGCCAATAATCCCCAAGATCTTATCAAGTGGGCGCTTAGCCAAGGCGAGCGGCCTATTTGCACGACCAATTTTCGGCCGTTTGAGGCGGTGATTCTGCATATGGTCACTCAGGCACGTCCAGACATACCCATCGTATGGATGGATAGTGGCTATAACACTGAGGCCACTTACCAATTCGCCGATGCCTTAATCCAGCGGCTGAACCTAAACATGGTCAGCTTTATTCCGCAGCGAACCCGTGCTCACCGTGAAGCGCTAGAGGGGGCAATGCCCAGCATTGACGACCCACGTCACGCAGCCTTCACTCAAGAAGTAAAGATTGAGCCGTTTGAGCGTGCCCTGCGGGAAATGCAGCCGGATGTCTGGTTCACCGCCCTGCGGGCAGAGGACACCCCAGAGCGGGCTAAAATGCAGCCTGCCAGCCGTAACAGCGATGGCTTATTGAAAATTGCCCCGCTGCTGCAGTGGACTGCAAAAGATATGTACTACTATCTTGAGGCACACGACTTGCCCAACAACTTCGACTACTTCGACCCCACCAAGGTAGAAGACAAGCGTGAGTGTGGCCTGCATTTACAGCACTGAGATAGAACGCCCAGCGCTGATTAATACAGAACTGGGATAGAAATGGTGAATAGCGCCCAGACACCCACGTCAAGCGCTATTCACCCACTACTCGATGCTCCTAATGCTCAGGAAGCTCTACTCCCTCAAACAAGTCATGCTCAAAACGTGGGCCAGCCAACAAGGCTTCATCTACCAAGTCTCGGGTGAGATGAGGTGCAAAGCGTACTAGGAAATCGTACATGTAGCCGCGCATAAAGGTACCACGACGAATCCCAATCTTAGTCGTAGAACTGGCAAATAAATGGCTTGCATCCAACGCGACCAAGTCTTCATCTAATACCGGATCAACCGCCATATGGGCAACGATACCAACGCCCATTCCCAGTCGCACATAGGTTTTAATCACATCAGCATCGGCGGCCGTTAACACCACATTAGGTGTAAGTCCCTGCGCTTTAAACGCATCATCTAACTGCGAGCGGCCGGTAAACCCAAACACGTAAGTCACTAATGGATGTTCGGCCAACGCTTGAAGGGACAGCGGCTTGTCTATCGATGCCAGTGGGTGGTCTTTAGGCACTAAAACGCAGCGATTCCAGCGATAGCAAGGTAACAACACTAAGTCGGTGAATAGCTCTAACGATTCGGTGGCAATTGCAAAGTCGGCCTGACCTTCGCTAACCATCTGAGCGATCTGCTTGGGTGTGCCCTGCTGCATATGTAGGGCAACATCAGGATACTTAAGAGTAAACTCGCTGATGATAGGAGGCAGTGCATAGCGCGCCTGAGTGTGAGTGGTAGCAATCGACAAACTACCCCGACGCTCGTCGCTGTGCTCTTGGGCAACTTGTTTGATGTTTTCGGTCAGCTTCAACACCTGACCTGCCAGCTCAATGATTGACAGCCCAGCAGGTGTTACGCGAGTAAGGTGCTTTCCGCTGCGTGCAAAAATCTCCACACCTAGCTCATCTTCAAGCAAGCGTATCTGCTTGGAAATACCCGGCTGCGAGGTAAATAAACTCTGCGCGGTGGCTGACACATTCAGGTTGTGTCGATTGACTTCCCAGATATAGCGAAGTTGCTGTAGCTTCATATCCTCACCTTATTATCTATGCAGGAAGCACGTTGAAGCGCATCCTCGCGCCGCTGCTGTCTTGCCTTCCCGCGAAGCACTTAGAGGTGAAGTACTTGGTGGGCGGCACGCCTCATACATACAATTTTGAATAAAAAAATATCTTATAATTCACTTATAGTATAAAAAATAGCCGTTACGAACACCCCTTAATTTTTCATAATGGCTGTCAAAACGTCATAGGAAATTTGCCAGCACCTTCTCCGCCCGCTAACATCTGCCAACTTGGCGCGGTGAAAGTGCGCTAGTAGAACGCGTAATGACCGTTGCTCCATTTGAGGCAACGAAACAGCAAGAGCAACGCAAACGGGAGAAACAGATGGCTAACAATGTTGATGTCACCAACGCCAATTTTGAGCAAGAAGTCCTCAACGCCGAACAGCCAGTCCTACTGAAGTTTTGGGCCCCCTGGTGCGGTCCCTGTAAAGTAATGGCACCTGTGGTTGATGACGTTGCTGCCGAACGTGGTGATAATCTGAAAGTGGTTAGCGTGAACGTTGACGATGCGCCTGAAATTGCTGCAGAACAAGGTGTACGCGGCGTTCCAACAGTGATGCTATTTAAGTCCGGCACGAAAGTAGCGTCGCTGGTAGGTGCACAGTCTAAATCCCAGCTGACCCAATTTATCGATCAAAATGCCTAACTCGCGCTAACGTTACCGCTGGCACTGCCAGCGGTAACTTCCTGCACTTCCCATCTCAAACGCTTCCTTCTATTCTCGACGCTTCCAAGGTGGACGGCGTGCATCACCAAGACGCGTTCGACGCTGCCCTCCCGGCCCCAGTAAATGAGCAATCCAGCGAGTCTGAGGATGACTATCCAAGGCGATTTTTAATGTCATCGTCAATACTACCGACAACAACATCCCCGCAGCACCAAAGATCCACCCCCACACAACCAACGACAGAAACGCCACAAACGTCGATAGCCCCAAGGCTTGCCCCATCACTCGTGGCTCAATCAAGTTACCCAAAACGAAATTAATCACCAAATAGGCAGATGCGAGTAAAAATGCCTGCAGTACTCCGCCATCTTGGGATACCAGCAATAGCAGCACAGGAGGAATCGCCGCCAAGGCCGAGCCGATATTAGGAATAAAGTTAAGGGCAAAAGCCAACACCCCCCACAGCAACGGAAACTCCACTCCCACTATCAAGCAGGAGAGCCAGACTAATACCCCGGTAGCCAAGCTAATAACGGTCTTCACTGCCAGGTAGCGCTTCAGCGTTAAACTAAACTCGCTAAACCGCTTTAGGCTTGGCGCTGGGTTCTCAAGTGCGCGGGACACTTTATCTCGGAAGTTAAGCGTTTCAAACAGCATGAAAATAACTAACAGCCCGATAATACTGCCTTGCATAAAGAGATTGCCGAGTTCGCCTAGCAACGCTGTCACCCACGACCCATCGTCTTCCATAGCAAGCATATTGCTGAGCTGATCAGGATTAATGGCTAGCCCACGGCTAGAGAGCGCATTCAGCAAATCCCAATAGTGCTCATACAAACGCGACTCGATATCCGGCAGCACTTGAACAAAGGTGCTAAAGCTGTTCACCACCAGCAAGCCAATTAAGGAAATAAAACCCAGCAGCACCATCAATGTTAAAAAAGCAGAGGCTCCCCTGCTGAGCCCACAGCGGTGCAGCCACTGCACAGGCGACGTACATACAACAGCAATAAATACTGACAGTAACAGAGGAACCAGAAGATCCGCCCCTGCCTTCATACCCGCAACAATAACAACGAGTGCGGCAAGCGCCAGGGTCGCATTTAAAGGGATACTACGATAATCCTCATCCGATAATTTCGACATTGCCCTTTCCTTAGCATGTTATCCACATATCATGGCTGCTCGCGCGATATTGCACAAACCATGACAACATTAAGCAATTGCTTTGCATCGACTCTTAGCCAATGAACTTTATTGCGCTTTGCCCTTCCAAGCAGCGTCACAGTATAAATTAGTTAACATTAATCATTGGCTCGATCAGTAAGGAAGTGACCTATGAATCCAGCAACACCACATCTAAGACGCTTGCGCTACGGCGTGCTTGGCAGCGCACTTCTCGCCCTTCTGGTAACGTCTACGGCTCACGCCGCGCGCCCCACCCCGCCTAGCCTACATGTCCAAGCCCAATCATGGGTGGAAGTAGAGCCCGACAAAGCCACACTATCTGCACGGCTGTGGGAAAATACCCCAGCGGTTTCCACGCTGGAAGATACTGACAGTGGCGAGCTGAGCGATGCACGCGAACGGCTTGAAAATCGTGCCAGTGAGCTAATTAAAGCCATGGAAGAGATCGGCATTGAGCAACGCGCCATCAATGCAGGGTCACTCAATGTCTATCCTGAGCACGTCGCAGGGCCGCGCAACGATGATGGTGAACAAGAAACGTTAATGCGCACCCGCCTAGAGCGCCCCTTCAGTATTGAGCTTACCGATATAGGCCAATTGGGCGAGGTGTTTGACGCAATGATAAGTGCTGGCGTGAATACGCTGGACGGCGTTCAGTTTGATCTTCAAGACCGCGACGCTGCTACCGATGAAGCACTTACTAAAGCGCTAGAAAAAGCCCGCCATAAAGCGGACCTAATGGCCAGCACACTAGGCGTAAGGCTTGGCCAAGTACAGCGCATTGAAGAAGCCCAAGCCCCCATCTTCCAGCCCCGCATGATGGCCATGCGCGCTGAGAGCGATGCCATGGGCAGTGGTTCCGCTAGCGACTATCGCCCCGGCACCATTCGTATCGATGCCGAGGTCAACGTCGAGTGGGCAATTAGAGGGCAAGACGCTCAAGGCCGCCCAGGTAGGGTTGCAGAGGCGCAGGAATAGCAATAGAGCCATCCGCCTGCTGGTGGTTTTCAAGCACCGCCAGCAGGCAACGCCCCACCGCTAGACCTGAACCATTCAGCGTATGCAGCAACTGTGGCTTTTTCGCGTCTGGGTGGCGGAAGCGGGCCTGCATGCGCCGCGCCTGGAAATCTTCGCAGTTAGAGACTGAAGAAATTTCCCGATACGTTTCTTGGCTAGGCAACCAAACTTCCAAATCGTAGGTCTTCGCCGCTCCAAAGCCCATATCGCCGGTACACAGCGTTACTACGCGGTAAGGCAACTCCAGCGCCTGCAGAATTGCTTCAGCATGGCCACGCATCTCTTCCAGTGCTTCATAACTCTTATCTGGCTCGACAATCTGCACCATTTCGACTTTATCGAACTGATGCTGACGGATCATGCCGCGGGTATCGCGCCCATGAGAACCCGCTTCGCTGCGGAAACAAGGCGTGTGGGCAGTTAACTTCATTGGCAACGCCGCCTGATCGACAATCTCATCACGCACAAAGTTAGTTAGTGGCACTTCCGACGTCGGAATTAGGTGGTATTCCCGTTCGTCGTTAAGTTTAAACAGATCTTCACCAAATTTTGGCAGCTGGCCGGTGCCCATTAGCGAATCGCGATTGACCATATACGGCACATAGCACTCTTCGTAACCATGCTGCTGAGTTTGCGTATCCAGCATAAATTGCGCCAGTGCCCGATGCAGACGCGCAATCGGCCCACGCATTACCGCAAAGCGAGCGCCAGTCAGCTTAGCCGCCAGTTCAAAATCGAGATAACCCGATTTCTTACCAAGATCCACGTGATCCAGCACCTCAAAATCAAACTCACGCGGCGTACCCCAGCGGTGAAGCTCAACATTATCGTCTTCGCTTTTGCCTTCCGGCACGCTTTCATGAGGAAGGTTGGGAATACCACTAATAGCGTCATCCCACTCTTCCTGCACCTCGGCCAGTTCTTTCTTGGCTTTATCCAGGCGCTCGCCTAAATCGCTCACTTCATCCAGCAACGGCTGAATATCTTCACCGCTAGCCTTCGCCTTACCAATCGCTTTTGAACGCATATTGCGCTCGTTTTGTAGCTGCTCGGTCTGGGTTTGCAACTCACGACGGCGCGATTCCAGCGCTTGCAGTGCCGCTTTATCAAGTTCGAAGCCCCGCCGGGCCAGTTGTTGCGCAGCCGCATCAAGATCACCGCGCAGCAGTTTCGGATCGAGCATGAGTTATCCCTTGGCCTGAAATCAGTGGAACACGGCGTACATCGCCCGTGATGAAAGAGGTCTATTGTAGGCAAAAGCACGGCGGGGAGCTATGGGGGGGGGGAGCGCCAGCGAGTTATTACCTAATACAGCAAGTTATGAAAAGCAGGTTGGAAAACGAAAATTAGGGGTTCACACCTCCAAGAAAGATTCCTTCCGAACGTTTACTGCACAAAACTCCCGCTCCCCTGCATACGCTATTACCAATCGGCATAAAAACCTTGGCTCACTAGCCCAAAGTGATAGAGTGCCCGCCGATTTGCAGCGCGAATCACTAATAATGGATGTTAAACAGGAGAAACGTAGTGCAGGAAACAGCAAAAAAGGGAAAGTTTTCTTGGTGGAGTAGAATCGCGCTGTGGAAAAAAATTTTGGCGGGGTTGGCACTGGGGATATTAGCCGGTGCGTTACTAGGTGAAACCGCCAGTGTCTTTAAGCCGCTCGGCGATATTTTCATTAATGCCATAATGATGCTGATTGTACCGCTAGTGTTCTCGACGCTAGTGGTCGGTATTACCTCAATGCGTGACCCGCAAAAAATGGGTCGCATTGGTGCGCGTACTATTACCTTGTATTTGGTGACGACGGCCTTTGCGATCAGCATTGGTCTACTGCTTTCCACCCTATTACAGCCAGGGGTAGGCGTCGATTTAAGCTTCGATACAGAAGTGGCTGCAAACGAAGCCCCCTCTCTGATTTCTATTCTGGTTAACTTGGTGCCGCGCAACCCTCTCGATGCCCTGGCTAATGGCAACATTATGCAGATCATTGTATTTGCCATTGGCTTAGGTATTTCGCTAACGCTGATTGGCGAAAAAGGCGAGCCGGTTATGAAGGTTTTCGATAGCTTTGCTGAAGCTATGTACAAGCTCACCGGCATTGTCATGGCCTTTGCGCCCTTTGGTGTATTTGGCTTAATCGCTCACGTTTCGGGCCAGTACGGCTTAGAAATACTGCTGCCGCTGGCCAAGCTGATTGGCGTGGTATATCTCGCCTGCATTCTGCATGTGTTGGTAATCTACTCTGGGTTTATTTCACTACTTGGCCGCTTGAACCCTGTGCGCTACCTCCAAGGCAGCTTGGATGCCATTGTGGTGGCGTTCTCCTCCGCCTCGTCTGCTGGCACGCTACCGGTGTCGATTCGCTGCGCGCAAAAAAACCTAGGGGTTTCAGAGGGCGTTTCTGGCTTTGTGCTCCCCGTGGGTGCGACGATTAACATGGATGGCACGGCGCTTTACCAAGGTGTAGTCGTGCTGTTTATTGCCCAAATGACCGGCACCGATCTAACCATGATGGATTACGGCATGATTGTGGCCACCGGCACGCTGGCCTCAATTGGCACCGCAGGCGTTCCCGGCGCGGGCCTCATAATGCTGTCGATTGTAATGGCACAAATTGGCCTGCCGCTGGAAGCCATTGCGGTGGTTGCCGGTATCGATCGTATTCTGGATATGGCCCGCACCAGCGTAAACGTGGCGGGTGATTTGATGGTCACGACCCTGGTGGGTAAAAGCGAAGGCGAACTAAACGAAGAGGTTTATAACAACAACCGCGCATAGACTTCTTTATGAATGTTACTTTAGCGCTTGCTGCCTTTGTGCAGCGGGCGCTTTTTTTATGGCCTGGCGCTAACCTGCTAGCATGTCGTTAATCTTCCCTAATCATGCGAGCTCTTATGCCCTCTGCGTTTGAACAAACTCTAACGGCCATTGATGCGCTTCACGCCCAAGATCCGCGCCAAACCACCCTTGCCGATGGCACACCCCTGCCCCAGGAGCTTGCCTACGCCCAGCGTATGAGTCATTGGTTAGCGCAGTTGCAATCTGCCCCTGCCGAACTGCTGCGTTTGGCGGTGCGCGCCCAACATCTCCAGCGCTGGCTTGTGCCGCGCAGCGATTACCCTGAAGGACGCATAGGCTATTTAACCTGGCGTCGCGATCAGGGTGAGCGCGCGGGCGATACCACTGCCCAACTGATGCGCGATGCTGGTTATAGCGCAGCAGACGCCGAACGAACCGCAACGATTATCCGTAAGAAAGGTCTTGGCCGCGATGCCGATGTGCAAGCGCTGGAAGATTGCGCCTGCCTGGTGTTCTTGGAAAATTACTTCGCGGATTTCTCCCGCAAGGTCGAGCACGACCATATGGTGCGTATTGTGCAAAAAACCTGGGGCAAGATGTCCCCCCAAGCACATGCACTTGCTCTGGCACTGCCCATGAACGCGACTAGCGCAGCGCTGGTGAAAGAGGCGCTTGGCAGCGCATAAGACGCGCCATCAAGATGCAGAGCCGCGGTAGCTGCGGTAAAGTAGCGTATCCCCTATCCGCTCCCAGCAGTGACGGCTTGATCAACTATGATTGCATCTTTGGATTCTCGTACGGCCCCGTTTAAACGCCTAAGCACTCATTACGTGCGTTTCCTCGACGCCTTGCGCGCCCGTGGCTTCGAAGGCGAGATTGCCCCTGACTATGCCAACCGCACGGTGCTGGCAACGGATAACTCGATTTACCAGCGCCTGCCCCAGGCGGCGGTGTTTCCTAAGCATGCGGAAGACCTGGAACGCCTTGCTAAGCTAGCTGCTGAGCTGCCCCACCGCGATATCGTGCTAACGCCTCGGGGCGGCGGCACCGGTACCAATGGCCAGTCGTTGACCGACGGTATCGTGGTGGATGTTTCCCGCCATATGAACCAGATCCTCGAGATCGATGTTGAGGCGCGGCGGGTACGTGTTCAGGCGGGCGTGGTGAAAGATCAACTCAACGCGGCGCTGAAGCCCCATGGGCTGTTTTTCGCCCCGGAGCTATCCACCTCTAACCGCGCCACCATCGGCGGTATGATCTCCACCGATGCCAGCGGCCAGGGTAGCTGCGAATACGGTAAAACCCGTGACCACGTGCTGGAACTGGATACGGTTCTGCTGGGGGGCCAGCATCTGCATAGCCGCCCGCTTAGCGCTGACGAAGAGCAGCAGGCCGTTGCCCAATCCGGCATTCTTGGCCAGGTGCATACCACCGCGG
>NZ_JAIRBO010000013.1:0-73992 GCF_021151565.1 Halomonas sp. IOP_6 | reverse complement strand
TCAGTTGTCGGTATCCCATACTCTGCTTCACTTTGGTCGGTAAGGCGGAGAGGGTACCGCTGCTGGCCCTCCTGCCTCTACCGTATGATCCAAAGTGCTGCAGTTATTCTATGAATTCAGGACATAAGGACGATTTCAAGCGCAGCAAGGATTCCAGAAAACCTATCTCAGAAACCCATCTCAGAAACCTATCTCAACAAGACATAAGACCATGCTTTAGTAGCGAGCTGCTTACGTGAGGAAGTATACGCTTGATAGGTATCATATTGCAGGGCACTTACACTGATTGGAGGTGCTTAGCCAGGGGCGCGCAATCGCCTTCTGGTCTTTAGGCATTACTTTTTTTGACAGCGCATCTTCCATAGCTTTGACCTGAATAAACCGCCAGATAGGTAGTTTTTATCTCATTGCTTCTCTCGCCTCAAGACGACCATGATTTTAAAACTTGCATTCCACTATACTGCTATGAAATCTAACTAATAAAAAAAACCGGCCTCGCAATGAGGCCGGTTCTATATCACTTACAGGGGTTACCTGCTAAGCATTGCGATGGAGCCAAGCTTAGAAGTGGTAACGCGCGCCTGTTAGCCAGTAAACGTTGTCAGTCAGATCGCTCAGAGTAGTTTCGTCACGATTGATGGACGGTGCGTCGCCATCAGCAACTTCTACGAAAACATCAAACGCGCTGGAAACTTTGTAGTAAGAACCCAGAGACCAAGCGTTGCTGTTATCGTTCTCTTCGCCTTCAGGACTGATACCATCGCGGCTGACGTGGTAGTAGTCACCAGTGAACGCCCAAGGACCTGTGGTGTAAGTCGCACCAACACCAACCTTGTCGTAGCCGTTTTCGCGGAGACGCAGGTCTTCGTTGTTTTCACGACCTTCGTAACCTAAACGAACTGACAGCTGATCATTAACGGCGTAAGAACCGATCAGACCACCCAGCATTTCGCCGTTACCGCCACCACGCTGAACGTCGTCAACGAAGCCAAGAGCTACAGTGACAGGACCTTGCTCGTAGCGTACGCCACCTTGTGCAGCAACTACATTACCTTCTTCGCGAACTGGTTCAAGTTCGCCACGCTCGCTGTAGTGTTTCAGCTGCAGGAAGGCAGTCCAGCCTTGAAGATCAGGCGTGTAGTAACCGATAGAGTCGCCACGCGACTGCTTCGGGTGACCAGCGAATTCTAGACCACGGTCGATGTAAACATCGAACGGCAGAGAAACAAACTGGTTGTAGAAGCTGTCGAAGTTACCAGCTTGAACGGTACCGTACTGCTTGCTTTGCAAGCCCAGGTAGCTCTGACGAATTTCAGTGAAGCCAGACTCGGTGTAACGCTCGTCGCCTTTGAAGCGCCACTCTAAACGACCGAAAGCGGTCAGGTCAGAGTTAACTTCTTGGCTCATACGCAGGCCGAGGCGAGAATAGACATCAACAAATTCCGGACTCTTGTCAATTTCTTGACCTTCGTCGTTGAACTCGGGGCCACCACCAGCGATACCCATGGCGATACGGCCATAGACGTCAAGTTTGGTGCCGTCTTGGTCATAAACGGTAGCTGCTTGAGCGGCAGCAGAGGCACCGAGGGCGCCAATGATAGCAGTCGCTAAAAGTGTCTTTTTCATGATGTAGGTTCCTTAACTAGCTTACTGTTTCGATCGTTACCGCAAACTTATTGTGAAGTCTGCAGCTGGCTTGCGGGCCATGCTCTTTATGCCATCCTCCGGTTTTTCCCGGTGGTATGCGGCATGTCCTCAACTAAGCCTTGTTATAGTCCAATGCTCGCAGGTCAAACTCTATACTGGGATTCCAGTGAACGCAATAGAAAAAAACAGTGTTTTTTTACGATTTGCATTTTTTTAAGGAACCCATGAGTAACTGACTGGTCTCAGCGCCCGGTAAATTTCTGCTGAAGCCCTCTTAATTTATCCTCTAAGCTAAGCGGTTTAGCTGCTTCAACTTTTTCCTTCGCTTCATTCATCCCCCGTTGCTCATGCTCTTTCATAGCTGCGGGGGTAGCATTATTTGGTGCCTTTTGAAGCACTTGTTTCGATGCTTGTTTTGAAGACTGCTTTGAAGACTGTTTTGAAGATTGCTGCGACTTTCTATTTTCTGAAGACTGTGCTTGCTTTGGTGTATTGCTGTCTTGCTTATCTTTTCGCCGCTCACTGGCATGTCGCGCCGCTTCTTTATCGACTTTGCCTGCTGGGTTTCCATCTAAATCGATTCGCTCAGCACCTTCTCGCATGGATTTCACATAGCGTGGCAAATTCACATAGTTAGCTAATGCTCGGCGAATCAACTTCCCCGACCAGGGTTCTCGCTGGGCTAAATCCTGATGAATGCCCACTTTTAGCGGTTTAGTATGTCCAGTGAAAAACGCGTGCGGATAGCGTTTATACCACTGACGCAAAAGCGCTTGCGGGGAGGGTGGCTGCGGCACAGCTTCTGTTTCGGCCGTTACTGTTTCTGTCGTTACTGTTTCTGCCGTTGCTTTCTCTTCACTCATGGATCTTGAGGCTAACGCTTCTTCTGGCGTTTGCTCTACGGCCATTGAGTCGGACTTTTCTGAAGAGGGCTTTGCATCTACTGCAGACGGCTCAACGGCAGACACATCAGACTGGGCTGGATCTTGTAGCGGCTGCGAAGGCGGTTGGGTCTGGGGCATTTGGTTTGCCAACTGCCTTTTGAGCATTTCGTTCTCTTCACGCAACGCGTTCAATGCGGCTTTGGTCTGCTCAAGGTGCGTTTCCAATGTTTCTAGCAGATCCAGTACTGTTGCGGCCATAACCCCCTCCTTCTTTGCGCTGATCAGTCGGCGATCCGCTCATAGACTACAAAGTCGTATTGAGGCTGCCCTTCTGCTGGCTTGCCCGCGACACGCTGAACTTCCTGCCACTCATCCATGGAGAATTCGGGGAAAACGGCATCACCATCGACATCAATATCCACTTCAGTGATATAGAGGCGCTGGGCATGAGGAAGCGCTTGTCGATAAATTTCTCCCCCTCCCATCACCATAATTTCTTCTGCTGCTTCAATGGTGGCCTGCTGGTCGGCTAATGCCAATGCTGCTGGTAGCTCATGACATATCCGCACGCCTTCGGCGGCAAAATTTGGATCACGGGTTACTACAATATTGAGCCGATTGGGCAGCGGTTTACCTATTGATGCGTAGGTTTTGCGCCCCATCACAAGCGGCTTAGCTTGAGTCATGCGCTTGAAGAACTTTAGATCTTCCGGTAGGTACCAAGGTAACTTACCTTCGACCCCAATCACCCGGTTTTTGGCCATCGCCACAATCATCGCTATCGGCACCAGGGGATCATAAGCATGTTGCTGCTGACTCATACTGCCACCTCCGCTTTGATATGGGGGTGCGACTCATACTCTTCGATATTGATATCGTCAAAGGTGAAATCAAACAGATTGGTTACCTGAGGGTTAAGCGACAGTCGCGGTGGCGCTTTAGGCGTGCGACTCAACTGCTCCCGAGCCTGCTCTAGGTGATTGCTGTAAAGATGGGCATCACCCAACGTATGTACAAACTCGCCGGGCTCCAGGCCAGTTACCTGCGCCACCATGCTGAGCAGTAGCGCATAGCTTGCAATATTAAACGGCACACCTAAAAAAATATCCGCACTGCGTTGGTAAAGCTGGCACGATAAACGCCCATTAGCCACATAAAACTGAAACAAACAGTGGCAAGGCGGCAATTTCATTTCATCAACTTGACCTGGATTCCAGGCTGAAACAATCAGTCGCCGTGACTGAGGCGTCTTGCGAATCTGCTCCAACACATTAGAAATCTGGTCGACACTACCGCCATTGGGGCTCGGCCAACTGCGCCACTGATAACCATAGACCGGACCAAGATTACCGCTTTCATCAGCCCACTCGTCCCAGATACGTACGCCATGCTCTTTGAGATACCCGATATTGGTATCACCTTTAAGAAACCACAGCAGCTCATGAATAATAGAGCGCAGGTGCAACTTTTTAGTGGTTAGCAGCGGAAAACCACGGGAGAGGTCGAAACGCATTTGATGACCAAACACTGAGCGTGTACCAACACCAGTGCGATCATCCCGATCCACGCCTTGCTCCATTACGGTGCGCATTAGGTCGAGATACGGCTGTTCTAGCGCTTCTTTCGGCATGGGCGTTATTGCAGTCACAGAAATTCCAGATTAACAGGCAATTTAATTGGGTATTCTAGGCTGGTAAAGGGGGGTAGGTCGAGCCTAATTAGACCACTTTCGCGGGTGCGCTGCGCTTACCACGCGCTACAAAACCTTTAATGTCAATCTATTGCGATTATCGTAGCGCGTGGTAACGAATCTTGTGAGGAACGAGCAAATGAGGCACCCGCGACGGGAGCCCCCGCTCTGCTTAATAACAGCGTCGCTTCGCGCTGGAGCACCATCGCGGGTGCGCTACGATTACCACGCGCTACACCTTGGCATCGGTGGGTTGATGACGCGACCAGGCGATAAAAACGAGGCCTAACGCGATCATCGGGAGCGTGAGCAGCATGCCCATGGTGAACCAGCCAAAGGCGAGATAGCCAATGTGGGCATCCGGCATACGTACAAATTCAACCATAAAACGGAAGACGCCGTAGCCTAACAGGAATAACCCCGAGACCAACCCTCTGGCGCGCGGCTTGGCAGATACCCACCACAGGATGGCAAACAGTACGATACCTTCCAGAAAAGCTTCGTACAGCGCTGAAGGGTGGCGTGGCTCTGGTCCCATACCAGGAAATGGCATGCCCCAGGGTAGTGACGTTACCCCGCCCGGCAACTCATGGTTGATAAAATTACCAATCCGCCCAGCGCCTAAACCAATGGGTACCAGCGGGGCGATGAAGTCGGCGAGGGTGAAGAACGCCAGTTGTTTACGACGTGCAAATAGCCATGCGGCAAGCAGTACCCCTAATAAACCGCCATGGAAACTCATGCCGCCATCCCATACGCGGAACACCCATAGCGGGTCAGCCGTCCACTGCCCTAGGCCGTAAAACAGGGCGTATCCTAATCGCCCCCCCAGCACCACACCAATGGCGCAGTAAAAAAGCAAGTCACCGATATCATCTTTCGTAAGCCCAATACGTGGCGCCCGTTTACATCCTAGCCACCATGCCGCCACAAACCCCACCACATACATTAAGCCGTACCAATGAACCTGCAGCGGACCAAGTGAAATCGCTACCGGATCGATATCTGGGTAATTAATCATCGAGACTCTCTAAAGCAAACAGGAAGAAAACAGCAGCGTGGCATAGGTGAATTACGCCAATATGAAGCGCAAGCCCACTATGGCCAACAGCGTTGCAAATGAAAACCTCAATACAGTGGCTGGGAGCACGTGAGCCAAACGAACGCCAAGCCGTGCAAAAGGTACACTGGTTAGCACAATGCCGATAAAGGCAGGCCACATGACAAAGCCGGTCGCCCATTGGGGAAGAAGCGGATTACCCCATCCCACAACAATAAACGTTAACGCACCAACCATCGCTATTGGTAAGCCACAGGCGGCAGAGGTTCCCACCGCTTGGGTCATGCTTGCACCACACCGTGAAAGCCAAGGCACTGTCATTGTGCCTCCTCCAATACCAAACAGTGCTGATATGACGCCTACTACGCCGCCAGCAATGGTCATCGCAACATTTCCTGGTGGCGAACTACCGGGCTTTGGCGAAAGGCCAAACACCATTTTGGTTGCTAGCAGCAATACAAACACCCCGAATAACGTTCCCAAAACGGTGCCAGAAAGGTTGTCTGCGATAAATACACCACCGATAGCCCCCAACATAAGTCCGGGTAACAGCGCCATGAACCATGGCTTATGAATACTACCTTTTCGGAAGTGCCCTAATGCTGACGAAGCCCCGGTGACGACGATCGTCGCCAGTGAGGTGCCTACTGCAAGATGCATGGTAATTTCAGGAGCAACCCCCTGTAGACCAAATGCAAAGACAAGCGCAGGCACAATAATTAAACCGCCCCCCACCCCAAACAAACCAGCCATGGTGCCCGCCACTGCGCCTAGCAACAAATACCCTGCTAAAATACTCAATACTGTCATTTATCCTGCACCTGGTTATTCGCGCTGGGTACCCACTTAGTAATCATGCTGAGTAGTGTTTCAGGCTTGTAGGGCTTAGCTAGCACGTCATCCATACCGGCAGCGTTATAAGCGCCATTACCAGCACTATCAACGTTTGCAGTGAGAGCAATCAAGACACTGCGTCGCTGACCGCCACCAAGACGCTCAAAGGTCCGCCAGCGACGTGCTGTTTCTAGCCCATCTAAGGTCGGCATAAAAATATCCATAAACACGAGATCATAAAAAACCGTTTGCTGGCAGTCCAAAGCCTGCTCCCCACTGCTGACGCCGTCTACCTGCAGCCCCTGGGTTTCCAGCATTTGGCGTGCCAGCATTAAATTAACGGGGCCATCGTCTACCACCAAGATACGTAGTTTGCGCTCAGAAGCTGGAAGCGGCTGCTCATAAGCATCTGTTTCGTTAGCACTTTGCTGAACAAAATTAGTAAGCAGTGCGCGTATATCCGCCAGCCGCTCTCGCACGTGAGTAATATTCTTGTGACATGTTTCTGAATTATCCATCTGCAACATATCGCCCAAATGATCAAACAGACTGTCGGCTTCACGCTGAAGTAACGTTAGATAACCAGACTTCAAGCGTGACTCTTCCCGCGCGCGGTCGCGCCCAGCAATGAGATGCTTCAACTGTTTTTGCTGGTGATGAAGGTCATCAAGCAAGGTTTGATCGGGTCGGAACGGCTCGCTTAAAGAAGCCGGATGCTGGACATCCTCACCTGCGCGAATGACATCCGCCAACAGCTGATTGACCATCGCTAAGCGGTTAAGTGGCAGCCCTTCACTGACGTCTTCCGCCTGTGAATCAGCCTGCTCCGCTTGTCGATTAACCAATTGGGCTGCTTGGCGCTCTAACTCGGCCAACTCTTGCATGCAACTGGCGTCTTCTTGCTTTGCGCGACTTTTAACCAGCATCAAGAACACGCCAACGTTTAAACAACTACCCAGTAGCAACGCAAGGGTCAACCACAGGGTGGTGCTCCATGACGTTTGACTAGGGGAAAGCCCCCAAACCACCAGCCCTACCAGCACACAAAGCAGTACCAAGGCCGCCTGAATGAGTAAAAGAGGCCACAAAGTAGGCCAGACAATCGCATTCCAGAAGTGCTCTCGCTGATAGCGTTGCATAGTATGCGCCTTCCTAGGTGGCTTCTAAAATATTGCGCCTCAACATGCTGGCAGCCATAGCGTGGCTAAGCATATTTATATTAATGTTAAGTGTATGTCTACGCCTCAATACTGTCATGCCACACTGGCTAATTGGGTTCCTGTTACTCTTCGTGAGCCTTACTTATGTGCTTAATCACCTTTTCTTGGTCCCCTGGCTCTTCTATACCATTACGCTTGGCAGGCAATCGAGATGAATTCCACCAGCGGCCCACTGCCCCTCTTGCTCATTGGCAAGAACACACCGCCGTACTGGGTGGACGCGACTTGGAAGCCGGTGGTACGTGGTTAGCCGCTAACTCCCAAGGCGTTGTTGCAGCGTTGACCAATGTGCGTGATCCAGTACTGGCCACACCCGTCAACGCACCCAGCCGAGGCGAACTCGTTGCTAGCGTGTTACAAAGCGACGATGTCGAAGCATGGCTTAAAGCGAAAGAACGCACGACCGCGCATCGCTATGCCGGATTTAATCTCTTGGTTGCGACACAACACCACATGTGGCACCTGCACCGTGGCCGCCATGGGGTAGCACTTAATAGCGTGCCTCCTGGGGTACATGGCTTGTCAAATGCAACCCTGAATACCCCCTGGCCAAAATTAAACCTGGTTCGCGACGCCTTGTTAAATAGTAATGACGAACAGTGGCAGGCCGCGACGCAATTTGCACTGCATAACCCGCAAACCGCACCTGATGAGCAGTTGCCAGATACTGGTGTAGGCTTAACGCTGGAGCGCCAACTCTCTGCCGCGTTTATTGTTGGCGAACACTATGGCACCCGGGCAACCACATGGTTAACGCTAAACCACCGAGGGCAAGTGACGATTACCGAGCAGCGGTTTGGCCCACTCGGTCGTTTTGAGGGAGAAACCACGTTGACGACACCCTCCCCACTGATACCCAATCAGCCCCAGCATTAATCTCGCGGCGGCATTAAGTGTGATAGCTGCCACTCATCCATACGCTGATTGAGATGTTCATGCACCAATGCTGGGGTATCCAGATCCATGATTTCTTTAAGCAGCGTTTGCGCATCTTGCATTGGCACTCGGCGAATAGCAGCCCGTACCCTGGGCAAACTAGGGGCATTCATAGACAGGCTAGTAAATCCCATGGCCATTAATAGCAACGCACCAGCAGGGTCACCCGCTAATTCGCCGCAAAGCGATATAGGCTTTTCTAGACGAGTGGCATCCTGAGCGAGTTCTTGCAGCGCACCCAGCAGCGCTGGGTGCAACGCATCGTACAGACTAGATACGCGAGGATTATTGCGATCCACCGCGAGCAAATACTGCGTTAAGTCGTTACTGCCCACCGAGAAGAAATCGACTCGCTTTGCCAGCGCATCCATTTGGTAAATAGTCGCAGGTACTTCAATCATCACGCCTACTTTAGGCCGCTCGACATCAATGCCCTCTTCACCTAGCTCAAGAATGGCACGATCCAGTAGACGAATCGCTTCGTCCACCTCTTCCACATTGGTAATCATCGGGAAGAGCACGTAGAGATTATTCAAGTCATGCGATGCTTTCAGCATCGCACGCAGCTGTACCATCAATACTTCTGGGTGATCGAGGGTTACCCGCATTCCCCGCCAACCCAAGAATGGATTAGCTTCCTCAATGGGAAAATAGGGAAGGTCTTTATCGCCACCGATATCCAGCGTTCGCATGACTACCGGTAGTGGCGCAAAGCCTTCTAACTGCTCGCGGTACATACGCATTTGTTCTTTCTCACCGGGGAAGCGCTCAGTAATCATAAATGGCACTTCGGTGCGGTATAGGCCTACGCCGCCGATTCGGCTTTTCAGCAACGCTGAGGCATCAACCGCCAGCCCGGTATTTACCATCAGCGGCATGGCATAGCCATCCGGTGTTTCGCTGGGCAGGTCTTGTTCGTGCTCCAGCAACTCACTCAGTGCTGCTTCTTCAGCAATCAAGCTTTCGTAGCGAGTTCTTAGCTCTGGCGCTGGCCGCACAAACAATCGCCCTCGGTGGCCATCAAGCACTACCGGGGCGCCATTTAAGCGCGGCAGCGGGAGATCCATCATCCCAAGCACCGTCGGAATCCCCATAGCCCGGGCAACAATAGCAACATGCGAGGTACTCGAACCACGCACGGATACCAAGCCCTTTAGCTTGTCCCTTGGCACCTCTCCCAACATGGCAACGCTGATTTCATCACCTACTAAAATGGCGTTTTCTGGGTAGGTTTCTGGGGTCGAAGGCGTGTCTTCTTGCAGATGCGCCAGCACACGACGACCAAGATCGCGAATATCCGCCGCACGCTCACGTAAATAATCGTCGTCTACGCGTTCAAGGTATTGCACATGGCGGCGCACGACATCGGCTAACGCACCAGGTGCCCACTGCCCTTCACGAATACGCTTTTCCACTTCTTCAGAGAGCGCCGCTTCGCCAAGCATTTGCTGATAAACATCAAACAGCGCCAGCTCTTGGGAAGAAATACGGTTAACCAAGCGCTCTGCCGCTGCGCGGATTTCATCGCGTGTTTTGCCAATGGCTTCTTTTAGCCGTGCGACTTCGTAATCTTGATCGCTCGGAATAAGATCAGGCACGCTGTTCAGATCAGCGGGCGGCGTAATCACTACCGCTTCCCCCATCGCCATTCCTGGAGAAGCTGCCACGCCTTTAAACATAGCTTGGCCACCCGGCAGCGCAGGGCGAGCAAGGTTACCGGTAGCGAGTGCGTGAGCCAGCACACCTGCCAACTGAGCAGCCATAGTGACCAGAAAAGCTTCATCTTCGTCGTCGTACTGACGTTTTTCAGCTTGCTGTACGACCAAAACGCCCAGCATGAGGCGCTGATGGATAATCGGCACCCCTAAGAAGCTTGAGTAACGCTCTTCGCCAGTTGCTTCAAAATAACGAAAGTGAGGGTGGCTTTGCGCATCTTCTAAATTAAGCGGTTCGCTGCGCTTAGCCACTAGACCTACCAAACCTTCGCCTAGCGGTAGCACAACGCGGCCTACCGCTTGCGTGCGAAGGCCAATCGTCTCCATCAATACTAGCGACTCGAGCTCCTTATCGTATAGATAGAAGGAGCACACATCCGTCTGCATGGCCTTTCGTATGCGGCGTACCATCGTTGACAGCGCGGCGTCGAGGTTTCGTGCGCCATTCACTTCTTGAATAACGCGTCGCAGCACCTCAAGCATGGACGTTTTCCTATTCACTATTATTTGCCTCGCTGAGGGATTTTCGGCCAACTGTCACTATGTCCTTCGAAGCGTCGCCTTTGAACTGTTTCTTTTGAACAGTTTACCTAGAACAGTTTCCTAGAACAGTGGAGCGCACGTTATCCATCGTGATCTTGTTGCGCCAAGCGCTGAACGCGAGGAGAGAGCTCCCGTAGCGCGCGCCGATATACCTCTCGTTTGAACGGCACCACTTGCCCCAGTGGATACCAGTAACTTACCCACCGCCAACCATCGAACTCGGGTTTAGGCGTTGCCGTCATACAGATTCGATTTTCTTGGCAGCGAATCTTGAGTAAAAACCACTTCTGCTTCTGGCCGATACAAACCGGCCGCGAGTGGGTGCGAATCATGCGTCGTGGCAGACGGTAGCGCAGCCATCCCCGGGTACAGGCGACAATATCGACATCATCGGCGGTTAGACCGATCTCCTCAAAAAGCTCACGAAAAAGCGCTTGATGTGGTGTTTCGTTTGCCTTGATGCCTCCCTGGGGAAACTGCCACGCGTTTTGCCCTACACGACGCGCCCAAAGCAGCTGCCCCTGGCTGTTGGCAATAATGATGCCAACATTGGGGCGAAAGCCGTCAGCGTCGATCACGGACATCACCTTATAAATTTTCAGTTGTCCCCATTTTTCCACAAGGGAGACAAGCGTATCAATACAATATCACCCTAAGTGGTTAAACCATGGTGACTCTGCGATAATCCGCCGCTTTGCAAACCGTTACTGACGTTCATTACTGAGCTAACGAGCAGCACAATTAACCAACACCATAAGGGGAGCGCCGTGAGTCTGGCCATTTTCGATCTGGATAATACGCTGATATCCATCGACAGCGATCATGCCTGGGGCGAGTTTTTGCTCGAACAGGGGGCAGTTGACCCAGTTGCCTACCGCGAGGCCAATGAGCGCTTTATGGCGGATTACAATGCGGGCACGTTAGACATGGCGGCTTTTTTGGAAATGGCATTGAAGCCACTGGCTGAAAATACGCCGGAACAGTTAGCCGCTTGGCATCAGCAGTTTATGGTCAGCAAAATCGAGCCGAATATTTTACCTAAAGCAGAAGAGCTGCTGGCTCGGCACCGCACGAAAGGCGATACGTTACTGATCATCACCGCCACTAATCGCTTTATTACTGCCCCCATCGCTAATCGCTTGGGCGTGGACGACTTGATTGCAGTTGACCCAGAAATAGTAGACGGCCGCTATACCGGCCGAGTAGCGGGCACACCCAGCTACCGCGAAGGCAAAGTGACTCGCTTAAAGCAATGGCTTGAGGGCCAAGAGTTCACCATGGATGGCGCATGGTTTTACAGCGACTCTCACAACGACCTTCCCTTGCTTGAACAGGTAGAACACCCGGTTGCCGTCGACCCCGACGACACCCTGCGCAAGGTGGCCGAAGAACGCCAATGGCGCATTATGAGCCTGCGAGATTGAGCCAACTGATTCGCGGGTGCGCTGACGCTTACGCCGCGCTACAAACCCGTTAATTCAGTACGTTGCAAACGTAGCGCGTGGTAATGCATCTTGCGAGGAACGAGCAAATGAGGCACCCGCGAACGGCTATGGCACTACCCCGCGGGTGCGCTGACGCTTACGCCGCGCTACAAACCCATTAATTCAGTACGTTGCAAACGTAGCGCGTGGTAACGAATCTTGCGAGGAACGAGCAAATGAGGCACCCGCGAACGATTATGGCACTTCCCCGCGGGTGCGCTGACGCTTACGCCGCGCTACAAACCCATTAATTCAGTACGTTAACCGTAGCGCGTGGTAACGCATCTTGCGAGGAACGAGCAAATGAGGCACCCGCGAACGATTATGGCACTGCCCCGCGGGTGCGCTGACGCTTACACCGCGCTACAAACCCGTTAATTCAGTACGTTAACCGTAGCGCGTGGTAACGAATCTTGCGAGGAACGAGCAAATGAGGCACCCGCGAGCGACTATGGCACTTCCCCGCGGGTGCGCTGACGCTTACACCGCGCTACAAACCCATTAATTCAGTACATTGCAAACGTAGCGCGCGGTAACGCATCTTGCGAGGAACGAGCAAATGAGGCACCCGCGAACGGCACAGGCGCCCAATAAAAAAACCCCGCAAGCACTTAGCTTGCGGGGTTTGGTATTACTGAGCATTGCTCTAAGAACAGTTTTTAGAACAGCTCAAAGAACGCTAGTAAACGTGCTTAGCCGAGCAGGTGCTCAACGGCCGCGCGCTCTTCACGCAGTTCTTTCTCGGTAGCCTGCATCTTCTCTTTGCTGAACGCGTCCAACTCAAAGCCTTGAACGATTTCATACTTGCCACCCTGACAACGAACTGGGTAGGAGTAGATGATGCCTTCTTCAATGCCGTAGCTGCCGTCAGACGGGATCGCCATGCTGACGATACCATCGCAACCCAGCGCCCAATCACGCATGTGATCAATCGCTGAAGACGCTGCAGATGCTGCAGAAGATGCGCCGCGTGCTTTGATAATCGCCGCACCGCGCTGCTGTACTGTCGGGATAAAGTCGTTTTCGTACCAGTCACGCTCGACCAGATCGAAGGCGGCTTTGCCGTCTACTTTGCACTGCGCCAGATCAGGGTACTGGGTAGCACTGTGGTTGCCCCAGATAATCATGCTGTCAACGTCAGTAACGTGCTTGCCGGTTTTCTGAGCCAGCTGTGTCAGCGCACGGTTGTGATCCAAACGCGTCATCGCAGTGAACTGGCCTGCATCGAGGTCCGGCGCATTGCAAGAAGCAATCAATGCATTGGTGTTAGCCGGGTTACCGACAACGAGTACACGCACGTCACGGCTAGCGTGATCGTTCAGCGCTTTACCTTGTACAGAGAAGATCGCGGCGTTGGCTTCCAGCAGGTCTTTACGCTCCATACCCGGGCCACGCGGACGCGCACCTACCAGCAAGGCGAAATCGGCATCTTTGAAGGCAACGTTCGGATCATCAGTGGCAACGATGTCTTGTACCAGCGGGAAAGCACAGTCGTTAACTTCCATGACAACGCCATTCAGTGCGTCCATGGCTTGGGGAATTTCGAGAAGCTGGAGAATGACTGGCTGATCCGGCCCCAGCATATCGCCAGCGGCGATGCGGAAAATAAGAGAGTAGCTGATCTGGCCGGCACCGCCGGTAATCGCAATACGTACTGGATCTTTCATCATTGCTCCTTGATGGTTCGCCTAGGGTGGGTTCTCGCCTGAGAGTGGGACGACAGAACTCAAGACGCAAAGATGGTATGCCCAGATGTGCAAAAACTCAATCATACATGAGACTACTACCCATTCTCTCAGCGGCTTGGTACTCGCTGCCAGACGCCAGTTGCGCTATGGTGTGTCGGTCAGTAAGCCTTAACTTTTAGTACGGCCTACCCTTCAGCATGACTTGCCTTGTGTGATTTTTTTGGGTTAATACGGATATAACTACCCCATGCGACGAATCCCCTACTCTTACGCGCTTGCTAGCCTGCTAGTTCTGGCGCTTGTGATATGGCTAGCGGTTGGCGATTTTCAACGTTTCCAAAGTAGTCCACCTGATGTAGATGCCACTGAACGCGACGCAACACCTCGTGTAGAGGTGATGAACCAGCAGAGCGCGCCCTATATTCCTAAGCACGTGCTGCAAGGCCAGCTAACTGCTGAAAAAGAAACACTGCTGCGCGCCAATGTAACTGGCTATGTCGCAGAAAAACCGGTGGCCCAAGGAGAAACCGTCAGCCGAGGCGAGACACTGCTGGTACTAGACAACGACGCGCTCCCTCAACGCCTACAGCAGGCACGTGATGAGTTAGCGCTTGCTGAAGCGGAGTACGCGGGTGCTCAAAGCCTACGCCGCCGCGAGCTGATTTCTCAGCCAGAATTGCTGCGCCTGCAAAGTGCCTTAAGCGCCAGCGCAGCCCAGGTAGCTCAGTTGGAAAAGCAGTTAAGCGATACTCGCCCTACCGCACCCTTTGAAGGCGTGTTGGACCGCGTCCAGGTTGAGCTTGGCGACTTGCTGCAACCAGGCGAAGAGTGGGCACGACTGATCGACGACCGGCGTTTAATCGGCACCGCTTGGGTGGCTCAACAGCAAATCGGCGAGTTAAGCGTTGGCTTACCTGTCACCGCGCGACTGCTCAATGGCCAGTCGCTTTCCGGCGAAGTGTCTTACATTAGTAGTCGTGCAGAAGAAGCCACTCGCACATTCTATATCGAAGTAACGCTCGACAATCCAGACAGGCAACGCCTAGCAGGGAGCAGCGCTGAATTCACCATAACGCTGCCACCTCGACAGGTGCATACTCTATCGCCTGCTCTCTTTAATCTGAATGAGCAGGGTCAACTAGCCATCAAGCATGTTGTTGAGAATAACCGCGTTGCCCAAACGGCGATTGAATTGGTCAGTGCTGATACCGAACGCGCCTACGTTACTGGCCTACCCAGCTCCGTGCAGTTGATCACCCTCGGCGCAGGTTTGGTCAACCCAGGCGACACCGTAACACCCGTATCTACCCAGGAAGGTGGTCATGCGTCAGTTGATTAATGCGGCGCTAACCCACACGCGAACCACCCTGCTGCTCCTGGTTGGCCTGCTGCTGGCGGGTACAACTGCCTGGCAGATGATTCCCAAGGAAGCCAATCCAGACGTCACTATCCCGATTATTTACGTCTCGCTTTCGCTGGAAGGCGTTAGCCCGGAAGATGGCGAACGCCTGCTAGTCCGCCCTATGGAGCAGGAACTACGCGGAATCGAAGGGCTGCGCAAATTTACCGCCCAGTCGAGCGAGGGTCATGGGTCGGTAACGCTGGAGTTTGATCCTGGCTTTGATCCGGATACCGCGCTTTCTGATGTACGCGAACGCGTGGATATCGCCCGCAGTAGCTTACCGGATGAAGCGGACGAGCCTCGGGTCATGGAGGTTAACGTCTCGGAGTTTCCGGTATTGAGCATTGGCCTTTCCGGCGAGTTGGATACTCGAGAACGGGTAACCATTGCGCGTCGCTTAAAAGAGGAAATAGAGGGCATTGCCGACGTTCTAGAGGTCGATATTGCTGGCGACCGCGAGGACTTACTCGAAATTGTCGTTGACCCACTGGTACTGGAAAGTTATGGCGTTGATTTTGATACGCTGTTTAATCAAATCTCACGCAATAATCGCCTAGTTGCTGCGGGCAGCTTGGATACCGGCGCCGGACGGCTAGCACTAAAAGTACCGGGCATTATCGAATCGTTAAACGATGTCATGGACATGCCGGTGAAAGTTGACGGCGACCAAGTGGTTACGTTTGGTGATGTTGCGTGGATTTTACCGACCTACAAAGATCCCGAAGGATTCGCCCGCATCGACGGCCAGCCAGCAGTAGTACTGGAAATTTCCAAGCGCGCGGGGGCGAATATCATCGCCACCATTGAAGCCGTAAGAGAACGCTTTGCCCAGGCAGGCGACCTACTGCCTGAACAGCTGCGTATTACCACGATTTTAGACGAGTCGGTTACCGTTCAAAACATGCTCTCTGAGCTGTTAAATAACGTGCTCACCGCAGTGGTACTGGTATTAATTGTTGTCGTAGCCGTGATGGGTTGGCGCATGGCGTTGCTGGTAGGCCTGACCATACCCGGAGCGTTTTTAACCGGCATTCTACTGGTTTGGGCATTTGGCTTTACGCTCAACATCGTGGTGCTATTTGCGCTGATCTTAGTGGCTGGCATGCTAGTGGATGGTGCGATTGTAGTCAGCGAGCTCGCTGATCGACACCTGCATGAGGGGCAGTCTCCCCACCAGGCTTGGCTGAATGCCGCAACACGCATGAGCTGGCCGGTTATTGCCTCTACCGCGACAACGCTTGCGGTATTTATACCGCTGCTATTTTGGCCAGGCGTGGTAGGCCAGTTTATGAAGTACCTGCCTGCCACCGTCATCTTGTGCCTTCTTGCGTCGCTAGCCATGGCACTGGTGTTTTTGCCTACCCTGGGGCGATTGTTTACCCGTACATCCCATACGGCTACTGCAGGGGCAGGCCCGGTCGACGAAAGCACGTCACTTGGACGCGGCTACCGCCGCGTGCTCGGGCGTTTGCTGCAGCATCCCGCCTGGGTGCTCGTGTTTGCGGTGCTGTTAATTGGGTTGATTTATACCGGCTATGCTCGTTTTAATCATGGCGTTGATTTCTTCCCCAGCGTAGAGCCGGACAGCGCGCAGGTGCTGGTACGTGCCCGAGGCGATTTTTCCGCTGAAGAAACCGACACCATACTGAAGCGGGTGGAAAGCCGGCTGGGCAGCATGGGAGAAGTCGAAGCCCTTTATGCACGCTCTTTTGCGGTGCCTAACCAGCAAATGGGCAATGATGTGATCGGGATGTTGCAGTTTCAGTTTGTCGACTGGTACCAGCGCCGCCCTGCCCGCACGATTTTGGCTGACATGGCCGAGCGCACTCAAGATCTACCGGGGATAACGCTAGAGTTTCGCGAGCAGGAGATGGGACCTGGTGGCGGCAAACCTATTGTGCTCGAAGTAAGCGCCACTGATCCAGACATCGCAAACGCCGGCGTTGACCAGATTACGGCACTAATGCACGAGCTAGGCGGCTTTACCGACATCCAGGATAATCGCAGCCTGCCCGGGGTCGAATGGCAGGTAAAAGTTAATCGTGAAGCCGCTGCCCGCATGGGCACCGATATCACCACCATTGGTAGTGCTGTACAGCTACTGACCACTGGCCTTCAAGTGGCCAACTACCGTCCCCCCACCGTTACTGATGAGGTGGATATTCGCGTGCGCTTACCGGAACACTGGCGCACGCTCAACCAACTTGAACGACTGACGATCAACACCCCACGAGGCCAAGTGCCTATTGCTCACTTTGTAGACATTACGCCCGCCCCCAAAGTTGGCACCCTGAATCGTATTGATGGACGCCGTGCGATTACCGTTGAGGCAGATTTAGCACCAGGCTATTTAGCGGACGAGCGGTTGCGAGCGCTACTAGATGCAGGCCAAAGCCAACTTGACGATAGTTTGATGGTTAATGTGGCGGGTGAACAAGAAGATCAGCAGGAATCCATGCAGTTCTTGATCAGCGCTTTCTTGATCGCGATTGGGCTAATGGCGCTGATTCTGGTGACACAGTTCAATAGCTACTATCAAGCAGCGCTAGTGCTATCGGCCATTGTGTTCTCCACTGCGGGCGTTTTGATGGGGCTGCTCATTACTGGCCAAGCGTTTGGTATTGTCATGGTGGGCATGGGCATTATCGCCCTGGCAGGTATTGTCGTTAACAACAATATCGTCTTGATCGACACTTACAACGAGTTGCGCGGCCAAGGCATGCCCCCAACCGAAGCGGCACTAGAAGCAGGCACCCTGCGCTTACGCCCAGTGCTTCTCACCGCCATTACCACCGTGCTGGGGTTAATGCCGATGGTGCTGGGAATCAACGTTAATCTTTTTGCACCCGCGCTAGGGTTTAACGCCCCCTCGGCCCAGTGGTGGACACAAATGTCCAGCGCGATTGCCGGTGGCTTAACCTTTGCCACTGCCCTAACGCTCTTGCTAACGCCTTGCATGTTAGTAATAGGCGGCAAGGTGAGGCGTGAGAAGTGAGAAGTTGGTATGCCCCCATTTTTGTAGACACTTGGGTTTAACTGTTCGCAGCATAGGCGCTGGGAGTGAGACTCAGATCATCGCGAGCTAAAGCTCCCTCCTACAAGATACCGTGCCACTGTTCTACTGTAGACATGATGGATTGACCTGCCCCTCCTCAACTTCGTGGGTTATGTTGAGGTTGAGGCAACAACGCAGAGCCACTATTAAGGGAGGCAGGTCATGAAACAGTCTAGCGTAAATCAACCGTCCTTTGGTGAACGCCGTAGCGGCGCTGGCAACGTCCATGCCGCTTATATCGGCCTGGATGTGCACAAGGCCACCATTGCCGTCTCTATCGCCGAGGCGGGGCGGCTCGAGCCCGAGTTTCGTGGCGAGATTCCTAACGAATCCAAGGCCATTGACAAGATGATTCGCCAGCTCAGCCAGCGGTTCAACGGGCAGCCTCTGTTGTTCAGTTATGAGGCTGGCCCTTGTGGTTACGGCCTCTATCACCAGATTCAGGCCAGCGGCCATGATGGCGAAGTGGTTGCCCCATCACTGATTCCTCGTCGTGCGGGAGATCGCGTCAAGACCGACCGACGAGACGCCGTCATGCTGGCCCGTCTCTCACGTGCTGGCGAACTCACGCCGGTCTGGGTGCCCACGCCTGAGCAGGAAGCCATTCGTGATCTGACACGTGCCCGTGAGGATATGAAGGCCATTGAGCTTAAAGCACGTCAACGTCTGAGCGCATTCTTGCTACGCCACGGCAAGGTCTACACTGGCAAAAGTAAGTGGATACCGGTTCATTTTCGCTGGCTCGAGACCGTCCGCTTCGATAATCGGATTCAGCAGATCGTGCTACAGGAGTACATTGAGGCCGTGAGAGAGGCTCAACGACGCGTTGCAGGGTTAGAGAAGCAAATGGAAGCGGCGTTAATGGAGTGGTCACTGGCCTCGGTGGTTCGGTCGCTAATGGCGATGCGTGGGATCAGCCTGATTACCGCCATGACAGTGCTGGCCGAGCTGGGTGATATCAGCCGGTTCGACTCACCGCGGCAACTGATGGCCTACCTGGGACTAGTGCCCAGCGAGCACTCCAGTGGCGGTAGTCGCCGACAGGGAGGCATCACTAAAACGGGGAATGGTCATGTGCGTCGTGTGTTGGTGGAGGCCGCCTGGAGCTATCGCTTCCCCGCGCGCAAGACGCGCATTATTGAGAAGCGAGCCGAGCAGACCACGCCGACGGTGCAGGCAATCGCCTGGGAAGCACAGAAACGACTCTGCGGACGTTACCGTCGATTGGCGGCCACGGGCAAGATGAAGCAGCAGGTTATCACCGCCGTCGCGCGCGAATTGACGGGGTTTATGTGGGCGATTGCCTGTGAGGCTATGGGCAAACCGCACGGAAGCCGGGCAACCGCATGACTATCACGTTCCAGTGTCTAGGTGTCAGGGAGCGTCGGGCCGGTGGGAGAACCCCTGGCCCTCCTATGAGGCCCCGCCCTCTGGGGCTGGGTGACCCTCGCTTGTAGAGCAGGGTAGCTCCGCGACGAAGTGATGACAGGTCGGTAACCAACCCACGAATACCAGAGAGATCCACCGTCGCAGATAGCCCTTCGCTTCCTGACCCCTAGGCATTGAGGACAACCGAATGAACGAAAGATAACCGTGCCCTTGACAGGTCAATCCATACCAGGAGGCCGATTTATCGGGCGATGGCGGCGCAGCCGCCCCTGACATAGCCAGGCGCATTAGCTTGGATCATCGTCGAAGTGTCGAACCAAAGCTAAAGCTCCCCCTACAATATCCAGGCTATTTACCTAAACACCATCGCGAGCTGAAGCTCCCTCCTACAAGACACCGTGCCACTGTAGGAGGCCGATTTATCGGTGATCCGGCACCTCAGCGAGGCGGAGTAGCCACCGCCCTTAGTTAGCAGCAACAAAGTCCGAACACCATCGCGAGCTGAAGCTCCCTCCTACAACACACCATGCTATGGAAAATGGGGAAAATTAAGCTGGTGACTTTATCTGCTGTGGGCTGTGGGCGGCGTGCAGGCGGGCGATTAGCTGGTCTTCAAGGGCGAAGCGCTCTGCCAACCCTTTCGCTAAGCGGTCAATCCAGGCGGGCAAACGCACTAGATTCTGCTGACAGCGTACCGGTGAGGCGAAGTCTTCATCGAATTCCAGCACCATGGCCGTTGACAATTCTAAGCGCTCAAGAAGCTTTGCCGCGATTTGTAATGCACTCTCATCGTCGAATGCCTTCGCTTCCTCAGCAAGCTGGGGGTAAATCTCGAAGTGCCCAGCGCTGATGTAGTCCATCAACAACTCACTAAAGGTGTCAATGCGCGCTTTGCTAATCGCCTCTAACTCGGCGTCACAAGCTTCTTTCAGCTCAATGAAGCTGACTAACAGCGAGCGGCGCTGATCAAGCCAGCGATCAATCAAACTGTGCACGCCCCCCCAGCGCTCCAGGGCATTTTTGCAATCTTCGAGCATGGGGCTTTCTCCTTACAGATAGCCGTCTTCAACTGAGCTAGACTCGCGCGTCCGTGGACACCTGTCAATCCTAGCGGGTACGGTTTACTTAATTCAATGAGGCCAATCAATTAATGTAAACCATACCACTTATTTAACTCTTTTTTACAGACCATGTTTTTAAAGACCACAGAATACGCAGAGGCGCAATCGCGAGCAATAAAAAGCCGATCAAGGTCCATGCAGGCAGCGACAGGCCTAAGAACATGAAATCGATGTCAGCACACTCACCAGAGCCGGTAAGCACCATGGCAACCACTTCTTGCATCGGCAAGATATCCATCATGTACTCAAGGCCTGGGCCACAGGTTGGCACTTCGTCAGCGGGCAAGCCTTGAAGCCATACATGCCTTCCGGCAACAAAAGCACCGGTACCTACTGCGGCTAAGCTCAGCAAACCGTAGATAGCTTTGCCTACTTTGCCACTTGGGTTATGAAGTGCAGCGATACCTAGCACCAGCCCTGCGGCAATCACCGCGACCCGCTGAAAAATACACAACGGGCAGGGTTCCAATCCCATAATATGCTCAAGCCCCAAGGCTACCGCCATCATCAGAACACAAAAGGCGAAGCCCGCTAACGCGATAGGGCGAACTGCTAATGATGTCATTGACCATCCTCTGGTGAAATAGCAGACAGCGCTCTGGACTCACGCGCTTTGGCAAAGTAAGTGCTTAGGAACTCACTAAAGCTCTCTTGATCGGCTTCTTCAATATCGTGCTGTTGTTGGTGCGAGGTCTCGATCAACTGAGCAAGCAGTGCTTCACGAGAACGTAGCATGGGCGTGGATTTAAGCTTGTCGGCCTGCTCTTGAGCCAATTGCAACAGCGTATCGCTGAGCGAGCCATTACCAGCTTCCAGGCGCTCCAGTAGTTGCGCTGAAGGAGTTAGAGAGGGATCTTTCAGCCGCGGCGCTAGCTCAGCGAGTGCCGACGCATGAGGAGTACTCTCTTCTACAGCATCCAATAGGCGTGCCACTTCGGCCATTTCCGCAAAAATCTGCTCGCCCCACTCCTTCACAGTCGTCGTTTTGCCGTTATGGATCAGCTTCAGCGCTGGGTCACGCCCACGCTCAACGACGAAACGGCGATTGTCGTCTAAGCGGTCGCACTCTTCGTCTGAAATCCACGGGCTATCGCTTAATAGACACCACATTAAGAAGGTATCAACAAAACGCATCTGAGCCTCGGTGACACCTAGCGGGTCGAATGGATTAAGATCCAAACAGCGTACTTCGATGTACTCCACCCCACGCGCTTCCAGGGCTTGACTGGGCGTTTCGTTGTGCTTGGCGACTCGTTTAGGGCGAATATCGCTGTAGTATTCGTTTTCAATCTGCAAAATATTGGCGTTTAACTGCTGCCACTCGTCGCCGTTCTTCACGCCCAGCTTTTCGTAGTCTGGCCACGGAGTGGAAATAGCGTGCCGTAGCGTGTTGACGTAGTTGGACAACGAGTTAAAGCAGATTTTAAGCTGCGACTGCACTTTATTCTGATAGCCCAAATCCGACATACGTAGCGTGGTCGCATAGGGGGCGTAATAGGTGTCGTCGCTCAACGACTGCAGTTTTTCAGGCACTGAGCCAGTTGGCAGGAAGCTTTTGTCGATGGCGGGTGATGCGCCAAATAGGTAGAGCAGCAGCCAGCTATGACGACGAAAATGCCGAATCATGCCGAAATAACGCGTAGAGCGATAATCGTTAAAAGGAATATTGGTGGCTTTTTCAAGCTCACGCAGGGCATGCCACATATCATCGGGTAGCGATACGTTGTAATGCACCCCGGCGATAGCCTGCATAATACGCCCGTAGCGCACATCCAACCCTTTACGATAAACATGCTTCATGGTGCCCACATTGGAGCTGCCGTAGTCGGCAATCGGTACACTATCGTTACCGGAAAGCCGAGACGGCATGCTGCCTGGCCAAATCCACTCATTTTCCAAGTGGTGATAGGTAAACGTGTGCAGGTCTGATAAAAATGCCAACGCCTCTTTTGGCTCTGAATACACCGGTGTGATGTACTCCAATAGCGCTTCGGAGTAGTCAGTGGTGATATGCGGGTGGGTTAGCTTTGAACCCAGCGCGTAAGGGTGCGGCGTTTGAGCAATATGGCCGTTGGCGTCAACGCGCAGGCCCTCTTTTTCCACCCCGCGACGCAGGCGACCTAGGCGCCCTAAACGCGCGCTAGGGAGCAAACGCTCAACCTGGGCGGTCAGTGTGGATGGCACAGTGAGAGGTTCAGACAAGGTGAACACTCCTTGTTAGTAAGGCCTGCTTAAAGCAGGCCTTGTTGAAATCAGCTGGCATCGCCATGCGGTTTATCACGTTTTTTTACCGAGAATAGACAGCAGGATATGGCGGCAACCATTAAATATTCAAGACGCGCGACTATTTGCCCTGCTTTGCTTTAAGCAGTGCTGCGCCGAGCGCGCCCATTGGTGCCGCTGCTTCGCTGGACTTTCCTCCCTGGCGTTGACCACGACCATTCTGTCCAGAACTAGCCGACCGCTGGCTACGTGCAGGCTTACGAGGCTCGTCGTTAGTGGAATTTGCAGCTGCTTGCGCCTGCTCTGGCTCATCATCCAAACGCATTGAAAGCCCTACCCGCTTGCGGGGGATATCCACGCTCATCACCTTAACGGTAACGATATCGCCTGCTTTTACTACACTGCGGGGATCATCGATAAAGCGGTCAGAGAGCGCTGAAATATGCACGAGCCCGTCTTGATGAACGCCAATATCTACAAAGGCACCGAAGTGAGTCACGTTGGTGACGGTACCTTCCAGCACCATGCCCAGCTTCAGGTCTTTGAGTGTTTCGACGCCTTCACGGAATTCAGCCGCCTTAAACTCAGGGCGCGGATCGCGTCCTGGCTTATCCAGCTCTTTGAGAATATCGCTGACGGTAGGAACACCAAAACGCTCATCAGCGAAGTCAGCGGGCTTCAGTGCTTTTAGCGTCGCACTATCACCAATCAGGCCTTTTATATCTCGACTATTCTGCTTGGCAATACGCTCTACCAGCGTATAAGCCTCTGGGTGAACAGCGCTGGCGTCCAGCGGATTTTCGGCGTTGCTAATGCGCAAAAAACCTGCACACTGCTCAAACGTCTTTGGCCCAAGGCGACTAACTTCCAACAGCTCTTTACGGCTTGTGAAGGCACCTTTAACGTTGCGTTGAGCAACAATATTTTCAGCAATGGCAGCACTTAGCCCGGCAACACGTGAAAGCAATGCGCTAGATGCCGTATTGAGATCCACACCGACAGCGTTAACGCAGTCTTCTATCACGACTTCTAGGCTACGTGACAGCTGCACCTGGGAGACATCGTGCTGATACTGACCAACACCGATAGATTTCGGCTCGATTTTCACCAGCTCTGCAAGCGGGTCTTGCAGGCGGCGAGCAATAGAGACAGCACCGCGCACAGTGACATCAAGATCAGGCAGCTCGCGGGAAGCGTATTCCGACGCGGAGTAAACCGACGCACCAGCCTCAGACACCATGACTTTACTTAAACGATGTTCGGGTGCTAACGCCTTCAGCAGATCACCTGCCAGCTTGTCGGTTTCACGACTGGCGGTGCCATTGCCAACGGCAACGAGTTGAACGCCGTGCTGTTTAACCAGCTTAGCGAGCACATTGAGCGATTCGTCCCAGCGATTCTGCGGCGCATGGGGGTAAATCGTCGCTTGGTCGATAAATTGACCGGTAGCATCCACCACCGCAACCTTGCAGCCGGTTCTTAGACCCGGGTCAATCGCGAGAGTCACTTTTTGCCCTGCAGGCGCTGCCAGCAAAAGGTCTTTCAGGTTGGCGGCAAACACCTCGATAGCAGTCAACTCTGCCTGCTCGCGCAGGCGACCCAACAACTCGGTTTCAAGCGCGGTATAAAGCTTCACACGCCACGTCCAGCGCACTACTTCGCTCAACCATTTGTCGGCGGGGCGGCCTTCATCGCTAATACCCACTTGTTTGGCAATAGCGACCTGGGCCGGATGAATTGGCGCGCCCTCTTCGCCAGGCAGACGAATCGCCAGACTTAGAATACCTTCGTTGCGACCGCGGAACATAGCCAGCGCACGGTGAGATGGCACCTTGGCCAGTTTCTCGTCATGTTCGAAGTAGTCAGAAAACTTTGCGCCCTCCTGCTGCTTGCCATCTAGCACGCGGGCACTTAATTCGCCCTCTTGCCATAACCGTTCACGCAATCGGCCAATAAGTTCAGGGTCTTCGGCGAAGCGTTCCATGAGAATTTGCTTAGCACCATCAAGGGCGGCTTTGGCATCTTCAATGGCTGGAATATCGCCTTCTGCAGGGCGCAGGTACTGCGCTGCTTCGCTTTCGGGATTAAGCTGCGGATTGGCCAACAGGGCATCAGCCAGTGGCTCTAGGCCCGCTTCACGGGCAATTTGAGCTTTCGTGCGGCGTTTTTTCTTAAACGGTAGGTATAAGTCTTCTAGGCGCTGCTTCGTCTCAGCTGCCTGAATCGTTGCTTTTAGCGTGGCATCCAGCTTGCCTTGCTCATCGATAGCCGCTAGTACGGCTTCACGGCGCTCTTCCAGCTCGCGCAAATAGCGCAGGCGCTCATCCAGTTGGCGCAGCTGAATATCATCGAGGGCACCCGTTACCTCTTTACGATAACGTGCAATAAACGGCACGGTAGCGCCACCATCCAGAAGCTCTACCGTTGCGGAGACCTGTTCAGGCCGTACGTTTAGCTCAGTGGCTAAGCGTGAAATAATGCGTTGTTTGACATCCATAACGTGCAACTAACTCATGCAGCATTCGAGGTGCCGACAAGGTACCACAATCGCACGATACTGGCATGAATTGGCTACGATGGGGAAGCTGCCCTCGCGGGTGCGCTTCGCTTACCACGCGCTACAATCCCACTGAGCTCAATGGTTGCATCCCTGTAGCGCGGTGTAACGAGTCTTGCGAGGGACGAGCAAACGAGGCACCCGCGGATAGTGTTTTATGCAGGCACAAAACGCAGTGCTACACCGTTGTTGCACCAACGCAAGCCGGTAGGCTCTGGGCCATCACCAAAGACATGGCCTTGATGACCGCCGCAGCGCGCACAGTGATACTCTGTGCGTGGCCACACCAGTTTGAAATCCAACTTGCTTAACAAGTGGCCCTCAACATGTTCGAAAAAACTGGGCCAACCGGTGCCAGAGTCATACTTCATTGCGCTGGTGAAAAGTACAAGATCGCACCCAGCACAGCGGTACTCACCTTCCCCAACCTCTCCGTCCAGAGGGCTTGAAAAGGCGCGCTCAGTTCCCTCTTCGCGGAGCACATAAAATGCTTCATCAGTAAGGCGTTCACGCCATTCATCTTCGCTTAATTCAAGCTTTTCAAGGCCAGGGGCTGCTTTAAGGTCTAATCGCGGAAAGCCAAACGAGACGCCAGGAAGAACACCTGCCAATCCGGTTAGTCCAGCAAGCCCCAAAAAGTGACGACGCTTCATTTGCGCATTCCCCCTTAACACGTCAAGGACATAGACACAAAAACGGGACGGCGCCTTAGCACCGTCCCGTTTTGACTACTTGACTGTCCAAACGTTCGATTAGTTATCCAAACATTCGACAACCTTTACCCTATCGTACATGTCAGGTTAACTGCGGACCCGCCTTGATAATTGCCTCGTTAACACCTTCAAACTTCTTGAAGTTATCAACGAATTTGGTGGCAAGGTCTTGCAGGTGACGATCGTAGGCATCTTGGTCAGCCCACGTTTCGCGAGGATTGAGCAGGCTAGAGTCGACACCCGGCACCGCTACAGGCACTTGAAGGTTAAGGCCATCGATGTGCTGGGTTTCAACATCACGCAGCACGCCAGACTGAATAGCACTGATGATGGCGCGAGTAGTCGGGATAGAGAAACGTGAGCCACCTTCGCCGTAGGCACCACCTGTCCAACCGGTGTTGACGAGATAAACCTGAGCATCTTTTTTGTCTACCCGCTTGATCAACAGATCGGCGTATTCACGCGCAGGACGCGGGAAGAATGGCGCACCGAAGCAGGTAGAGAATGTAGCAGCCAAGCCTTCAGATGAACCCATTTCGGTAGAGCCCACTTTCGCAGTGTAGCCTGACAAGAAATGGTACGCGGCGGCTTCTTTGGAAAGAATCGATACGGGCGGCAATACGCCAGACATATCGCAGGTCAGGAAGACGATAGCGTTAGGCTCACCAGCCAGGTTCTCCGGTACACGCTTTTCAACGTGCTCTAGCGGATAGGCGGCACGAGAGTTCTGGGTCAGGCTATCGTCGGCATAATCCGGCTCGCGACGATCGTCAAGAACAACGTTCTCCAGTACGGTACCAAACTTAATCGCGTTCCAGATAACTGGCTCGTTCTTCTCAGAAAGGTCGATACACTTAGCGTAGCAGCCACCTTCCATGTTGAAGACGATACCGTCGCCCCACGCGTGCTCATCATCGCCAATCAGGTAGCGCGCTTGGTCAGCGGAAAGCGTGGTTTTACCCGTACCTGAAAGACCGAAGAACAGGCAGGTTTCGCCGTCTTCACCAACGTTTGCAGAACAGTGCATCGGCAGAACGTCAGCTTCTGGCAACAAGTAGTTCTGCACAGAGAACATTGCTTTCTTCATTTCACCGGCATAGCGCATACCAGCAATCAATACTTTGCGCTCGGCAAAGTTAATAATGACACAGCCATCAGAGTTGGTGCCGTCGCGGCTGGGGTCACACTCAAAGCCCGCGGCGTTTAGAATCGTCCACTCATCTTTAACTGCTGTGTTGTATGCCTGCGGGCGCACAAACATGGTGCGGCCAAACAGGTTTTGCCAAGCCGTTTCTGTGGTAACACGAACGGGCAAGTAGTGTGTGTTATCACTGCCGACATGCAGTTCGGCTACGAAGTGCTCACCGCTACCCAGATAGTCTTCTACACGTGCCCACAGCGCTGAAAATTTCTCAGCATCAAACGGGCGGTTCACGCTTCCCCAGTCGATGCTATCGCGAGTAGAGGGCTCGTCGACGATATAGCGATCTTTCGGTGAACGCCCTGTGCGCAGACCGGTGTTTACCACCAGCGCACCGTTAGCCGACAGGCGGCCTTCACCACGGGCCACGGCGCGCTCGATCAGTTCGGCGCTGCTAAGATTAACGTGGGCTTGGGGAGCGGCTTGAGTCGTGGTCATGTCGATTCCTGGGTCTCGAATTTACCGGGCGTCAACGACGCCTTGAGAAATCATCTCAGCCGCTTATTGTTTCCAATACCATGGGCTGAGTGCGCTGAAGTCCGGCGCATTATGGCAAAAAGAAAGCCCCCAGGAAACGGGGGCTTTCATCAAATATCTTGTAGTTAAACTACTACAATGACACTACATTTTGTGTTGCAGCGCAGTATATTTTCAAACAACCGTTCGGCAGGCATCCTATAGGCTTTGCTATGACTAGCGCGGTACCTATACGACTTCAATACTCATGCCATCATCTGCGACTACACAATCAATGAATCACCGGGGGTGGCGCGTCCGGATTTTCTAATAAAATTTCAATATCTGCGGCTGTGTAGTGATATTTCGTGTGGCAAAAGTGGCATTGCGTATCGATTGCGCCTTCTTCACGCAAAATATCGCGCAGTTCCTGTTCGCCAAGCGTGTATAACGCATGACTCATTCGCTCCCGCGAGCAGGTGCAACCAAAGCGTAGTGCTTTCGGCTCGAACACTCTAACCGTCTCTTCGTGATAGAGCCGATACAGCACTTCGCGCTGCTCCAGCCCCAGCAGCTCTTCAGCCTTAATGGTTTCAGCGAGATGAACGCTGCGCTCCCAAGCATCAACATCTTGATTTTGTGAGGCGTCAGGCAGGCGCTGAAGCAGCAGCCCACCTGCACGCTCGCCATCAGCCGCGAGCCAAAGGCGTGTTGGCAACTGTTCTGATTGGCCAAAGTATGCTTCTAGGCAGCCCCCCAAGGTAGCGTGATCAAGCGCAACAATACCTTGATATCGATGCCCTTCCCTGGGATCGAGGGTAATCACAATTTGGCCTTCACCCACCAGCTCTCGGAAACTGGCATGTTCGCTGGGCAGCACAGCGTCTTCCGCGATTCGCGCGATCGCACGCAGCTCACCACCGGGGTTGGACTCGGCCATTAAGAGTGCAAGCGAGCCTCGTCCACGCACTTCAATGCTTAAGGTGCCGTCTAGTTTTACCGTGTCCGTTAGCAAAGCGACCGCCGCCAGCAGCTCACCCAGCAGTTCATTAACCGCTGGTGGATAGGCGTGACGGTCTAACACTTCATGATAGGCAGTGCTGAGCGTGACGATTTCACCACGCACGTTGGTTTGGTCAAACATAAAACGTTGGATTTGATCAGACATAAGGAAACCGCCGGAGAAGTAGAGAGAAGGCTTACCGCCATGACGAATAAATGCGTATTTAATCGCCCTGTTGGCGCTGGAAGCGCTGGATATCACGCCGCTGTTTTTTATCAGGGCGTTTGAGTGGGTGCTGCATGGCTTCATTGGTGAGACGACGAGCTTCAGCTTCTTTGGCTCGACGTTGCACGCTTTCCTCGGTTTCAGCGTAGAGCTTACGCGCTTCTGGCGCGCCGCGACGCTGGTCGGAAAGCGAAATCACTTCCACCTCAAAAATATCCCACCCTTGGGGAACGCGAATAAGCGCCCCCAGCTCGACATTTTTGCTGGTTTTTACGCGGCCACCGTCATAGTGGACCTTACCGCCTTCTATCGCTTTTTTAGCCAGGGCACGGGTTTTGAAAAACCGTGCGGCCCATAGCCACTTATCCAAGCGAACGCTGTCGCTCATTAACGCTCTCCTCGCTGCCCTGGCAGGTTATCTGGCAGCAGTTGGGCAAACCGGTCTAGGGCAATAAACTCCTGCAGTTCTTTTTCAGGCCGCTGGCTATTTGGCTGCTTAATACCCAGTAAGTGTTTAATACCAAACTCACGGGCACTTTCGAGTACGCGTGCGTTATCATCGATAAACAGCGTACGCGCTGAATCAAACGGTTCTCGCTCTTGAAGCGCAAACCAGAAAGCCTGCTCCTCTTTAGCAGCCCCCACATCTTCTGATGAGATGATGGCGTCGAGGTAGTTTTCCAACCCTGTCAGCGGTAATTTTAGCGCGAGGCTGGCACGGTCTGCGTTGGTCGCTAGAATGACACGGGGGTGGCCTTGCTTAAGCCAGGTTAAAAAGTCTAACGCGTCGCTACGCAGGCCTATCAAGTGTTGTACTTCGCGTTTCAGCGCCACGATATCCACACCGAGCTCGCGGCTCCAGTACGCAAGGCTGTACCAGTTCAGCGTGCCCTGTTCACCGATAATGCGCGCACGCAGCGCTTCTTGGCTCGCTGCGTCTAGCTGATGAAGCTCAACATAGCGTTTTGGCAGGTGCTCTAGCCAGAAATGGCTATCGAAGTGCAGATCCAGCAGCGTGCCATCCATATCGAGTAGGACAGTATCAATCTCGCGCCAATCAATCATTGCCGCTCCAGTATGAAAGAGTAAGCATGCTATTGTAGCGTAACCCGTTTTTTGCAGCCACGGAGGCATGATGTCACTCCACGACGCTTCAACAGGCAATACCCCACATGACTACCTGAAAAAGCCGCAAATCTTGGCGCGAACCAACGTCGCCAAAAGCCGTTTATTCCAGATTGAGTCGCTTGACTTGCGCTTTTCTAATGGTGAAGAGCGCCAGTTTGAACGTTTAACCGGCGCAGACCGAGGCGCGGTAATGATTATTGCCATGCCCGATCCAGAGCATGTACTGCTTATTCGTGAATATGCGGCGGGCTTTGAAGATTATGTGCTGACGCTGCCAAAGGGGCTAGTTGATCCCGGCGAAGATATTGTCACTGCAGCCAACCGCGAGCTAATGGAAGAGTGCGGCTTTGGCGCGCATCGCATTGAACCGCTGGTGGAGTTATCGCTTGCGCCTAACTATATGCGCCACCGCATGCAGGTACTCATCGCCACCGATCTTTATCCCAAGCGCCTGCCGGGCGACGAGCCAGAGCCGTTGATTGTCGAAACCCATGCCATTGAAGAACTGCCGGCACTGCTATTACGTGACGACTTCCACGAAGCCCGCGCCATAGCCGCGCTCTATATCGCAAGGGATAAGCTACGCGAAGAGAAACGTAATAACGCAATGGATTTGTTGTAAAGCGTTAATGATCAACGCGGGCAAATAGTCTAGAAGGGAGCTTCAGCTCGCGATGGTTTGGCCTCCTAAAATAGATCAGTGGCACGGTACCTTGTGGGAGGGAGCTTCAGCTCGCGATGGTTTGGCCTCCTAAAATAGATCAGTGGCACGGTACCTTGTGGGAGGGAGCTTCAGCTCGCGATGACCCAGGCTTTTCTGCCTGTGCCAGCTATGGGCGGCTGCGCCGCCATCGCCCGATAAATCGGCCTCCTACAATGATGACCCCAGGGGTGCCTGGCCACTGCCAAAAGGCTTTTCATCCAATGCTTACAAATGGTGTTTTAGCGGTATCCAGCGGCGTTGGCGATGGCTGTCTAGGCCTGCTTCCAAGAGCGTCATGTTGCGTAGCGCATCGTCAATATCAACAGGCAGTGGCGTTTTATCGCGGATCGCGACGGCCACGCCTTGATAATAAGCCAAGTAGTCACCCGCCTGGGTAGCATGCTCGTGACGCACTAGCGGTGCCTCTTCTCCGTCGCCCTCGCGAAGGGTCAGCGTACCAGGGGAGTCAGCACCCCAGGCAGGCGTTGGCACCTCTCCCGCTTTTAAGCGATCCTCTTGAGGGTCTAGACCGTATTTAAGGTAGCTACCTTTCGTTCCATTAATGCGGAAGCGCGGTGTTGATTCGGCAACCAGCGTGCCAGCGCTGAGGCTAACGCGACAGCCGTCGTACTCCAGCAGCGCTAAAAAGTCATCATCGGCTTTAGCGTCATCTCTGCGCACACCCAGATCTAGCATGATGGCATTTGGCATCCCAAACAGCTCACAGGCTTGGTCAAGCAAGTGAGGGCCTAGGTCATACCAAATTCCCCCACCTGGTGTGGCTTTTTCGCGCCAGCGGTCACGAACCTCAGGACGAAAACGATCAAAACGCGACTCAAGCCCAGTGACACGGCCTAACGTGCCGGCTTCAAGCAGCGCTTTAATAGTAAGGAAGTCACTATCCCAACGGCGGTTATGAAATACCGACACCAAACGCTCTTTATCAATCGCCAGCGCTTTTAGCTGCTTGGCTTCTGAAAGTGTGACGGTAAACGGCTTATCGACGACTACGTGTTTACCCGCCATCAACGCTGCTTTGGCGAGCGGAAAATGCGTGTCATTAGGTGTAGGGATAACAATTAGATCAATATCGCTACGCTGACATAACGCCAGTGCTTGGCGCTCAACCTCAACATCCAAGTCAGCATGCACTTTGGCGGCATCGCTAGAGGATACTGCGACTAAATCCAAGCCTTCCGTTGCCTGAATGAGTGGCGCATGAAACGTTTTACTCGCAAATCCATAGCCAACGAGGCCAACGTTGATAATCGCCTTCATTACATTCCTTAGTCGTTTTGACGGTTTGCATTGGGCATAAAGCAGCTCACATAAAGCAATCCACATAAAACAGCCCGCTTTGCACGGGCTGTTTTACATAGTACCTACACCTAGTCGAGCTTGGAAAGGTCGCGAACCGCACCTTTGTCTGCTGACGTGGCCAGCAATGCGTAGGCTTTCAGTGCGGGAGTTACCTTACGAGGCCGCTGCTCGACGGGCTTCCAGGCGTCTTTGCCTTTAGCTTCCATTGCCTCGCGACGCTTCGCTAATACTGAATCAGGTAGTTGCACGTTAATCGTACGGTTGGGAATATCAATCAGAATGGTATCGCCCTGCTCAACCAAACCAATCGCGCCACCTGCCGCCGCTTCGGGGGAAACATGACCAATGGAAAGCCCAGACGTCCCGCCCGAGAAGCGGCCATCCGTCAACAATGCACAGGCCTTACCCAGTCCTTTGGATTTTAAGTACGAGGTCGGATAGAGCATTTCCTGCATGCCAGGACCGCCTTTAGGGCCTTCGTAGCGAATGACCACTACATCGCCCTCTTTGACCTTACCGTCCAATACATTGGCCACTGCTTGATCTTGGGACTCAACGACGTGGGCTTTGCCTTCGAACACGAGAATCGAATCGTCAACGCCTGCCGTTTTAACCACGCAACCATCGAGGGCGATGTTGCCGTAAAGCACAGCCAAACCGCCTTCTGTTGAGAACGCATGCGCTAGGTCGCGAATACAACCGGTAGCACGATCGCCATCTAGGCTTGGCCAGCGGGCGCTTTGTGAGAAAGCGGTTTGGGTTGGAATACCACCAGGGCCTGCTTTAAAGAACTCGACCACCTCAGCGTTTGGCGAGCGCATAATATCCCACTCTTCCAGCGCCGCTTTTAGGCTATCGCCGTAAACAGTTGGCACTGACGTGTCCAGCACTCCCGCACGATCCAGTTCGCCCAGAATAGCCATAATGCCACCCGCACGGTGAACATCTTCGATATGGTATTTCTGGGTATTGGGTGCCACCTTACATAGCTGCGGCACTTCCCTAGAGAGCCGATCAATATCCGCCATGGAGAAGTCGACTTCCGCTTCTTGGGCCGCCGCCAGCAAATGCAAAATTGTATTCGTAGATCCGCCCATGGCGATATCTAACGTCATGGCATTTTTGAACGCTGCTTTGTTACCAATCGCACGGGGCAGCAGGTGGGCTTCTTCGCCTTCATAGTAGCGCTTGGCCAGCTCTACAATGCGATGGCCAGCGGTTTCAAACAGGCGCCGACGGTCTGAATGGGTCGCCAGCACGGTACCATTACCAGGTAGTGCTAAGCCTAATGCTTCCATTAGACAGTTCATCGAGTTAGCGGTAAACATACCCGAGCAACTGCCGCAGGTGGGGCAAGCACTGCGCTCGACTTCAGCCAGAGTTTCATCATCAACGCTATCGTCAGCCGCCATAACCATGGCGTCGACCAGATCTAGGCCGTGATCTAGCAGCTTGGTTTTGCCCGCTTCCATGGGCCCACCCGAAACAAAAATGACCGGAATATTGAGGCGCATAGCAGCCATCAACATCCCAGGGGTAATTTTGTCGCAGTTGGAAATACACACTAGCGCGTCGGCACAGTGGGCATTACACATGTACTCAACGCTATCGGCGATAATATCGCGGCTGGGCAGCGAATAGAGCATGCCGTCGTGCCCCATCGCGATGCCATCGTCTACCGCTATGGTGTTGAACTCTTTAGCCACACCGCCGGCTTTTTCAATTTCACGTGCGACCAATTGGCCCATGTCTTTTAAGTGAACATGGCCCGGCACAAACTGGGTAAACGAGTTCGCAACCGCAATAATGGGCTTATGGAAGTCGTCGTCTTTCATGCCGGTGGCGCGCCAAAGGGCGCGGGCGCCGGCCATATTACGGCCGGCGGTGGTCGTACGGGAGCGATACTCGGGCATGGTGTCCTCTTCTACATCTTTATCGTGGCCTGCCGCATTCTTGGCGACAGGCAAGTGAATCCAGCGGCCTTAGATTGTGGCATGAGCGCACCGTGGAGACTAGATGCTGAGAGCAACCTCCCTTCCCAATTTGTCGCAGTTAAAACGTCTCCCACTGTGCAGAGGACTCTTGACTAGCCAATTCTCTTGCCGCAGCGCCTGAAGGCAGTTTCAGTGACGCTTTACGCTGCGCTTGATTAACCTGCTGTAGCTTTTCCCGGGCAGAGTGAATATTTTCTTCCTGGGCGCCTTCCAGACGGAAGGCATCCACTACATTCGCTAGCTCAAACGTCTCTAGCGCTAGATTATCCGCCGAGGCCGCGATGGTTTGTACTTTGGTGGCGTTTTGCTGAGTCACATTATCCATTTCAGCAATCGCGGAATTAATTTGGCCAATACCGCTGCTTTGCTCGCTTGAGGCGGTGCTAATCGACTCCATCAGCTCACTGACACGGCTGACCTGCTGCATCACATTATCGATGGCTCGCTCAGCTTGCTCGACCGCGCCACGGCCGCCACTGACCTCTTGCGTCGTACTTTCAATCATCTTGCGAATTTCTTGGGCCGCATCAGCACTACGGCTCGCCAAGTTACGCACTTCACTAGCTACTACCGCAAAGCCTCGACCATGCTCTCCAGCACGTGCAGCTTCGACCGATGCATTGAGTGCCAGGATATTCGTTTGGAACGCGATTCCGTCAATGACGCCAATCATCTCCGCCATTTTTTCAGCACTTTGGGCAATACGCTGCATTCTTGCGACCAACTGCTGCATTTGCTCTCGGGTATCGCGGGTGCTTGAGGCATTCTGCACCGCCAGCTCCGTCGCTTGGCGAGCATTCTCAGTATTTTGCTGCACCGTGGACGTCATTTCTTCCATACTAGAGGCCGTTTGCTGCAGTGATGACGCCTGCTGCTCGGTGCGAGAAGCAAGCTCTTCATTTTCAGCGGCAATTTGCTGAACAGCAGGCGTGACAACCGACACTCGATGTTCTACATCACCGACAATACTCGCCAAGCTAAAGCGCATGGTATCCAACGAATAGAGCAACTCGCCCAGCTCGTCTTTCGTTTCACGACGTTCGCGAGCAGCCAAATTACCTGCTGCAATCTGAAAAGTAATATGTCGCGCCCCTTCTACGCTGCGCAACACTGACCTTAGAATTACGGCACTGAGACCTACCATCAACAGCAAACCAATGACCATCAACACCACTTGAGCAATCAACATTTGCTGGCGTCCCTGCTGAGCCTGACCAACAAGCGCTTCAGCATTTGCTCGCTCATCGCTAACTAACTGGCTACTGCTCTCTCTTAGCTGCTCTGTGGTAGGTTGTACACCGTCGTTAAAGGCTTCGAAAGCGGCAAAGCCATTTGCGTCACTGACCGCCGTCATCGTGGTATCGACACTGTTTACCCAGGTCGCTAATCTTGCACTAAAAGCTTGCAGACGCTCAGAATCGGCATTGCTGTCAGTAAGATACTCGTTCCAAAGCGTTTGTATTGATTGAGAATATTCGCTAATTGATGCGGCAACTGCATCAACATCAACCCGCCGAGGGTTACGAACAGCAGGTTCCAACTGAGTTACAACCTGTCCGATTTGGCGGTCTATTCGCTGAAGATTGGCGACGGCTTCTAGCCCTGAGCGATTTAACGTATCGAGACGCTCACCAGAAACCATTAAGCCGTACATCCCTAGGCCGCCTGCCAATCCCATTAGAATAATGGACGCTACGACCATACCCGTTAACTTAGCTTTTAGGCTATTAAACTGAAAGCGAGCAAAAAAGCCTCCCACACCACGGCGCCTTAGCGCCCCTTGCGCCAGCGTGTAGCGGCGAGATTTACCTTTTTCGCGTATTTCTTTATAGACGGTTTCTGCCAGCGCAATACTTTGAGCTGGGGCTTTGCGCCGCAACGAGGTATACCCTACGATGCGATCGCCATCCCTGAGCGGTGCTACGCTAGCAGTGACCCAATAATGATCACCATTTTTACGACGATTTTTGACCGTACCCTGCCAGCTCGCACCTGACTTAATCGTCTTCCAGAAATCTGCATAAGCTGCTTCCGGCATATCCGGGTGGCGAATTAGATTGTGAGGGCTTCCCATCAATTCATCACGGGTATAGCCGCTGACCTCGACAAACGCTGCGTTAGCGTAGGTCACATTGCCCTTCAAATCGGAACGTGAAATCAGCACAGTCTCATCGTCAAGCGTGTACTCACGCTGAGTGACGGGTTGGTTGTTGCGCATGCAGAGGCTCCCTAGGGGACTTTTAATTTTGATTTGCCTCTATTATCACTTGCTGCAAGGGAATTTAACCTCTGAATAACCCTAAAAAAACGCCGCACTCTTTGGTGCGGCGGCTTAACTAAACGGTTGTTTAACGATCGATTGAAGCGCCTACGTGAAGACCACATTGGCCACATCACGATAGCGGTTTGCAAAATGCACCGTCATTCCCTCTTTCAAGTAATCGGGAAGCTCTTCGTAATCACGCTTATTAGCTTCTGGTAGTATCACCTCAAAAATATCGCTGCGGCGTGCGGCAATAATTTTCTCTCGAATTCCCCCCACCGGTAAGACTTGCCCGGTTAAGGTCAATTCACCGGTCATTGCCAAGGGTCGGTTAATCGCCTGATGCTTGGCCAGCGAAAGCAACGCCGTAGTCATTGTGACCCCTGCCGACGGGCCGTCTTTGGGTGTCGCCCCTTCGGGCACGTGCAGATGCACAAATGCTGAATCAAAGAAGTCGGCATCGGCACCATACTCTTGCAAGTGACCCAGCGTGTAGCTATAGGCAATATTGGCGGACTCCTTCATCACATCGCCAAGCTTGCCGGTGAGTTTAAAACCGCGATCCAGGGCATGAACTTTGCCCGCCTCGATAGGCAGTGTTGCGCCGCCCATGGATGTCCAGGCAAGCCCGGTAACAACGCCTTCGCCTTTCAGCACTTTCTCTTTGCGGAATAGCGGTGCTCCCAGAAACTCTTCCAGGTTTTTAACCGATATTTTTACCGTTTCCACCTGCTCTTCCAGCAGCTTTACGGCTGCCTTGCGAACAATACGATGCAGCTGTTTTTCAAGCTGACGAACACCTGCCTCACGGGCATAGCCGTCAATAACCTGCTTGAGCGCGGCATCCGTTAAGTTGATACGCTTCTTAGGCAGGTTGTCGCGTTTCAACAGCTTCGGCCATAGGTGGTGCTTAGCGATCTGTAGCTTCTCTTCCGCGATATACCCAGAAAGGCGAATCTGCTCCATACGGTCAAGCAACGGCCCTGGGATAGAGTCCAGAGTATTCGCGGTGCACAAGAACAGCACTTTGGATAGGTCCATGCGCACATCGAGATAGTGATCCAGGAAATCGACGTTTTGCTCTGGGTCTAACACTTCAAGCAGCGCTGACGCGGGGTCGCCCTGGAATGATTGGCCCAGCTTATCAATCTCATCGAGCATAATCACAGGGTTCTCGACTTCGACTTCTTTAAAGGCCTGGATTAGTTTGCCGGGCATTGCGCCAACGTAAGTACGACGATGACCTTTAATTTCAGCCTCATCGCGCATCCCGCCCACAGAAAAACGATAAAACTCACGGCCCAGTGCTTCAGCAATAGAGCGCCCAATCGACGTTTTACCGACCCCGGGAGGGCCGACCAGCAGCACAATCGAGCCACCTACATCGCCTTTGAAAGTACCTTCGGCAAGAAACTCAATAATCCGCTCTTTCACATCTTGTAAGCCGTCGTGATCGCGGTTGAGAACTTCCCTGGCATGAGCCAAGTCAAGCTTGTCCTGGCTGGTAACGCCCCAAGGCAACGAGGTGAGCCAATCAAGATAGTTACGAGTAGTGCCGTACTCTGGCGAGCCGGTTTCTAGCACGCTGAGCTTATTGAGTTCATCATCAATACGCGCTTGGACGCGTTCTGGCACCACCAGTGACTCTAGGCGGTTCCTAAACGTATCGACGTCGTTTTCACGGTCGTCTTTGGAAATACCCAGTTCACGCTGAATAACCTTAAGCTGCTCACGCAAGAAAAATTCTCGCTGCCGCTCCTGCATCTGAGCATTTACCTGCTCACTGATCTCGCTTTGCAACTGTGCAACATCGATTTCTTTGCGTAGCAGAGGGAGAACTTTATGCATACGCTCAGCCACCGACAGCGTGGCGAGTACATCCTGCAGCTCAGGGCCTTTGGCAGATGTGATAGCGGCTGCAAAGTCAGTTAGCGGACCGGGCTCATGAGGACTAAAGCGATTGAGGTAATGTTTAAGCTCTTCGCCATAAAGTGGGTTAATCGGCAGCAACTCTTTGATGCCGTTAATAATGGCCATCGCATAAGCGCGTGTTTCTTCGTTTTCAGCGTCGACTGGTTCTTTGGGATAACTTACTTCCACCAGATAAGGCGGCTCTTTAGACAACCAGCGCTGAATTTTAAAACGCTTAACCCCCTGAGCGATAAACTGGATCTGTTGATCTTCACTCTGGAGTTTATGTACTTTGACCGCCGTGCCAATCTCAGGAAAATCGTTGTGATCCAACGACTCAACACCTTGCTCGCCAACAAAGGCAACGCCTATGGTGTGGTGAGGGGTATTACCTACCCGACGCATAGTTTCTTCCCAGCGCTCGCGGTTGATGACCAGCGGCTGTACCTGAGCGGGAAAGAATGGCCGATTATGAATCGGCAATAGATAGATGCGCTCTGGGAGCATATCGCTAGCAGGCACTAACGAATTAACTTTCTCACCGTCTGAACGGTGCTCTTCACTGTTCGAGGTATCGTCTTGCGGTGCATCGGACTCATCGTCCGTCTGCCAATCGAGGTGTTCGTGATCGCGGTCGTAATCCTGGTCGCTCATGCGCCCTCCCATAACAGTGACTAGCGGATTGATCCGCTTAGCAATGTCTAAGGAATGTGGGCACAGGGGGTGAACTTCAACCCTTGGCACCATTTGTAGCAGTGTATTCGAAGAGTGGTAACAGCTTCAGAGCTCGTCGCTGTTTAGTAGAAAGCATTGATGCTCAAAACAGTGATACTCAAAACGATAATGCTCAAAACACTTATGGCCAAAGCTGGGGCATCGGGCGTCCATTAACACGCAACTCGCCACGAACAACATCAAACTCCAACTCTCGCGTACCAAGAGGGAGGCCTAGCCAAAGCGCTGCCACGGTTGGTGCATCGTACCAAGTGAAATCACCATCAACTCGATCCAACCAGCGAGCGCGCTCTTCTGGCTTATCCAGCCTCGTCATCATAAGCTCATCAAGCCCACGCGCATCAAAAAACAGCGCACCATCTGCATTAACATTGATACCTAGCAGCGGACTTTCAATCGCGATCGTTGTAATGTCTAAACGAGGTGAGTCACTCAACACACCTTTTAAATCAGGGGCTAAACGCACCAGCAGCCCTTCTGCCATTGGTAGGCTAGCGTCGCCCCATGAGGCTTCTTGCCGCAAACGCAAGATTGTTGCGCGAACAGCATCCGCATTTAAGCGTGAAAGCTCGGCCTCAATCCGACCACTTAACAAAGGTGTATCGGGCGCTTCGCTTGGGACGCTCACCTCGCCAATGATCAGTTCGCCATTCAAGCGAAGCTCTTGCTCGTCGAGTACCATGTGGCTGTGAACATCAAGCGGCGACACACGAATATCATAGGCAGGATAGTGAAGCGATAACGACTCAACATGCAGATGGTCACGCTGAGCAAAATGATAGGCATCGTCAATGTAGGTATAACGGCTTTCAAGAGACGATGGCCCCATCGTTAATTGAGCGGGACCATCTGTTAGCGTGAGCTGGTCGAGCAGCGCACGCAACCGCCAATCACCAAATACGCCTTCTAAGCGCATACGGGCACCACGAACCGATAGCTCACGACCATTTTGCTGGATCACAAAAGGGGCAAGTGCCAGACGCAGTTCACTGTGCCCACTTAGCGTATGGTAGCGTCCTTGCCAGCGCGGTATAGACGGGGCAGAGACCTCTCCCACGGCTTTTTGCAAAACGCTATCTAAGCGGGGCAGTAGCGTTCCTTCAACGTCAGTACTTAACGCACCATGACGAGCACGGTAAGTAAGCTCTAACCGCCATGGCCGCCCTAATAAGGGCGATAAAAGCAGTTTTCCCTGAGACGTCAACCACCCTTGGCGGCTCTCCGTCCGACTAACCCGCCACTCCCCTCGCGCTTCCAAATCTTCTAATGCTTGACGAAGGCTGCGTTCAAACAAAATGCTTGATAGCAGTTGTGCCGCCACCCACGCCACCACTAAGGCCGCGAGAATAGGCACGATTAGTCGTTCCTTGCGCATGCGATCTCCTTGAACACCCCCACGATTGGAGCCATTCGCCAACGACATTGCGTGATCAGTTCCCAGTAATTAGCTAAGTCCATTTATTATATAGGTGACCCACCTGCCGATTTGTGCAGATAGGTTATTAGTGTAGCCAAAACCATAAATGCATCGTACTCCACGCGTAGATGCCCGCCATAACGTCATCAATCATAATGCCAAATCCCCCGGCAACACGCCGGTCTGCCCACCGGATAGGCCACGGTTTGAAGACATCGAAAATACGAAAAACAATGAATCCCCAGAGAGCGGCCTCCCACGAGAAGGGCACTGCCGCCATGGTTATCCAGTAGCCAACAAACTCATCCCAAACAATACCGGAGTGATCATGCACGCCTAAGTCATGGGAAGTTTTGTCACACAACCACACCCCAACCACAAACGCCACAAAAACAATGCTGAGATACCAGGCCAAAGGGAGGTCGGCCATCATCCAGTAGAATGGGATTGCTGCTAGCGTCCCGAAGGTGCCAGGCGCCCAGGGCACCGCACCACTGCCTAGGCCAAAGGCAAAAAAATGGGTTGGCCGACGCCAAACGCTCGCTGGTGCTCGGTTCATGGCGCTTCCCCGCTAAAATGCTGCCACCCTTCGTAGTCACTGGCGGCAACGCCAGTGACACCTAGCGTTTCGGTACAGTGACCTATCACCGTCAGCGAGAGACCGAGATCGGCGAGCCGCTGTTGGGCAATAGCGAGACTTTTGGGTGATAGTGTCACCAGCAGCTCATAGTCATCACCACCCGATAGCGCGGCTTTAATCGCGTCATCGTGGCCTAACGTTTCTTGCAATCCTATAGCCAACGGTAGCGCGTCGACGTCTAGTGCACAGCCTATACCAGATGCCTTACGCAAGTGCGACAAATCTGCCAGCAAGCCATCTGAAATATCTAATGCCGCCGTTGCAATGCCGCGCAGTGCAACACCCGCGGCTAAGCGAGGTTGCGGCAACAAATAGCGAGCCAGCAGAGGGTGCGACAATTCGCGTTCGCCCTGGCGCCAAAGTGCTAGGCCACCGGCACCACCACCCAAGGCACCGGTCACGGCGATAACATCGCCGACCTGCGCACCTGAGCGAGTTAGCGCTTGGCCAGATGGCACTTCGCCCATCACCGTAACACCGATGGTCAGCATCCCAGAGGTGACATCGCCACCAACCAGCGCAGTGGAGTGCTGCTGGCAAAGCGCGTGAAACCCTTCAGCGTATCCTGCTAACCAGTGTTCAGCAGCTTCGCGGTCATTAAAGATGCTCTTATCCAGCGTCATTGCCATCAGGCACCAACGAGACTTAGCACCCATGGCTGCTAAGTCGCTGAGCGCCACCGCCAGCGCACGATGTCCTACCGCGTGCGCTGGGGCATCGTGAGGAAAATGCACGTTACTCACCGACGTATCAACGCTGACCACAAGCTGCTGACCTGCCCGGGGCACCAAAAGCGCTGCATCGTCGCCATTTTCAAGCGCTATGCCAGCTGTCGCGTGCGCCTCCTGCGGCGACATGAAGTAGCGCTTAATCAGTTCAAATTCGCCAAGCACAAAGGCCCCTTAAACGCATTATCAGGAGGCTCGCCTTACAGACGGCGAGCGCTGACCTCAGCACTTCGTAAGCGATTTGCTAACTTATCGAGAATGCCGTTCACGTATTTATGGCCGTCGGTGGCACCAAATGATTTGGCCAGCTCAACGCCTTCGTTAATCACTACTCGGTAGGGTACTTCCATCCGCCGAGAAAGCTCATAGGCACCCAAGCGCAGGATGGCTAGCTCAACAGCATCAAGATCTTCGAGGCGTCGGTCGAGCAGCGGCGCAATTTCACGATCTAACTCCGCTTTGAACCGGACCGTGTTATGCAGCAGTTCATGGAAAAGCGCCTTATCAGCGATTTCCATTACTTTCACCCAATTTTCGTAATCTTCCAGGTCATCATCTGCCACCTGGCTACGAAACTCAGCTTCGATAGTGGTGATCGATTTCCCTGTCATTTGCCACTGGTAAATCCCCTGAACCGCTAACTCACGCGCGGCGTGGCGCCCTAGCTGCGCGGCAGAGGGCTTACGCTCACGACGTTCGCTCATTGGTTGTCTCCTAGCGGCAATGCTCGCAGTAATGAGACCATCTCCATCGCTGCCATTGCGGCTTCCGTACCTTTATTACCCGCTTTGGTGCCCGCCCGCTCAATCGCCTGTTCGATAGACTCAACGGTCAACACGCCGTTTGCGACCGGCGTATCGAACTCAAGCTGGAGGTGGTTGATGGCGGTGTTGCAGCCGCCAGCTACATATTCAAAATGCGGCGTGCCACCACGAATAACAGCGCCCAGCGCGATAACAGCGTCGGGCTTCATGACGTTAAGTACACGCTTTACTGCCAGCGGTAGCTCCCAAGCACCAGGTACATGGACAAGATGAATATTGTCCGCATCAACGCCGTGGCGTGTCAGGCTATCAATAGCACCTTCCACTAGGCTATCCACTACATGGTGGTTAAAACGGCCTACAACGATGACATAACGGCCATCGACATCCACAAAAGTGCCTTCAACTTGCGAAAGGGATTGCATCAATTTATTCCTGCTGAGAAGTTGGCTCATACGCCGTGTCATTTGGCCCTAGACGCTCGACAACTTCGAGATCAAAACCGGAGAGCGCCGAGAATTTCCACGGTGAGCTGAGTAGCCGCATTTTGCCCACCCCTAAATGGCGTAGGATTTGCGAGCCAGTACCAATCGTTAAGTAGTTACCTGAACCGTCCGAATCGCTGGTGCGCGGTTGACGCACGCGATCCAGAAAAATATCGAGCTGATCTTTCAAGTCTTGGTGAGGACGACCATCGTCAATCAGCACAAAGACCCCCGCAGACGCATTAGCGATCTCTTTCAGCGCACGATGGGCATCCCAACGGCACTGCTCATCTTTCATTAACCCTACGATATCACGCAGCGTATCCGCCAAGTGAACACGCACCGTTGTCGCCTGCTCTGGCGTCGGTTGCCCCTTAACTAACGCCAAATGATGAGCACCTTGTATACGGTCCCGGAACACATGCAGCGCCAGTTCCCCATGGGCCGTCATCACACTGGTCGTTTCAACCGCATCAACCGTTTGTTCATTGACGATACGGTAGTGAATCAAGTCGGCAATCGTGCCAATTTTAATACCATGCTTTTTAGCAAACACTTCAAGCTCAGGCCGACGCGCCATACTGCCATCATCATTCATGATTTCACAGATGACGCCGCTGGGGTCGCAGCCCGCTAAAGAGGCTAAATCACAGGCTGCTTCAGTATGCCCAGCACGACGTAGAACACCACCAGGTTCAGCCATTAGCGGAAATATATGCCCTGGCTGTACGATATCCGTCGGCTTGGCATTCGCCGCCACTGCTGCTTGAACAGTACGCGCACGATCAGCTGCTGAGATGCCGGTGGTCACACCTTCGGTCGCTTCAATGGAGAGCGTAAACTTAGTGCCAAACCCAGAGCCGTTATCACGCACCATCAGCGGTAGGTTTAGCTGCTCGCAACGCTCGCGAGTCATGGGCATACAAATAAGCCCACAGGCATAACGCGCCATGAAGTTGATATGCTCGGCCTGAACTTTTTCGGCCGCCATGATGATATCACCTTCGTTTTCGCGATCCTCATCATCCATGAGAATCACCATTTTGCCCTGGCGGATATCTTCCACCAGCTCAGCGATAGGGGACAAACCCTCTGAAGAGGAATGCGCCATGGAATCTCCAAAATAAGTGGTCGCAACACATGCGATTTCGCGCGTCAGGGTACCTTGCTCTGGCCCGGCGCGCTAGTCAGTGCACGGTTTAGCGATGATGCGCCAGTCACTCCCAACGGCTCGAATTTCTTTAATAGTTAAACGCTTTTGGTCGGCCATGCGGGTCATCCCGGGCAACGCAAATAGTGGTCGAGCCTCGCCACCCAAAAGCGTGGGAGCAACAAATAACTGCAGTTCATCCACCGCATTTGCATCTAGCAGCGCGCCTGCCAGCGTAGCGCCGGTTTCAACCAGCAGCTCATTTACCAGCTCATGCTCAGCCAACCAGCTCAGCATCTCTGCGAGGTCGATTCGGCCTTCTTGAGCCGCGGGCAGTACCTTAATGTCAGCGCCTGCAGCTTCCAGCTTTTGGCGTTTTTCTTCACTGTGGTGTTCAGTGGTAATAATCAATGTGCGGCCTGGTTCACGAAGACAAGCGGCCGCTAACGGTAACCGCAGACGCGAATCCAAAATAACGCGTAGTGGCTGCCGCTGACTAATTGTATCCGCGTTATCGAGCCCCAACTGGTCTGCGCGCACTGTTAGCCGTGAATCATCCATAATGACGGACTCAACGCCGCTCAAAATAGCGCTTGAACGAGCTCGCAGACGCTGCACTTGACTGCGAGCTTCTGGGCCAGTAATCCATTGCGACTCTCCAGAGCCCATGGCAGTGCGGCCATCCAGGCTCATGGCCATTTTTAAGCGTACAAAGGGACGTTTGTGCTGCATACGGGAAATAAAGCCAGGATTTAACGCACGGGCATCCTGTTCCAACAGCCCAACATCTACCTGAATTCCTGATTCCCGAAGCCGCTTGATACCGCGTCCACTCACGCAAGGGTTAGGGTCAACCATTGCGACCACCACGCGGGCAACGTTGGCATCCGCTAACGCAACGGCACAAGGGCCAGTGCGTCCTGTATGGGAACAAGGTTCCAGCGTGACATAAGCCGTTGCGCCTTCTGCCTTTGCACCAGCGGCGTTAAGCGCGTGGATTTCTGCATGAGGTTCGCCAGCACGGAGGTGAAAGCCATCGCCAACCACTTGCCCTTCCGCGTGTTGATCGTAGCGGACAATAACACAGCCTACCCGGGGGTTGGGGTCTGTTGTATACAGCCCTTTCGCCGCCAATTGCAGAGCACGCGCCATAAATTGATGATCAGCGCTGGTAAAGCCTCTCTCCATCAACTCGTTCATCAAGCCTCTCCGCGATGTGGATCGCTGTGGGCTGATGCAGGGTGATCGCCAGGATCTTGAGAAAGACGGTCTATCTCAGCGCGAAATTCGTCTAAATCCTGAAACTTACGATATACCGATGCAAAGCGAATATACGCCACCTGATCCAGGTTGCTTAATGCCTTCATAACGGCCTCACCGATATCCCGCGCATTTACTTCGCGGTCCCCGCGGGCACGAAGCGATTGGCGAATACGCTCAACGGCGGCTTCTATTGCCTCGGCACTTACCGGACGCTTCTCCAGCGCTCGCAACATGCCTGCACGCAGCTTGCTCTCGTTAAAGGTTTCGCGTGAGCCGTCGGATTTTACGACCCTCGGCATAATCAGTTCTGCGGTTTCATACGTGGTGAAGCGCTCTTGGCAGCTAGCGCATTGGCGACGACGGCGCACCTGGTCACCGTCGGCTACCAGCCGCGAGTCGGTCACTCGAGTATCATTAGCACCACAAAAAGGGCAATGCATGGCAGTCAACCTGTTGTCAGTACGTGCAGCGTGTCAGCTTGTGCGGATAACGGCACATATAAGCATATTGTGAACTTTTATTAGCAGCGGAGTAGCCACGCGCTACAACGACATGCAGTTTAAGGGCGCTTGCAAGCAAAAATAGTCGCTTCTTTAAACGCGGCGTTAACCTAGCATTGTAACGATTTGGCACACAAGCTGCAGCGTTTGTCGTAGGTTGTTTAAGAGGAAACCCCTATGACCCCATTTGAGCAGACAGTCCACCATTTCCTTTCGCACCTCTACGGCCCCCGCGCCAGCGAGGTACAGCGCCGTCTTGGACAACACATTGACCACTTTCGCAGTGCATCACAGGCGCCAGCCATAACAGAAAATACCGCGGCTGAAGGCGATAATGCACCAACGTGGAGCGAAAAAGATCAATGGGTCATTAGCTACGGTGATTCCATTGTGGCAGAGGAAACGCCTCCTCTTGCTGTGCTGAATGAGTTTCTTCAACGCTATTTGGGGGAGCGTATTAGCGGCGTGCATGTGCTACCTTTTTTTCCTTGGAGTAGCGATGATGGCTTTTCAGTCATTCATTACCGCGAGGTTAATCCAGAGCTAGGTGATTGGCAGCACATCCGTGAGCTAGCAAGCCACTATGACGTGATGGGCGATTTAGTGCTAAACCACGTGTCTCGCGAATCCCTGTGGTTTGTGGATTATTTAACCGGAAGTTTGCCGGGTCGTGATTACTTTATAGAAATAGACCCAGAAACCGATGTTTCTGACGTGGTTCGACCACGTAGCAGCCCATTGCTAGTGCCCATTTCCACGCGCCGGGGCACGCGCCATGTATGGGCAACCTTCTCAGAAGATCAGATCGATTTAAACTTTGAAAATCCTGACGTATTGCTCGAGTTTGTTGGCATCCTGCTGTTTTACCTCCAACAGGGCGTGCGTATCATTCGCCTGGATGCAGTGGCATTTTTATGGAAGCGTCTGGGAACGCCATGCATCCACCTTCCCGAAACCCATACGGTGGTCCGTTTACTGCGCGCCATTGTGGATGAAATAGCGCCGGGCACGCTGATAATTACCGAGACCAATGTCCCTCACGCAGAAAATATCAGTTACTTTGGCCTAGAGCGGTTAGCCAACGGGGCACCAGACGAAGCTCATATGGTCTATCAATTCGCCCTGCCCCCTTTGTTATTGCACACGCTCACCCGCGGTGAAGCCACTACCCTTCAAACATGGCTTTCCAGCCTGCCGATATTGCCCAGACACTGCACCTATTTAAACTTCACCGCGAGCCATGATGGTATTGGCGTGCGCCCTTTAGAAGGGGTGCTACCCGATCATGAGCGAGATGCACTGCTAGAACTGATGCATCGCTTTGGTGGCTTTGTCAGCATGCGGAGCAATCCCGATGGCAGTGACTCGCCCTACGAAATCAATATTACTTGGTTTGAGGCCATGCGCGGCACGCGCAGAGGACCAGACCCCTGGCAAATTGCCCGCTTCCTGTGCAGCCAAGCTATTATGCTGACGCTCCAGGGCATTCCCGCCCTCTATATTCATACATTGACCGGCACGCTTAACGATGTCGAAGGAGTGGAGCGCAGCGGCCGATTGCGCTCAATTAATCGACGCCGCTGGCAGCGTGATGAGCTAGCACTGTTACTCGAAAGCCCCTCAACGCCGACTCACGATGTGTTTCATGCGCTTAGCCGCTTGCTGGAACTTCGGCGCACAGAGCCCTGCTTCCACCCCAACGCCACACAACGCGTACTGACCACGCCGCCTGACGTGTTAGCCATTGAGCGAGGCCCGCTAAGCGACGGCCGCCGCCTGCTTGCCCTGTTTAATGTCACCGATACGCTACTGCCATTAGATAATGTAGGAGAAGCACTTGAGCAGGCACTTAGCCAACATGCTTGGCGTGCTTTAGATCTGCAAAACGCCCTGGAGGAAACCGCGCTTCCTCCCTATGCAATAAGATGGATGGTGGCAGACACGTGAAAGGTGCATTGCGGCATAATGTCTCAGTAATTAGGCAATATAATCGCCAAATAATCGATGACTGAGATACTGTCGCGATCATCATCAATGGCGATAGCGTTGATGCCGACTTTTCGCATGTATAAGGACGTGTTATGCCTCACATTTTTTTGCCGGGATTGCGCACCTTAGCGCTTACTGTAGCGATGAGTAGCGTGTCGTTGAGTTATGCCGAAGAACTGCCTGCACCGGTTCAAGCGCTCACCAACCAGGGGATAACGATTCACGGTCAGTTTGAGGCGCCAGGGGGCATGCGTGGTTACGGTGCTAGCGTACAGGGCCAAGAGTTGGCGATTTATTTAACTCCTGATGGCCAACACACTATTATCGGCACGCTAATGGATGATCAAGGCAACGACCTCACCGAAGCACAGATAGAGGAGCATGTTCGGGTTCCGCTTGAAGCGCAAACCTGGGCGTTACTGGAAGAGAGCCACTGGATTCAAGATGGCGATGAAAACGCGCCGCGGGTTATCTATACCTTTACCGATGCTAACTGCCCCTACTGTCGCCAACTGTGGCAACAAAGTCGCCCTTGGGTAGAGGCTGGAGAGGTACAGCTGCGCCATATTATGGTGGGCATCTTGGCACCGAACAGTCCCGCCCTGGCGGCCACCCTGCTGGGAGCAGACGACCCTGCTGCCGCGCTACATGACCACAGCAACGGCGATTCGCTTTCAGCAAGCGCCCAGCCTAGAGATATTGAAGAACAGGTATATGCCAACAATCAGCTTTTTGAGGAGCTAGGCCTGTACGCTACGCCCACCAGCGCCTTCCAGCGCGAGACAGACAGTGGCAATTTACGTATCGACCGGATTCAAGGCTTACCGAGCGAGGAGCGTTTAATTGAAATGATGGGCGGTGAAGCGCCTTAAAGCAGACAATATAAGCAAGTTTTAAAGCGCCCATCCAGCATCCTCAAACCAATCAGTAGCCCGTGGGGTTATACCACCACGGGCTACTATTTTTTCCGGATACGTTGGTTGCGATGCTTGTATCGCTGCTCCTTAGCTAGTTACTCGTCTGTCAGATTTTCAAAACGAGGCATGCCGACGTTCCATGGTTCGATATCGCCTTTTTCGCCAAAGTTCGCATGGTCACCAAGCACATGGCCGTCATGCTCACGGACCTGCCCATAAAGCGAACGTTTATGGAAAGTAGGGCCAAAGCGCTCTAGTGTCTCAGCAACGTCACCCGTGTAACGAGGGTCTTGCGGTCGCTCTTGGCTACTCATGTAATAGGCAATGTCCCAGGCATCCTGGTCACTTAACGAGCGCGGCTGTCCTAGCGGCATATTGTTGTAAATAAACCCTGCGGCGGTATCGACTCTGACAATGCCTGCGCCCCAGTTATTAGAGCCATCCCCCCAAGGGGCGGGGAACACATACTCGCCGTTCTCATAGTGCCCAGCGCCGTTGTCTTGATGACAAATAGCGCAGTTTTCTTGGTACGCCGCTTCACCACGGGCGTAATCGGGGGATTCATCTGGCTCGTCTGGCGCAGGAAAACCGCGGCCATAAATAGGCTGACTGGGGTACATTGGCGCACCGGTAGCCAGCCATTGGTGGTAAGCGCTGAGTGCGAGCATCTCATCACTGCCATAGGCAGGCGGCGTTCCATTCATCGAGTAAGCAAAGCAGCCAGCAATGCGCTCTTCAAGATTGTTAACGTGCTGATTTTTACCCCTGAAGTCAGGAAGCGTGACCGCCGCTGCCCAGACCGGTGCACTAAACGGTTGACGCCCTTCGCCTAAGTGGCAGCTTGAGCAGTTCATGTCATTGAAAACGTTTTCACCACGTAGCTGCTGCGTGTTGGTAAATAGGTCGTAGCCATACCGAATGACCTTTTTTAGCTCTGGATGGATATCAGCGTCTTCCAGGTCTGCCATGGTCGGTGGAACATGAACTAGCTCGCCCTCTTGCGGTGCAGGAAAACCAAGTTCCACTAACTGCTGATAGGGCGCTTCGTTAGAGGGATCAGCAGCATTGTCAGCAAAAGCGCTGACGGCTAGTCCGGTAGCTAATGAACAGCCTGTTAGTGCTAGCACGAGACGTTTTTTATGCATAATCATTGCGCTGCCTCCTCTTCTTCACTGCCGGTTTGGGCGCTAACGTCCTGGCCGGCATACCATGCTGACACCGCCTGGATATCCTCATCGCTCATACGCTTAGCAATAGCCCCCATCAAATTTTGGGGATCATTACTGCGCTGATCATTTTGCCAAGCATGCAACTGGTTGCTTATATAACCTGCGTGCTGGCTTGCAATACCAGGGAACGTCTCCCCAACGCCAGTGCCGCCCGGGCCATGACAGCTCTTGCATGACACAATGTAGGCATCCCAATCTCCGCGCTCAGCCAACTGTTCGCCACGGGCTAATAGCGCCTCGTCCACGTCATCGCCACCTTGGCCAGGGGTGATAGGCATTTCGCTATAATAGGCGGCAACGTCCACTATTTGCTGGTCATTAAGCATATTAGCAAAGGGCATCATGGTGGCGTTTTGGCGACGTCCCTCTTTAAAATCGTGTAGCTGCTTAACGATATAATCGGCATTAAGCCCAGCCAAACGCGGCCACGATTCGCCTCCAGGTATGTTCATCCCACTGCCGTTAGCTTGATGACACGCTGTACAGGTTGCCGCGGCGGCCTGGCCACGCTCGGCATCGCCTGTTTCGGCAAAGGCCGTGCCTGCGAGCGTGCTGGCCCCTATAAGGCTGGCGCCCATCAACAAGCTGAACTTGCTCCATTGTTTTTTATTCATATATCCCCCTGACTGCTGTTCGTTATTTACTTACCTGCCCGTTATTTACTAGTCGTAGCCCATTTACTGCGATGATGCAGCGAGAGCTATCGAATAGCCTCAGGTCTTTCTCGTTGCTCATCCCCTACCGTAGGAATGGTTAAATGGGCGCTAAACCCGCCGGCCTGGACATTTTCAAAATTTACCCAGCCCCCAAAACGCTCAACAATTGCCGCCACAATCGCTAAGCCCAAACCGCTACCTTGCTGCTTGCTCACGCGCCAGAAACGCTGAGTTAACTGCTTTAGTGTAGCGTCATCGACGCCGCTACCCTGGTCATGCACTGTGAACGTTACGTGACGCTGATCAGGGGTACACTGCACGCTTAGCGCGACAGGCTGCTCACTCGCCCCATGATGCAATGCGTTATCCAGTAAATTACGTAGTGCGGTTATTGCCAGCTCTCTAGGCATGGCAACGCACACTTGGGGTAATTGAGAGGGAAGCTGGCACTGCCCTGCAGTTGCCATGCTATCGGCGATCGCAACATCAACAATCTCACCTACCTGACTTAGCTCGCCATCATCAAAGCGCATGCGCCCTTCAACTCTTGCTAACGTCAGTAACTGGTCTAGCGTATGCGCTAGTCGAACCACCCCCGCCTCTGCGTATCTGAGTGATTCTTTCGCCGTTTCGCCGTCGGCTCGCTGCGCTACTTGAAGATGGGTTTTAATCGCCGTTAAGGGAGTGCGTAACTCATGAGCGGCATCGTTGGTAAAACGCTGTTCACGGACAATGGTTTGTTGGATTCTTACGAGTAACCCATTGAGCGTCTCAATCAACGGTTTAATCTCTTTCGGCACCCCATAGGTAGATACGGGTGCCAGCGCTTCCGGATGACGACTGGCAAGCGACGCGCGCAGCCTGGTTAGCGGCGCAAAACCAAGCCAAACAACCACCCAGAGCGCAATTAAACTGCCCGTTAATGCCACCACAAACGGCACGACAGCGACGCGAAACACATCGCTAAGCAATATGTCCCGCTCATCCATCCGGTCGGCGGTAGTAATGACCAGATTGCCACGTTCATAGGTAAAGACACGCCAGGTAGTATCGCCTTCCTGCCGGTAAGCATGACCACGCTCACCCGGTGCCAGTATGGTTTCCATGTTGGCATGAGTACGGGCAATGATATCGCCACGCGGGGAGTGCACCTGGCAGGCCAACCCCTCGATGGGCGGGATAGACAAAGCGCGAGCTTGGCTCTGTTCCCAGACATCTTCAGGCAGTTGAAGCACGAGCCCGGCGACCATGCGTGCCGACTGAGCAAGGCGCTGATCGAGTGTTTCTACGAATTTTTTTTCTAAATCATTGAGCAACCAAGCCGCAGCAACACCCCATAGCAATGCCAATGTCACCCCCAGGGTAAGCAATAGGCGGGCTCGTAAACTCATTGCTGCCCCTTATGAGGCGTGCCTGGAATGTGGACAGCCTCAGGCTTGCCTAACCGATATCCCAACCCACGAACCGTCTCAATGATGCCACTGCCTAGTTTTCGACGTAGATGGTGGATATGCACATTCAGTGCATTGCTCTCTACATCGTCACTCAAACCATAGAGGCTATCTTTTAGCTGGTCGGCAGAAAGCACGCTGCGCGGCGAATGCAGAAAGGCCTCTAAAAGCACCAGTTCTCGGCGCGATAGCGTTACCAACTGACCGGAGACTCTCACTTCACGCGCATGAGGATCCAGCGTTAGCGCCCCATGTACCGTCATACCCTGGCTACGGCCCGATACTCGCCGAAGCAGTGCATGAAGACGGGCCACTAACTCGTCAAGGTCAAAGGGTTTCACCAGATAGTCGTCGGCTCCGCACTGCAGGCCGTCAACACGGTCTCGTACCGCATCCCGCGCTGTTAGCATTAACACTGGGGTAGCGTTACCTTGGTCACGCCACGATTGCAGCAGTTGCAAGCCGTCGCCATCGGGAAGACCGCGATCAAGTATCACAACGTCACTTACCACTGACTGCATGATTTGTCCCGCTGCTTGAATCGTGGACACATGATCGACGACAAAGTCGTACATCATTAAACCGGAGCGTATTCCTGATGCGACCAATGGATCATCTTCAATGAGCAAGACGTGCATGACGGTTTTCCTTTTATTGCTACCAGCATGGCAAACGCACATTAACCCAACATTAAGCTAGCGGGCTGTGCCATAAACTCATTTACCAAAGCTCATTTACCAAAGCTTATTTACAAAAGCTCATTTACAAAAACGCCCTTGCCTAAAGAGACAAGGGCGATAACAGTGGTTTATACATTAACGCTACTGGCTAATACGTTTTGCGATAAACCAGCCTGCCACCATCGCGGCCAACAACGCCAATAACGGCAATGAGATCCCACCGATGGAGGCGATGGCAGGGCCAGGACAGTAGCCAGAAAGCCCCCATCCAATGCCAAATAGCGCTGCCCCCCCCAGCAGCTTACCGTCTAACGCTTGCTTAGTTGGAAGCTGAAAATTAGCGCTAAACAGCGGCTCGCCACGTGCAAATACCAACCGATAGCCCACAAACGTTGTGCCTACCGCACTGCCTAGCACGAACATCAGCGTTGGATCCCAAGCGCCGGCTACATCAAGGAAGCCAAGTACACGGGCAGGATCAGTCATACCCGAGATAGCTAACCCAAGCCCGAATAGCAAACCAGCGATATAGCCAGCAGCGGTTTTTACTGTTGCACTATTCATATCACGCGCCTCATACACCACCTCCAATCATATGACGCATCACATAGACCGTGGCCACCGCTGTGAGTAGAAACACCCCAGTGGCGGCCATAGAGCGGGGGGATAAGCGTGCCAAACCGCAAACGCCATGGCCGCTGGTACAGCCGCTGCCAAGCCCAGTGCCTAACCCGACTAACAGACCGGCTATCAACATTAGCGGCACACCGCCAGCTGGCGCACCGATCACCGCACCGGGAGCATCGGCAACGTTGCCTAGCCCGCCTCCCATTGCCATGACCAATAACGGGCCACTCACCAGCCCGAACAAAAAGGCTATGCGCCAAGCACTGTCGCCTTTAGGTCGCTGGGTTATTAAGTTCCCAATAATGCCGCTAATACCGGCGATGCGCCCCAAGGCTCCCATCAACCACACAGCGGATAAGCCTATCAATACACCACCAACGAGCCCTTGCAGGCTTGCTATCCAGTCCACAGGTGTCTCCTTGCTGTGTTAATGCTTGTTTTTACAGGTTGAGATGCCCAGCAGAGGATACAATGGGCAAAAATTAAACAGCCCAGTGGCGAGTGGTACGACGCCAATCCATCCCCATGCGCCAATGGTGCCGGTAAGCGCCAGTATGATCAGAATAAGACCAACTACGATTCGTGCTACTTTGTCGATACCGCCGACGTTTGCTTTCATTTTCTGCTCCTCGATAATCAATATCAGTTAAAAACGGTTGATAGGGACTTTTAGATAGACAACGCCATTGTCGTCGGCAGGCGGCATCTCGCCCGCGCGCATGTTGACCTGTACAGAGGGAATAATGAGCTTAGGCATGCCTAGCGTGGCATCACGCTCCGTGCGCATTTTCACGAACTCATCTTCTGAAATGCCTTCATGCACATGGACGTTCGCATCACGCTGCTCTGCCACACTGGTCTCGTGCTGATAAACGTCTCGGCCTGGCGCTTTATAGTCATGACACAAAAACAGCCGCGTTTGCGTCGGCAGTGCCAACACCTTTTGGATAGAGCGGTACAGCGTACGTGCATCGCCACCGGGGAAGTCACAGCGTGCGGTGCCGTAATCTGGCATAAACAGTGTGTCGCCAACGAAGGCCGCGTCGCCTATCACATAAGTAAGGCAGGCAGGCGTATGGCCTGGCGTATGAAGCACGCGCGCTTGAAGACTGCCAATGGTGAACGTATCGCCTTCATTAAACAGAGCATCAAATTGGCTACCGTCCCGAGCAAACTCAGTCCCTGCATTGAATGCTTTACCAAAAATTTCCTGTACGTCGACAATGTGCGCGCCAATCCCGGTTTTTCCACCTAGCATTTGGTGTAAATAAGGCGCCGCAGAGAGGTGATCAGCATGTACATGGGTTTCTAAAATCCACGTTACTTCAAGGCGGTTATCGCGAATGAATTCAATGATCTCGTCAGCAGAACGTACATCCGTATGCCCCGCGGCATAATCAAAATCCAGTACCGAATCTAGAATAGCGCAGGCATTACTATCTGGGTCCTGCACCACATAGCTAAAGGTGTTAGTGGGCTCATCAAAGAAGTGAGTGACAATCGGGTGTTGCATTCTGTGCCTCCCGCTAATGGCAAGTAATGATGTTGCTATGCAACCATCATAGACCATAAAATGTTATATGTTTATACTTATTTGGAATTTAAAACGATTTCTTGAGCATGATCAATATTGCTCGTCGGCCAATAGCCGCGAAACAAAAAAGCACCTCGCTGCCAACGAGGTGCTGTGAAGAGAATGACATGGTCGGTTAAGCGAAATTCATCAGCGTCTATCGACTTAAAGCCTTATACACTTTGAGACTTGATACGCTTAAAGGCCCGATAAACTCAAAGCACTTATAAACTTAAAGCACTGATAAACTTAAAATTTATAGAAACAAACAAGCATTGAGCGTTAAACCTTACCCTGATTATCAAGCTCTACCGCTTCATGCATACGGGCTAGCACATCAGGCATCGCCGCTTGTACACGGTTCCAACTGGGAATAAAGGGGCGTTCACGAGGGTTATCTAAAAACAGATTGCCAGCTTCTAGCAAATTGCTGGCAAATAGCTCAACTGCCTGTTCTTCACAGTGGCGATCTAAACTTAGTCCATTCATCGTCGCGTCGTGATCATAGGCTTCAATGAGGTCTAAGGCTAAACGGTAGTAGGTTGCTTTGAGCGTCCGGAAATCTTCGCTGCTAAAGCTAACCCCTTGGGTAGCCAGCTTACGATAAAGCGCTTTTGCGATATCCAGACTCATTCGGTTCAAGCCACTGGTCGCATCCTCTTCACTAACGGGCTGATGCTTATGGTCATAGGCGTCGGCAATATCGACCTGACATAGCTGACGGTGTGAGTAGTTGCGCTGCAACTCGGACAGTACGCCGATTTCCAACCCCCAATCAGCGGGAATTCGAATGCCCTCTAGCACATCACTGCGCATGGCAAATTCACCAGATAACGGGTAACGGAAGCTGTCTAGATAATCCAAATAAGGTAACGGACCACAGACAGTTTTCAAGGCACGTAGCAGCGGCGTCACCATCAACCGAGAAACACGCCCATTGAGCTTTCCTTCGGCGATACGCGGGTAATAGCCTTTACAAAAACTGTAATTAAAACGGGGATTCGCGACAGGATACATAAGGCGCGCTAGAAGGCCACGGTCGTAGGTAAGAATATCGCAATCGTGAAGACCAACGGTGGTGGAGCGACCTGAACTAAGCACATAGCCAGCGCAATACCATACGTTTCTTCCTTTTCCTGGCTCTAAAGCCCCTAAACCATGACTTTCTAATTCTTGGTCGATAGCACGTAAACGCGGGCCGTCATTCCATAGAATTCGAGTGTGCTGGGGCAAGCGTGAAAAGAATTCCCGTGCATATAAAAATTGATCGCGGTCTGCTCTGTCCAAACCAACGACAATTTCATTGAGGTAAGGCACTTTCACCAGCTCATCAACAATTGCCGACAGCGCAGGCCCTTCCAGTTCAGAAAAAAGCGAGGGTAAAATTAGTCCCATTGGGCGACGTTTGGCAAACTGGCAAAGCTCTTGTTCAAGGGCTTCAACTGGCCGGCGCGTTAAGTTGTGAAAATCGGTTATCACACCATTTTGATGGAAATCACTCATACGCTAGCCTCCCGTGGCTTGTAATCTGATGCAGCGGCGTCATTCACTGGCGCCATTTCTAGACGCCCGTCATCTCGCCCCCACCAGTGGGCTACCCCCTCAGCCCAGCCAGTTGGCCCAGTTGCATTTGTTCGATATAACGCGCTGTTGTGCGGCTCAACGTTAAGAGCGTGGCAACCTCGAATCACTACAGCTTGATCGACAGTTTCCAGCATAGTGATATCGTTTGGGCCATCGCCCAAGCCCAATGAAAGTGGCGAACTGCCTCGTAATGCAGTAAATCGTTTAATTAGCCACTCTACGGCACCCCCTTTATCAGACAAGCGCCCAATCACATGCCAAAAGCGGCCCCCTTGCGTGAGCTCAAGGCCATCGCCTTCAAGCGCAATGCGGAACGTTTCAAGTGCGGCTGCATTATCTTCCCAAATAAGTGGCTCACTCCCCTCCCGCTGCCGCGCTGCTTTCGCACGGGTTTCATCAAGCCCAGTTAACGCCATTACCTGTTGAAGACTTAAGTCGCCCATTCGAGTAAACCGAACCCCCAGACGCTTACGCCAAACGTTTAGTCGCGCTTTAATGAAACCACTATCAACTCCGGTGTGTTTAATAACGACGCCATCTCGGCCATTACCAGGGCGATCTAAACGCGCATGACACCAACCTGGCGGCAGACCAATAACAGCACCATTCTCGGCAATAAAGGGGGTCGCCGTTAGCCCAAGGGCTTCTCGTAGGGGAATGAGTTCAGCGCGAGTTTTACTGGTAACCGGAATGACCGGAACCCCTAGCTGTTTAAGGCGGGCAAGCCAGGGCTTGGCAGGTGAGAAATCATAACTGTGGTGATCTAGTAATGAACCGTCCAAGTCGGTGACTACCAAACGCGGTTGAAGCGCTGGGTCTAAGTCGCTTGGTGACTGAGCATCACTGGGCAACGCAGTACGCTTGTATTCGGTCATAGCACCACCCTTTTGCAATCTTAAAAGTCGTTACACACGTCCACTTTTAGATGAGCAACAAAGCAGTTTGTATGCCAATACAATTTTATTTTTAATAATCAAAAATTTAACTCATAAAAAGCAGCCACTTTCTTATGAGCCCCAAAACAACGCAACTTCGGCGCACTAAAATAGTGCGCGAATAAATTGAAAAAAATTCGACAAGCCCTTGGCAAAAGCTCATAAATAGCTATACTGAAATTGTACCCACTGGCAACCTTGTACACCCCTCACCTGATGCCAGTGGGCTGCAGTGAGCCAAGCCCTTTCATGCCCGCCTCCCCCGGCGGGTTTTTTTTGACTTACCCCCTAGTCCACATGAATAACCACCTCAACGCGACGATTTCGCGCTCGCCCTTCGACAGTATCGTTATCTTCTAGCGGCTGAGTTGCGGCTAGTCCAACGGCTCGCAAACGCTCTGGAGCAACCCCTGCGGCTTCAAGTGCCTCAACGATCGCAATCGCCCGCGCACTTGAAAGCGCCCAGTTGGACGAAAACTCTGGGGTATTGATAGATTGGCTATCGGAGTGTCCCTCTACCCACACTTCCCCCTCGAAGCGCTGGATGGTATCCATCAATGATCCTACTAACGATGAGCCACCTTCTGTCAACTGAGCATCGGCAGAGGGAAATAGCAACCGATCTTGTACACGCAGGCTGATACCTTCAGCGACTCGGGAAACTTCAACGCCTTCCAGGTTAGGTAGGTACGTCGAAGCCTCCACACGCTCAGACAATCTCTCATCAAGTGCTAATGCGCTATTAATCGCCACGTCAGATACTTTTTGTACATTGATAGGTGGACGGTCGGTGAGCACTACCATGTAATCGGCCAACGGCGAAACAGACTGACGCTCATCGGTGGGCAGTAGCAACTGCGGAAGCCTACTATTGGCAGTCGATGGCTGGGTATCTATCGATACTTCTTCAATCCGCGCCAATAAAGGAGGCACCTCCACAACAGCAGTGCGAGCTTTAGGCAACCCTGCCACACCCAACGCAGCGCTAATCGCAAACGGGCTGAGCGTATCACTGCTAGGTGATACGCCGAGTACTGTGCGCTGCTGACGGGCTTCAGCAAGCGCATCCGGCAGGGGTATTTCTCTAGCAGGTGACGACTCATAGCCGTACTCATCGGCTGTTTCTTGCTGAAACAATGATGGGCTTGTCACATTAGCCGCAGCAATAATAATAACGAACAGGGCTACCAGTAGCGTCATAATGTCAATATAGCTAATCATCCAACCGCTATTACTTTCATCTTCTGGATAAGCGGTTAGCAATGAATCATGACGCGGACCAGCGCGATGGTCTTCAAGCATGGGGGGGTTCACTCATTCAAGTTTTTAACCTCGTGGCCGATCTAGGGTAAGCGTGGCAAACTAGTCTATCAAAAGCCGTTTCGTAGCGAGAAGGAACAATCAGGTGCGCACCCGACCTATGTCATCAAGAGCTCATTCATTAAGCACTGAGCCATCATCGACCCAATCGTCCATTGGCCGACTATTTCGCCCTGTCGGCATTGGACTGGCGAGCCTGATGCTAAGCGGCTGCTTTTATGCCAATACATCGCAGGCTCCCATTGCGACTACCTATCCTTATAGTGAGCAGCAGCGCATGCAAGCAGCCCAGCACTGGGAAGTGCTAGCCCAACACGAAGCAGCAGGCATTCTTCGCAATGAACGGGTTCGCTTTAGGGATCTCCATATCCCAGCACAAGAGCATACGTCAGTTAGCGCCTATTACGGTGGCGAATTTGAACGTGGCTTTCGCACGCTATTAACAAGCGAACTGGTGTCACGCGGGGGAAGCGTGATGACGCAACCCAACACTGGCGGTGCCACCGTTCAAGTGGACGTAGAAGTTGTTGAGCATCGTGATCGCGGCTATATACGCCCACCGTTTGGTGCATACACCGCCCTTGCCGGTGGCGTGACCGTGGCTAGCATGGCACTAGGAAACTGGAGCGAGCCTGCGCTTGCATTAATTCCCGCTGCGATGGTGGCAGATACGACCAGCGGCAGTTGGACTTATGAGGGCAAAGAGGAGGTTATCATCACTACCCAGATCGTTGATAGTGAACGCATTCTCTACTCCTCTTCTAATATTTATTACATAAATGCTGGTGACCGACGTCACTATGCGCCACATCGCGTTCCTCAAGCGCCTGCAACCCCAACTGTTTCTATCACCGATACTTGGTAATTACATGCTTTCACTCTCCCACTCTCTGTCTCCACTGCGCGGCTTAGCAGTTGGTGCACGCCTGCTTATCGTTGCGTTGTTTATGCTGTTTTTGGCTGGCTGCACTGCACTTGGCAATAACAATAGCATGCGAAATGCCGAGCCTCAGCCAGACCTTTCCGAACTAGCCCATGAAGCCGCCGCACAAATGGTGGCCAGCAATCCAGATCTTACACGCCATAGCCCGATGATTGCGGCTACCTTTGTAAGTATTGATAACTTAAGCCAGTCGTCTACGTTTGGCCGTATTAGCTCTGAAATTATGGCGTCCGCCCTCGCAAGGCAAGGCATGCAGGTACGCGAAGTCAAAATGCGTGACAGTATGTTTATTGAAGAAACCGTTGGCGAATTAATTTTATCCCGCCAAGTCCAACGTCTTAGCGCCCAGCACAATGCACGCTCAATACTGATGGGTACTTATGCACAAGGCCAGGACTATCTCTATGTGAGTGCACGGGTAGTTCGCGCTGGTGATGCGATGGTGCTTGGCAGCGCTGACTTTAAGCTGCCGCTGGATAATAACACCCGAAGCTTATTGGAAGGCCAAGGCGGCTGGTAATCGATTCACCTCTTGCCGCGACACGAATGAAAAGGATGAACATGCCCACCCGCACAAGCAAACCACTTATCGTGGCCACTAGTCGCTTGATAAAGCTATGCGCAAACATTACCAAGCTGCTTAGCTATATTTTTCATGCCGTGCTGCCGAACAAGCGCTTCACGCTGCCAGCCTATGCCGCGCCTTGGCTGGCACCTAAAAATGATTCGACTATTCCACGGATTATTTGGCAGACCAACTTCACTAATAGAGTGACCCTTCCGGTTTACCTGAACTATTTGTTTAATCGTCTCATGGCCCCTCGTTTCGAATATCGTTTCATGATTACCGAGGCGCGGAGTGACTTTATTAAAGAAAATTTCGACGACGCTCTATTCACCAGCTATTCAAAGTTACAAATTGGTGCGGCGCAGGCTGACTTTTGGCGCCTAATGGTGCTTTACAAATACGGCGGCGTTTATCTCGATATTGACGCACATGCCATCTGGCCGCTTGCCCGCGTTGTGCCTACCGATATTGACGAGCTCTACGTTACGACCCGCAAAGGTGAGCTGAGCAATTACTTTATCGCCAGCAAACCAGGCAACCCCAACCTACGCAGACTGATTGATCAAGTGCAGCAAAACATTGAAGAGAACACTCTCACCAACGTGTTTGAGCTCACTGGTCCTGGCGTATTTATTCAGCTATTAGATCAACGCACCGTACCCACGGTGTCGTATCGCCACGCCTGCAATCAAGGTAATTTCACGAACGAGCACTTCCAATACATTGATAAAAAAGCGGGCAAATGGACCAGAGAGCAGAAAAAAGTCAGCATCATTCGCCAAGAAGAGCCTTGATCTTCAGATCGACTTGATGCCAATAAAAAAGCGCTAACCATATAGGTTAGCGCTTTTTTTATCGTTTTTGCTTTATCCCTGTTTGCTTTACCATGCCACTACTGTTCGGCCTGGCAAAGCGAGCCAATGTTACTTGTAAACAGGGAAGCGGCCACATACTTGGGCCACTTTATCGAGCACTTGGGCTTCGATTGAGCTGGTGTCCTCACCTTTAGCAAGTACATCTAAGATGTCACAAATCCAACTAGCCAGCTGGCTGCACTCATCTTCACCGAAGCCACGGGTAGTAACGGCAGGCGTACCAATACGCAAACCAGAGGTCACGAATGGGCTTTGCGGATCGTTAGGCACCGCGTTTTTGTTCACAGTGATGTGAGCGCGGCCCAGGGCAGCGTCTGCATCTTTACCGGTCACGCCCTGCTTGATCAAAGACAGCAGGAACAGGTGATCTTCAGTACCACCAGACACGATATCGTAACCGCGGTCGATAAACACCTTGGCCATCGCCTGGGCGTTTTTAACCACCTGCTGCTGGTAAGCTTTGAATTCAGGCGCCATGGCTTCTTTGAAGCAGACTGCCTTGGCGGCAATAACATGCATCAACGGGCCGCCCTGGCCACCAGGGAAGACAGCAGACTGCAGCTTTTTCTCGATATCCGCATCGTTTTCAGCGGAGAGAATAACGCCGCTGCGTGGGCCACGCAGGGTTTTGTGTGTGGTAGATGTCACGACGTGAGCATGGGGCAGCGGGCTCGGGTAAACGCCTGCAGCAACCAAGCCAGACACGTGCGCCATATCAACCAGCAAGTAGGCACCTACTTCATCAGCGATCTCACGGAACTTAGCCCAATCGACAATTTGCGAGTAAGCAGAGAAGCCAGCAATGATCATTTTGGGCTTGTGCTCACGAGCAAGCTCAGCCACCTGATCATAATCAATCAAGCCCTGCTCGTTCAGCCCATACTGAATAGCATTATAGTGCTTGCCAGAGAAGTTAGGCTTGGCACCATGGGTTAAGTGACCACCGGCATCCAGGCTCATCCCCAAGATGGTGTCACCCGGCTTTACCAGCGCTTGGAAAACCGCGCTATTGGCCTGAGAACCAGAGTGAGGCTGAACATTCACGTAGGTCGCGCCGAACAGCTGCTTGGCATAGTCGATCGCAAGATTTTCAGCGATATCAACAAATTCACAGCCACCATAGTAGCGCTTACCTGGATAGCCTTCGGCGTATTTATTGGTCAGCTGGCTGCCTTGCGCTTCCAGTACGCGGGGGCTGGCGTAGTTTTCAGAAGCAATCAATTCAATGTGAGCTTCCTGGCGTGCAACTTCTTTTTGCATCGCATCAAAAAGCACATCATCGAATCCGGCAATTGTCATATCGCGGCTGAACATCGGCGGGAACCTCGTTACAAAAGGATCATCATGGGGAAACTAGGGCGCTATCATAACGCAGCCTGACGCGACTTTCATCGCATCCGCGTCAGGTCGTGCATGAGCGTATTTCATGTTGATGTCGTCATCAAAAAACTGACTAACTGGTCAACCGCGCTACTTTAGCTCATAGGTGAACGTAAACTGCTCAGTACTCGCCATCGGGTTCATCATGAATTGGTTAAAAGTAAACGGATTGGGCAATGCGACATTGACCGTTAAGGCTTGGGAATGGCCAGCCATAATGTCGACCATCCCGGTCATTAATTTGGTTATTTGCGAGCCTAACAAGGGCTCAAGCTGACGAGCCTGCCTCAGCGCCATAGAGACTGCTTGCGCTTCGGTAATATTCTCGTGCGCGGCGATCTCGGTAGTTAATCGCGGCAGCAACCCTTCATCGGTATAAGCCACAACGACCTCACCACCATGCAACGTGGCGGATTCAAACAACGCAGGGTTTTGCATTGCCTGCTCAATGGAAACGCTTTTTGGCAAACTGATCGGCAAATCAAGTCTGTATTCAATTCCCGCAGCACTACTCAAGCGCACATAGCCATCAGCGATCAAGCGGTCGGTTTCCCCCTCTTCCGCCCAGCGGGAGTGACTGCGCCCGTCAGCCTGTAACTGACCACTTCCCCCTGTGAGTATTTTGTTAAAGGTTTCGAACTCTTGTCGTTGCTCAAGTGGCAATAAAGGCAGCAGCCCTCCAATATCAAAAAATGCGCCTTCGAAGCCTGCATCACCCACATAGGAATTGCCTTCTACCCAGGCGCTATCCAACGCTACGCGCCAACCATCCCCGGACAGATCCATGCCATTCAACGCGGCATGTTCCACGCTCTCTTCCCCAGGCGTATCAATTCCGGTTAGCTGCTCAATGCGCAAATTAGCGAGCGAAAGAACCGAACTAATCCCACTTTCCAAGTCATTAAAATCGGCACTGACGCCCTGCATATCGAACAAGCCAATGGCGCTACTGCTGACCTCTTCAAGCGTGAGCGTCTCAATGTGCAGGTGCCCCTCAAGCGGGGGAGAATCTAGCTCACTAAAAAACTCATCCGCTGCCTCACCCTGTAGGTTTAGCGTGATGTCACGCGCATTCAGCGCCTTCCATACCATGCCTGGCGCACTCATTTCATCAATCGACGGCACTGCTTGCGCAGCGTTAGGCAATTCAATGGAGGCAACGCTGAGAAAAGGCAATGAGTTACCTGCCTCGCTAATGGCCATACCGTCAATGACTACATTGTCTGGACGATGATAGTCACCCTCAACGAGGTAACGTTCGATAGTAAACACATCGCCATTCGCATAAGTGATAGCAATATCCTCAGCGACAACAGCGTCAGGCTGCTCATACACTTGGGCAACTGTGAATGCGCTCGACTCACTACCTAGCCGCTCACGAAGCTCTGCTTCAAGCTGCTGAGGTGAAGCATTCACCGCACCGGAAAGTAGCAGCAACGAAACCCCAGCAGTAAGCTGGCGATGACCTACAGACACAGACATGTCATGACCTCCTTGTGAGAAGCGCTAAGCATAGCACTTGGTAAAGTTTTGTTAAGCCTCACCAAGCAACCCCAAGCTCGCCGCAGGCGCTTGACGCCGCAGGCTATAAGAAAGGGCATGTCCGATAATGCCAATCAGTAATGCGCCCCCTAAGGGCAGAACTAGCCATAAGCTCACATGCAGGCGCGGTGTTAAATCAAGCCAATAGAGATAAAGCGCGGCAGTGGCAAACTCTGCAAGGAAGGCCCCCATCAAACCGCTGGCAAAACCGAGCAGCGCATATTCAGCACCTTGTACCCGTGAAATCATTCGGTTACCTGCACCAAATACACGCAGCAAGCCGCTCTCATGGGCGCGTACCGGCCGACTAGCCGTCAGTGCTGCATAAAGCACGCTAACGCCAGCCATCAGAACCAGAATAAGCACTAGCTCTACCGCTCGGGTGACCTGGGTAAGCACCTCGCGCACTTGGCCTAAGATGGCATCCACGTTGAGCAGTGATACGCCTGGAAAATCATTAACTAATTGTCGGATTAAGCTCTGCTCTTGTTCTGGCAAGTGAAACGCGGTGATAAAGCTATGGCCAAATGATTCAAGTACGCCCGGTGGAAAAATAACGAAGAAATTTGGGTTAAAGCTATCCCAGTTAAGGCTGCGTAGGCTCTCAATACGGGTAGTGATCGTATCACCGCCTACAGAGAACGTTAGCTCGTCGCCTAACCCAAGGCCAAGGCGCTCTGCTAGTCCATCTTCCACGGAGATGGGCACAACGTTAGCAGCTTCCTGAGGCGTGGCCTCCACCTCACTCATCCATCCCTGAGGCTCACGCGGTTGTGAAAACCACTCTCCGGCGACGACCTGATTACCTTCGGGCAACTCTGATTGCCAGGTAAGATTCAGTTCACGGCGCAGCGAGTTATCACCTCTGGCATCAGGCGGAACGGCTTCTATCGGCGGCTGACCGTTAATAGCACTGATTCTTCCGCGCACCATTGGGTATAGAGTGCTTTGAGTCTCCACCCGCGGAGCAACCGCATCTTCGAAAGCATCTCGCTCACTGGGCTGAATATTGATAGCAAAGTAATTAGGGGTATTCGCCGGCAACTGATCTTGCCAGGTGGACAATAAATCCCCCCGCACTAGTACGATCATCGCCATCGCAAAAAACGTGACCGAAAACGCCAGCAGTTGTCCAAGCCCTGCTTGCTTTCGACGGGCCAGCTGCCTGCCGCCCAACCGAAACGCTTGGCCCCACTCACTTCCACCGGAAAGCCGTTGAACAGCTTTCAACAGCCCGTTTAGCAACAGCGTGCTAGCCATCCATAGAAGCCCTAACAAGGCCGCACCGCCAATGAGTAGCGCCAGTGCAAGCGAAAAACTGCCTGAGTAAAGCCACAACAGGCCACCAAACACTAGACTCGCCACTCCCACTACTAACCAAGCAGACGGCGGTAGTGGGTCAAGCTCACGACGCAACACTTTCAGCGCACTAACACGCTTAATGCGTAACAGTGTGGGGCCAGCAAAACCAACCAGCACCGCAAGCGCAGTAAAAATGCCCAGCCAAAGCGGCATAATGCCGGGGGGTGGTAAAGTCATAGGCAGAAAACTTGTTAACAGCCAAAGCAGCACAGCCTGACCAATAAGCCCTAACAGCGCGCCAATAATTGCGGCCATCAGTGCGAGTCCCATTAGTTGCAGGGTAAAAATAGTCACCAGTTGATATTGACTAGCGCCGAAGCAGCGCAGCAACGCCGCGGTGTCCAGATGGCGTTCAACGTAACGACGAGTCGACATAGCCACCGCGACGCCCGCTAATAATACCGCCGCCAATCCGGCAAGCCCAAGATAACTCTCAGCGCGTTGAAGCGCGTTGCCTAACTGAGGACGGTCAACACGTACATCACGTACGTCTACCCCATTACGTTTTAGTTCGGCCAGCAAGCCCTGTACTTGCTCCAGTGCTGTAGGAGGCCCAGCAGCAAGCAGTTCAAACTCGAGCCGTGACCCTAACTGCACCAATCCTGTTGCTTCCAAGTCGGCGGTATTAAGCATTAAACGAGGATTAAAATTACTAAAACCAGCCGACTGATCCGCCTCGCGCTCGATAATCCCACTAATAAGCAGTTCTGCTTGGCCTACTTGAACACGGTCGCCTATCGCAATGTCAATCAGCTGCGCTAACCGTGGGTCTGCCCAGGCTTCCCCAGGCGGTGGGCCTGATGCAATCTGCTCAACCCCGTTACCACGATCCACATGAGAAACGCCATAGTGAGGATAGACATCATCCACCGCTTTCAAGCTAGCTGGCTGGAAGCGCTCACCACGACTAATCATTGACACTAGATCAACCTGATCACTCAGCGTAAACCCCGCTTGCTCTAGCGTGGTGCGTAGCTCCTCAGAGAATGGCTCGCGCTGCTCAAGAACTAAGTCGCCACCCAGCATCTGACCTGCTTGGCGCTCTAACCCACGCTCCAGGCGATCTAAAAAAAAGGCGATCATGGTAGAAGCGGCAACGGCCAACACCAGCGCGACAAACAGTGCGCGAACATCAGCGGCACGTAAGTCACGTTTCAAACTACGTGCCGCAAGCCGCCAGTTTATATCACTCATCGCCACCCCCGTTTACAGCAGCGGTTGGTTCAAACGGCATTAACTGCCCGTTAGCCAGGCGTAAACATCGGTCGCAGCGGCGTGCAAGTGCGTGGTCGTGGGTCACTAAAATTAGCGTCGTGCCTGCTTCACGGTTTAGCGTGAAGAGCAAGTCAATAATCTGTGCCCCCGTATCAGGGTCAAGGTTACCGGTTGGTTCGTCGGCAAAGACTAGCTCAGGGTCGGTAACGAATGCGCGTGCAATGGCAACGCGCTGCTGCTCACCTCCCGAAAGCTGCTTAGGCAGATGTTCTGTGCGCTCACCAAGCCCGACTCGCTCAAGCCATTGAGCCGCGGCCTGAGTTTCTCCTGCTCGGGGAGACAGCTCTAACGGCAACAGCACATTTTCCAATGCACTTAACGTCGGTAGCAGCTGAAAGTTTTGAAATACAAAACCGACTCTTCCAGCCCGCAACGCAGCACGCCCATCTTCATCCATTTGGCTCAGCGGCTGGCCAAATAGCGTGAGCTCACCATCACTGGGCGTATCCAACCCTGCCAACAGCCCTAGCAAGGTCGACTTACCAGCACCGCTTTTACCAAGAATGGCAACACTTTCTCCCGCTGCCACGCTAAGCGCAAGGTCGTGTAAGATAGTTAGCGAACGTTCACCGCTTTTCACCTGTTTAGAAAGTTTTTCAGCATGAAGTACTGGCTGGTGAGCTTGCTTGTGAGGAACCTTGCTGGCGGTGATGGTGTCGGTGGTGGGCTGATGCGAAGAGGCAATATCGGTTGGCAAATTAGTTGTTGGGTTCAAGTTGGCTTTTGGATTCAAGTTGGCTTGTGGATCAGAGGAGTAAGACATGAAGCATGGCATCCCTGTAGCGTGGCAAAGACTGAACCGCATGGTAACCGGAGGGTTGCTGGCACTGATAGTCATCTTTAGCGCGCCGGCACTCAACGCCGACCAACGCCCAACACTTTTAGTCATGGGCGATAGTCTTAGTGCCGCCTATGGTATAGAGCAAGAACGGGGCTGGGTCACGTTATTGGCTGAGCGGCTAGAAGGTGAAGCCCAGGTTATAAATGCCAGTATCAGCGGTGAAACGACGTCCGGCGGTGCACAACGATTGGCTAACATCATCGGACAGCGACAGCCTGATATCGTTCTGTTAGAGCTCGGTGGCAACGATGGATTACGTGGCCTTCCGCCTACTCAAATGCGTTCCAATCTAGCTAGTATGATTGAACAAAGCCAACAGGCAGGTGCTGACGTACTGCTTCTCGGCATTGATATTCCGCCCAACTATGGCCAAGCCTACCGTGATGCCTTCACAGGCGTTTTCCATTCGTTAGCTGATGAGTATGACGTGTCTCTCGTCCCTTTCTTGTTGGAAGACGTAGCACTTAACGAACAACTGATGCAAGACGACGGCATTCACCCTACCGCCGAGGCTCAGCCAATTATTTTAGACAACGTCTGGCCAGCACTGGAACCACTGCTCGACAGCGTGTTTCAAGCATCCGCCAAATGAGGTGACGACAGTCCTCCCTCCGCGTTTAAAGCTAGTACTTTCTAATGAGAAGATATTACTGAGGAGATAGTGCACTTTAACGCAGTAGCTTGTAGGCTTAACGCTTATTAACTATTACTCATGGCGTTTATGCCTGCCTCCTCTCGCTCCCAACTTAAACAACTTACGCGTCGACAGTTTTTAGCTACTGTCGGCGCTGTTGTGCTGAGCGCAGGATTAGGTTTTCACGCCTCGCCTGCAACAGCCTTCAACCCCCAACGATTACGGCAGAGCATGCAACAACAGTATGGCCAAAGCGGTCTTGCTGTTTTAGAAGAGTGGTTTGCCATGGTGGAGCGTTTGCGTGAGCAAGAGGTGCAAATGCAACTTCGCGAGGTCAACGACTTCTTTAATCGCCGAGTACGTTGGATTGATGATATCCACGTATGGGGACAAGAGGACTACTGGGCGACGCCATTAGAGGCCATGGGTAAAGCACAAGGCGACTGCGAAGATTACTCCATTGCCAAGTACGTCACCCTGAAGCAACTAGGTGTTCCCGGTGAACGCCTGCGCATGATTTATGTTCGGGCACGCATTGGCCGCAGCCAGATCACCCAGGCACATATGGTACTTGGCTACTACTCAACGCCCAGTGCCGAGCCGTTAGTACTTGATAATATTGCGCCTTCTATTACCCCTGCTTCTCAGCGCACCGACCTAGACCCAGTATTCAGTTTTAATAGCGATGGGTTATGGGCTGGTAGCACAACGCAATCACGTGCCGACCCGTTAGCGCGACTATCACGCTGGCGCAATGTCGTTGAACGGATGCAATCACAAGGTTTTATTTAAGAGGATTAAGCACTATGTCGCTGATTAAACAGCTCTGGCTGGCCATTATTGCGCTACTGTTGCTTTCGTTTATCGGCAGCCTTGCGATCAGCATCACTTCGAGCCGTGACTATATCGAGCAGGAAGTGCGCATTAAAAACGAAGACAATGCAACGGCATTGGCACTTTCCATGAGCCAGCTCGATAAGGACGTGGTAACACTAGAACTGTTAATCTCCGCACAGTTTGATACTGGCTATTATCGCCGCATTACCCTGCGAGACACCGAAGGCCAGGTGCTCATTGAGCGTTCGGCCAACGAATATAGTGGCGATGTACCCGCCTGGTTCCGCAACGTTATTCGCTTTGATGTGCCGATTGGCACGGCAACGATTCAAGACGGCTGGCGGCAATTCGGCACGCTTGAACTCGAAAGCCAGCACAGTTTCGCCTATACCTCTTTGTGGCGCATTATGCTTGAGCTTGCAGGCTGGTTCTTGCTGGCCGGCGCTATCAGTCTCGCCATTGCCACCGTTGTGGTGCGCGGTATCAAGCATCCTCTGGTACGGGTTGTCGCCCAGGCAAAAGATATCAGCGCCCGACGCTTTACCACCATTAAAGAACCCCGCACGTTAGAGCTACGCGAAGTGGCCCAAGCAATGAACGTTCTGTCTGCTAGTGTGCACCAAATGCTCAGCCAGGAAAGCCAAAAACTGGATGAGCTACGTCGCCACCTGCAACACGATCGTGTCACAGGGGCGCTCAATCGCGATGTGTTTATGAGCCGTTTATCATCGTTACTGGGGAGTGAAGATGCCCGTGCCACGGGGCTGATGATAATGACCAGAGTGGAGTCGCTTGAAATCCTCAATGAACAGCTAGGCCACCAAGCTACTGATCAGTTACTCAGTGAGTTAGTGACACAACTCTCTCAGTTGGCCCCCACGCCAGAAGAAGCACTGGTTGGGCGATTAAACGGTAGTGATTTTATCCTCATGCTGCCTTTAGAAGCAGAGGCTAGCGCACTCATACCGCGTCTTCGTCAAGCACTTGATAGCATCGCGCTCACGGCGCCCAATATCGGCATGCGTTTACCAACCGCTGTGGTTGCCTACACACCTCATGATGATCGAGGTGGTTTATTGGCTACGTTAGACGACGCCCTTGCTGAAGCCGAAAGTGCGAGCGCCCACACCACAGTTGCTATACGAGAGCATCAGCATAACTCTCTCTTTGGCAATCATGCCGAATGGCGTTCGGCGCTAAATGCCGCGATTGCGCTGGGCCCCCAGCTCGCTTATTTCCCAGTTATTGATGCCCACCACGACGTACTACATTACGAATGTCCTGCTCGCCTAGAGCTTGCCAATCACTGGCAAACAGCTGGCACGTTTATTCCCTGGATCTCGCGCTTTAACTTAGAGCCCGAGCTCGATATTGCCGTGGTTAAGAAAGCCCTTGAGCAACTCGCTTACAATCCAGCGCACGCCATTGGCATTAATCTTTCAATTGCCTCAATCACTAATGCTGAGTTTGTTATTGAGCTAAGAATGTTGCTCGAAAAACAACCTCAACTTGCCAAACAGCTGTGCTTCGAAGTGCCCGCTATGTTGAACAGCCACGCTATTGGTAGCCTTCGCGGCTTATGTGCCGCGCTAAGGCCATTAGGTTGTCAGTTTGGAATTGAACATGTCGGGGCAGAATTCACCAAACTTGCCGATTTACACGACATCGGGCTGGCCTATCTAAAAATAGACAGCAGCTTGATTGGAGGGATTCATACCTCTCACGAACAGCAAACCATCGTGCGAGGTATGGCCACGCTATGCCACTCCCTTGGCATTCAGGTGATCGCAGAAGGGGTGACTGAACAAGCTGAATTGGAAAGCCTCTTCAGCGTAGGCGTTGACGGAGCTACCGGCCCAGGCGTACGCGCATAAGCATCTTCGATAAGGAAGCCATGAACAACAAGGCGTTACAGAGTAACGCCTTGTTAGATAATACCGCCATCATCACTAATCAAATTGACATCATTCTTCGCACGCAACGATTTACGTTCCATGATTTTACTCTGCGCCGCCGAAGGCAAGTCAGTAAAACTAAGCACGCCCTTCTCTAGCAGCACTTCCAGCATATCTTCCACTACCCGTACAAACGCTAAGTCAGATGCAATAAATTGTGCTGACTGCCCCGTTTGCTCAGCTAGAAAAGCAAACACTTCTGACGAATCATCATTAATAGTGTCATTACACTCAGGCGATGGCTCCTTACTGAGCATCACGATCTCCCCTTGGGCATTGCGTTTGATGTAAAGCATAGCGGCTTCCTCTGTAAGTAAAAGCGCTTAAGTGTCGCTAAACGTAACACGTCATTAAAAACTACGAGGCCGCCCAGTGGGCGGCCTGTTGGGGTAGATAAAGGTTATTCGATATCTAGCTTGCCATTTTGGATCATATGGAGGATGACATCCTGTGATCCGCCACCACCAAAGTCAGAGAAGCTCTTACCCTCTAAACGAATAACTTGATCAGCATTCTCTTTATCGCCTGCCAAGCTTCCTTCAGAGTTGACATACAGCACTGTATCACCGCTGTCTTCTTCGGCGACAATATAGGCATCTAGCGAGTCACCGTTTTCATAATCCAATAACTCACCAATATCCAGTTTATCGCCTTCACCCGCGTTGAAGTCCATCACTGTATCAATGGCAGGGTTATCCGCAGTGCCCTGGTCGTTTAACTCCCACTTGAAGGTGTCAGCGCCTAGGCCACCGAAGAGCAGATCGTTACCTTCGCCACCAATAATAGTGTCGCTACCAGCGCCGCCGATTAAGATATCGCTACCAGCACCACCATCGATAGTATTACCACCACCATCAGTACGCACAGTATCGATTAAGGATTCCCAGTTTTCCCGAACATAGTCAAGAATCTGGTCATCATTAGGCATTGTTCCATTATGAACCTCCCACTTCAGGAACTCTCGTAGCCCTTGATAACCCAAACCGTCGTGACTACCTGCAGCAAATAAAGTGCCTGTGTCTTGGTTCGTCCATTGGAGGTGGTCAGTATTGATAGCATCACCGAAGATAATGTCATCTCCCTGACCTCCAGTAATGACGTCATCGCCCAGAGATTCAAGCTCATCGAACTCGGAACCTCCCTTAAGGGCCGCAGCTAAATCAGCAGCAGTATTAACAATATCGACTTCACCTATTGGACCAGTAACACCTCGCCAGCCACTCCAGTTGTTACCAAACCATTCCGTAGCGGTTCCAGCGAAATCGGTATTATCAAAGAATTTGAGATAATCTTCCGATATCCCGGTGCCAACACCAATGGCATTCACAGAACTCAAACCAGAAAGTTCAGCAAAGGCATCTACAGAAGCTTTGAACACGTCGTAACTGGTTGAACTACCTGAACCACTCACGCCACCCCAGGAGTTATAGTAGTAGGTCGGGTCACCATCGGTTAAGAAGTAGCTCAGATTCTCGAAGTCAGCCGCATCAGGTTTAGCATTCTGCTGATTAAACCAATCAGCAGCTTTCTGGAAACCAGCCATATAGTTGGTTCCACCACCGGCGTCAAGATCATCAATAGCATCAATAAGGCTCTGCACATTACTGGCATTCAGGTTTTCGATAGTGACGCCACTATCTGCATCTCTGGCAAAGGGCACTAGCTGAACATTGATAGTTCCTTCATGATCTTTCAACTGATGAGCCAATTGAGTCAATGCTTGCTTTGTCAGCTCCATTCTATCTAATCCTGGAGTGCCAGATGCATTATCCATACTACCGGACGTATCAACGATCAAGGAAATGTTGTAGTTAGTGGCAGGGTCCACAATCGTGACCTTCCCGCCACGGTCACCTAAGATGACATCGTCACCACCACCACTTTCAATTGTGTCATCGCCGTTTCCTCCCACATTGAGCAACGCAGGTGGCTGAACTTCAAATGGCCGATCAGTCTCTGCCTCATAGGCATTACCGTATTGATCCACCCCTATGACATTAGCCGTAATCTCGCCTGAGCTCAGGCCAGCGACTTTATCCGCTGGTACACTCACAGACCAGGAGCTGCCATCACCATCGACGGTGGTGGTATAGACCTCGCCTCCAATAGTAACCTCGATCGCGTCGCCAGCCTTGGCATCGCCGTCTACGCTACCGGTAATCGGCTGTGCTTCCTCGGCCTCGCTATTGCTCAGGAAGTCATCTCCCCCGAAGGCTGGATCAATGGTAATCGTGGCTTCTGGAGCTACATTGGCAACGTCTTTACTGTCGTCGTCACTGGCGCTATTGCCCGCAGGATCCGTGACCGTGGCACTCACACTTACGTTAGTCGCACCTTCGCTCACAGCTACCCAAACAGTAACACCGTTATTAATGTCTTCCTGATCCAGCACTACGGTGGTCAGCGTGTTACCGCCCGCATCTTTAACAACCAACGTATCGCCAACCTTAGTACCTGCTTGGAAAGTAACTAAGGCTTCTACGCTATCAGGCTCGCCAGCAGCAATCTCATTAATGTTGTAGACATCGTCATCGCCCGCTCCTAAGAGCGCAACGCTGACCGTCGGCGCAGTGGCGTCGATGGTACCGGTGTCGGTGTCGCTATCGCTGTTGCCCGCCGGGTCGGTGACCGTGGCGGTGACGCTCAGCGCAGTGTCTGTGCCGTCCAGATCAGTGATGGTGACGGTGACACCGTTGTCCAGGTCGTCCTGCGTCACTTCACGATCCAGTAGCGTGTTGCCCTTGCCGTCGGTGACCACCAGGGTGTCGCCCA
>NZ_JAIRBO010000012.1:0-75531 GCF_021151565.1 Halomonas sp. IOP_6 | reverse complement strand
CCGGCGATGACGCTGACCTATCGCCAAGAGTACGTCAAAGCCCTGGGCCGTGAACAAGTACCCAACGTGCTGATGCTGCAAGAGTGGCTAGCCACGCGTATGAACACGCTAGCACCTCGCCCACTGAACCTAACCGACCCTGGCTTTAAGCTGCTTTCCCACTGCACCGAAAAGACCAACGCCCCCGGCAGCCCAAAGGCCTGGCAACAGGTGTTTGCCGCATTTGGTTTAGAGCTAGAGTTAGCCACCACAGGGTGTTGCGGCATGTCAGGCACTTACGGGCATGAAACCCGCAATGTTGAAACCTCCAAAACCATTTATGCCCAATCCTGGCAGCCCCAGGTGGAAGCCGACGAAAACACGGGCAAGCTGCTCGCCACCGGCTACTCCTGCCGCAGCCAGGTGAAACGCTACTCAGCGCAAACATTACACCACCCGCTTCAGGCGCTACTTACGTGCCTCAAGCGGGCAAGTTAATCAACGTTTTAAACACTATCGATTAAAAAAACAGCTGCTTGAGGGCTTGGCCTGGGTCCTCTTCACGCATAAAGGCTTCACCAACTAAGAAACCGTTCACTTCATGGTCGCGCATAAGCTCCACGTCATCACGGGTATGGATACCAGACTCTGTGATGACCGTGACGCCTTCAGGAATGCGCGGCAGCAGGTCTAATGTGGTGTTCAGGCTGGTCTCAAAGGTATGCAAATTACGGTTGTTAATGCCCACCAGCTTTAAATCCAGCGCTAGGGCACGCTCTAACTCAACAGCGTCATGCACTTCTACCAGCACATCCATGCCTAATGCATTAGCTTGCTGGTGCAGATCGCGCAGTTGAGTGTCGTCTAGGGCAGCGACAATCAGCAAGATGCAGTCTGCACCGATGGCGCGCGCCTCGGTTACCTGATAGCTATGGGTAATAAAATCTTTACGAATAACGGGAAGGTCACAGGCATCGCGGGCAGCGATCAGAAAGTCTTCATGCCCCTGGAAGAAATCGGCATCCGTCAATACTGACAAGCAGGCTGCGCCGCCCTCTGCATAACGTTTGGCAATGTCGTCAGGATGAAAATCCTCACGTATCACGCCTTTGGAAGGCGAAGCTTTTTTCACCTCAGCGATAACCGCTGCGTCACCAGCGGCAATACGCGCATTCAGTGCAGCAATAAAGCCGCGGGGGGCGCTTTGTTTGTCAGCCAACGCCAGCAGATCTGCTTCAGAAACCGCCTGTCGGCGCTCGGCTACCTCTTCGTCTTTACGAGCCAAAATACGCGTTAAAATTGTTGGCGTTGCCTGATCAGTCATTAGATTTTTTACCTTTTAAAGACGCTAGTGAAGTGTGAAAGCTCTCGAAGCTTCTCTAGCGGTAACTTTGAGGCCTGCGCATCCTGGGCCACCATCACCCCTTCTTTTAAGCTGTCGGCCACACCAGAGCAGTAAAGTGCGGCACCCGCATTAAGGGCCACTATATCTGCCGCCGCACCCTCTCCACTCAATGCGGCTTTTACCAGTCGTAAGCTGTCTTCAGCGCTGGCTGCTTTAAGCGTAGCTAAGCTTTGTCGCTCAATACCCAACTCTTCTGGAGTGATGGTGTACTCAGTAATTTCGCCATCTTTTAGTTCAGCCACGCGCGTGGGTGCTGCCAAGGAAATTTCATCCAAGCCATCTTCAGAGCACACCACTAACACGTGGCGACTGCCGAGCTTGCGGAGCACTTCAGCCATCAACGGCACTAGCTCCGGCGAGTAAACCCCCAGCACCTGGTTAAGTGCACTTGCGGGGTTAGTCAACGGGCCAAGGATGTTAAACAGCGTGCGCACGCCCATCTCCCGACGCGGCCCAATAGCGTAGCGCATAGCCGGGTGATGATTGGGGGCAAACATAAAGCCCACGCCAACCTGTTCGATACAGCGTGCTACCTGTTCAGGCTTAAGATCAAGGTAAATGCCAGCGATATCAAAAAGGTCTGCACTGCCCGACGAAGAAGAGACGCTGCGGTTACCATGCTTGGCGACATGAGCGCCCCCAGCAGCCGCTACAAAGCTAGCCGCCGTAGAAACATTAAACAGGTTCGCACCATCACCACCGGTGCCGACAATATCCACTACGTTATCGGTGTGCAGTTCAACACGCTTCATGAGTTCGCGCATAACCTGTGCCGCCGCGCTAATTTCCTCGGCGCTCTCGCCTTTCATGGCAAGTCCCACTAGCAGGCCACCAATTTGCGCATCGGAGGCTTCGCCGGTCATGATCTGGCGCATTAGCGCGTGCATCGCATTGAAAGAGAGGTCTTCGCGGCGCATCACCGCGTTAATTGCATCTCGCATTTGCATGAACAGAAAAGCCCCTAAAGCGTATAAATTTGGCAATCAGCCGCGTTTTAAAAAGTTAGCCAATAACGCATGGCCTTGGCGCGTGAGTATTGACTCAGGGTGAAACTGTACCCCTTCAACATCCAGGCTACGATGACGAAAGCCCATTATCAGCCCTGGCGTAACGTCATCGTCTGCGGTCCAAGCAGTGATTTCAAAACACTCCGGTAAGCTTGTTTTTTCTACCACGAGTGAATGATAACGGGTCACTTCTAACGGGTTTTCAAGCCCGCTAAAAACCCCCTGCCCACCGTGCACTACAGCCGACGTTTTACCATGCATTACCTGAGGTGCTCGCACCACTTTACCACCGTAAACTTGTCCAATCGCCTGATGCCCAAGACAAACCCCCAAAATAGGCAGTTTACCCGCAAAGTGGCCAATCGCAGCCAGCGATATACCCGCCTCGTTGGGGGTGCATGGTCCCGGTGAAATGACTAGATGAGTAGGCGCTAAGGCGTCAATTTGTTCAAGGGTAAGCTCATCGTTGCGATAGGTCATTACCTCGGCACCCAACTCACCCAGGTACTGGACGATATTGAACGTGAAGCTGTCGTAGTTATCGATCATCAACACACGTTGCACTACCTGCACTTGCGCCATCGCCGCAGCTACTCCATCACATTAATCAAACCACTTGGTAGGGATGATACCCCAACCCAAGCACCACTTGCAGGGCCAAGGGTCGGCTAAGACATTCGCACTTCTAATACTCTGGTAATTTTCAGTGAGGAACAAACGCTGAGTTTATCAGTAAATTGTGAGGAGCTTTTCAAGGTAATCAAAAACCCTGAAAGCGACTGGCTAGCCCTTCCTGCTAGGTTTAAACAACTTGACAGCATAACGAAACTGGCAACAGGCCTTGACTGTCTTTATCATCTGCCGACTTTTAATGCGTTAGGAGCGTGACATGGACAATCGAGCACCCTGGATAATAACGCTCGTATTGATGACGACTGTCAGCAGCACTCACGCGCTGGGAGACACCTCGTTTAACGTCATCGCTTCGTTTTCAGTCATTAAAGATTTAGTGAAGCGTGTCGCGGGCGACAGCATCAGCATTACCACTATTGTGCCTACGGGTGAAGATGTGCACCGCTGGGAGCTTCAACCGCCAAATGCCCTGGCTGTCGAGGAAGCTGACATTGTTTTCTACAACGGGTATGGGTTAGAGCCATGGATACGGCATATTGAAGCCATGGCAGACGACACACTAACGCTGACAGCGCTTGCAGAAAGCGCCGACTATGAGCCGCTAGCGATTCCGGTTGGCCAATATAAAGACAGCGCTGATCCGCACATGTGGATGGACCCCAAAGGGGCAGCCGCTTATGTTGATGTGATAGAAAAAACGCTTATCGAACGCTATCCCGAGCAGGCTGATGCATTTACCTCGCGTGCCGCTGAAACTCGTGAAGCACTAGCGCTGTTAGATCATCAACTCAGGGAGCGCTTGGAAGGCATTCCGCAAACGAATCGCATGCTCACTACCAGCGAAGCCTCCATGGCCTACTTTGCCCGTGCTTACGATTTTGAGTACGCAGCCATTTGGGGGATTGGCAGTGAGACAATTGGCAGTGCGCAGGCGATGGAAGCAATGAGCATGCACCTTTCACAAAAACGCCCGCCGGCACTGTTCTATGAAAGCACCTCACCCTATATCCACATGGATGCGCATGCCCGAGAAACGGAGCTTTCGCTGGCAGGGCCTTTATACGTAGATACCTTGAGCGATGCCGACGGCTCCGCCTATAACTACCCTGCTATGCTGCGCCATAACGCTGAATTAATGCATGAATACCTAGGCGGCGCACGGGCAGAGAAGTAGCCCTAGCACAACAACATCGGCTGTTTTACTCCGTCAACGCCAGCAATGAGCTAATGATCAAATCAGGCTGGCTATGCTCAATTGGCTCGCCGTGGTTATAGCCGTAAGGTAACGCCACGGTAGTAAAGCCAGCAGCTTTGCCTGCGGCGATATCGTGGCGTGAATCGCCTACCATGACACTTGCCGAAGGAGGGATATCCAACTGCTGAGCCACATGAAGTAGCGGCAGCGGGCTGGGTTTTTTCTCGGCAAGCGTGTCGCCGCCAATGCAATGTGTAAAGAGCGTTAGCAGATCAAAGTGGCTCAGAATTGGCGCAATAAAACGCTCAGGCTTGTTGGTAATCAACACCAGCGGATAGCCCGCCTTGTGCAAATCGTGCAGTGCTGTTTGCACGCCTGGGTAGAGCCTGGTTAGCGCATTGGGGGCAGCACCGTAATGGCGCATAAAAGCGTCATAGGCGGTGGTTTGTAATACCTGCCCCGGCGCCTCTGATAACGCCCAGGCTAGTGCTCTTTCGACAAGTACCTGTGCACCATTACCCACCCAGTCACGCACAAACTCTTCGCTGGGCGCAGGTAGCCCAACATCGCTGAGCGAGCGCTGAACCGCTATCGCTAGGTCTGGGACCGAATCAATCAAAGTGCCATCTAAATCAAATGCAATTAACCGTTTACCCTGCAAAATGGCATGCACGCTTTTTCTCCCTACTCTACGCAAAAATATTTTTCAAAAAATGGCCGTTAGTAAATGTAATCGCAGCTGATTCTTTTATCCTACCGACTTAGCACGTCGCCAACCACGCCCGAAAGCTCTATGCTGTGATCATCTTATCCGAGGAGAAAGTAATGACCATCCCCCGAATTGTGATCGTCGGCGGCGGCGCTGGCGGACTTGCTCTAGCAACACGCTTAGGACGCACGTTGGGCAAAAAAAAGCGCGCCGAGATTGTCCTGCTAGACCGCAATGCCACCCATGTATGGAAACCGCTTTTACACGAACTCGCGACCGGAGTATTGAACTCCAGCATGGATGAAGTGGATTACCGCGGCCACTCTTCCACACACCATTACCGCTACCAGCGCGGCTCTTTAAATGGCCTTGACCGCGAACAAAAAGTCATTCACCTAGCACCCATCAAAGATGAAGACGGCGTTGAAATCCTTCCCTCTCGAAAACTAACCTACGATTATTTAGTAATAGCGCTCGGCAGTATTTCAAATGATTTTGGTACAGCGGGTGTTGCGGAACACTGCCACTTTATTGATTCGCCTCAGCAGGCCAAAGCGTTTCAGCGCGATATGATCAATACCTTTTTGCGTTATACCGATCCAACGCTGCGCCAAAACGCTGAACTGACGATTGGCATCGTGGGCGGCGGCGCAACGGGCGTAGAGCTTTCTGCCGAGCTTCTAGATGCTTCGCGCTTGCTTAACGCCTACGGCGTAACCGCTGTTGACCACCAAACGATTAGCGTACACCTCATTGAAGCGGCCCCCCGCCTACTGCCCGGTTTGTCAGAGCGTATTAGCGAAACAGTGCTGCAAGAGCTGGAAAGCATGGGGGTCACCGTTCACGTCGGCACCGCTATTAAAGAAGCTCAGCAGTATCAATTAGTAACAGGCGACGGCGAGGTTATCAAAACGGACCTAAATGTGTGGGCAGCAGGTATCAAAGCACCGCCATTTTTGACTGAATTAGACCTGACCACTAATAAGAAAAATCAAATTAACGTCCACCAAACGCTGCAGAGCGTGGATGACCCCTATATTTTTGCCATAGGTGACTGCGCCGACTGCCCTCAGGGTGAAGGTATCTCCGTGCCGCCACGGGCACAGGCAGCTCATCAACAGGCAACATTACTCGCCAAAAACCTGATGCACTGCTTGGATAACAAACCACTGCAAAACTTTACTTATCGTGACCACGGTTCGCTGGTGTCGCTCGCCCGCTACGATGCGGTAGGAAAGTTGATGCGCAGCTCCGCGTCTCGCGGGCTATTTTTAGAGGGTTGGTTAGCGCGCCAAGCCTACGCTTCACTTTATCGAATGCATCAGCTTTCTATTCATGGCGCACCCAAAACGGGACTCGCATGGCTGGTTGATAAGTTAAACCGCTACTTAAAGCCCCGCATGAAATTGCATTAAGCTGTTAGCTTAGCCGTTATCCTTTGCCAACTCGGCACGCATTTGCTGGATAACGCTATCGTAACCGTGCGGGTCGCTTGACTGGTGAGCGTTAAAAATAGCTGAACCAGCGACGAAGGTGTCGGCACCCGCAGCGGCGATATCAGCAATGTTATCTACCTTAACGCCACCGTCGATTTCTAAGCGAATCGGACGACCTGAAGCATCGATACGTGCCCGCGCCTCACGCAATTTATCCAGCGTGCCGGGAATGAATGACTGACCGCCAAAGCCTGGGTTAACGCTCATCAACAGCACCATATCAATTTTGTCCATGACATAATCGAGATACGAAAGCGGTGTTGCCGGATTAAATACCAGCCCTGCTTTACAGCCACTATCGCGTATTAGCTGTAACGAGCGATCAACATGCTCAGAAGCTTCCGGGTGAAACGTAATGTAACTCGCCCCAGCCTCACTAAAATCGCCGATCATACGATCTACGGGCTTAACCATTAAGTGGACGTCTATGGGCGCCGTCACGCCGTGCTGGCGCAGAGCTTTGCAGACCATCGGCCCAATCGTCAGGTTCGGCACATAGTGATTATCCATGACATCGAAATGGACAATATCGGCTCCAGCGGCCAACACATTGTCGACCTCTTCACCAAGACGCGCGAAATTAGCGGAAAGAATCGAAGGGGCAATCAGGAAGTCCTGCTCAGCGCTCATAGTGCATTCCTAGGTTAACAGGGGAAAGGAAGGCCCCTATCTTACCAGAGCCACCTAAGAAGCCCCATCTCCCTGCCGTTAAAGCTCAGCCGACAATGAATGCATATCTTTAAATACATATTTCCAAATAGAATATAAAACATAATTGTAATTCCACAATCACAGGTTTAACCTTATCCTCATTGCGATTAAATCGCCCCCAGATACAAGGAGCCTGTAATGACGCGATCTACTTTTTTCCGCACTGGCCTGCGCCGCAGCCTGATAGCCACCGCTGTTGGCGCGACTGTGGCTGTCACCGCTGTTTCAAACACGGCGATGGCGCAAGAGCGCGAGTTACTGAACTCTTCTTACGATATTGCCCGTGAACTGTTTTCGGCTATCAACCCGGAATTCCAAGCATGGTGGCAAGAAGAGCACGGTGAAGAGATTGCTATTAGCCAATCCCACGGCGGCTCATCAGCACAAGCGCGCGCGATCATGCAAGGCTTGCGTGCGGATGTCGTTACCTTTAACCAGGTGACTGATGTTCAAGTACTTGCAGATGCAGGCCTAGTGGCCGAAGACTGGCAAGACGCATTCGACAATAACGCCTCCCCTTACTACTCCACTACGGCGTTTTTGGTGCGTAAAGACAACCCGAAAGGCATCGAAAGCTGGGATGATCTCGCGAAGGAAGGCGTACAAATCGTTTTTCCCAACCCTAAAACATCCGGCAACGGCCGCTATACCTATCTAGCGGCTTGGGGCTTTGCGGAAAATGAATTCGACGGTGATGAAGAAAAGATTCAAGACTTCATGCGCACCTTCCTACGTAATGTTGCGGTGTTTGATACCGGCGGCCGAGGTGCCACCACGAGCTTTATCGAACGCGGCATCGGCGACGTATTGATCAGCTTTGAATCAGAAGTAAACAACATCCGTGGCGAATACGGCAGCGACGACTACGAGGTCATCGTGCCGCCGGTCAGCATTCTGGCAGAGTTCCCCGTTGCGGTGGTGGGTGAAAATGCTGAGCGCAATGGCAACAGCGATCTTGCCCAGAGTTACCTTGAGTATCTCTACCGTGAAGACACCCAGCGCTTGCTGGCAGGCTTTAACTATCGCGTTCACGACGAAACGGTTGTGGCCGAATTTGCCGATCAATTCCCTGATACCGAACTGTTTGAAGTTGAAGATGTGTTTGGCAGTTGGGAAGAAGCAATGGAAAACCACTTTGAAGGCGGCGCCCTACTTGATCAACTGCAACGTCGTTAACGGAACCCCATGAGCCAGCTAGCATTATGGCGGTCCGGCAGCGCACGCGTGCTGCCGGGCTTTGGCCTATCTATGGGTATCAGCGTCCTGTTTATTTCGCTGGTCCTTCTTCTCCCGATCACCGGGCTGTTTGGCCAGTTGGCAGGGCTTAGCCTTGCCGAATACTGGGCCATTATTACCGAAGGCCGTGTGGTGGCCAGTTACATGGTCACCATAGGAGCAGCGGCTGTCGCGGCGCTGGTTAATGCGGTATTTGGCTTACTACTTGCCTGGGTACTGGTTCGCTATGAGTTTCCCGGCAAGCGTTTGCTAGATGCCTTAATGGACCTGCCCTTTGCGCTCCCCACAGCGGTAGCAGGTATTACCCTCGCTACGCTGTATGCGAGTAACGGCTGGATGGGCAGCTTATTAGAGCCGCTAGGATTCCAGGTAGCCTACACCTGGGTAGGTATTGCACTGGCCATGGCGTTTACCAGCATCCCGTTTGTGGTACGCACCGTACAGCCGGTGCTGGAGGATTTACCCGCAGAAGTTGATGAAGCAGCGATGTCTCTTGGCGCAACCGATGGCGTGGCGTTTCGGCGTGTGATTATGCCGCACCTGTGGCCAGCTCTCGTTACTGGCACCGGGCTAGCCTTTGTGCGCTCGTTAGGTGAGTTCGGGGCGATTATTTTTATCGCGGGTAATATGCCCTACGAAACCGAAATTACTGCGCTGATGATTTTCGTCAAACTGCAGGAGTATGACTACGCTGGTGCCTCCGCAATTGCCTCCGTCGTGCTCTTTGTGTCACTGGCCCTACTGCTGGCGATCAATATTTGGCAAGGCCGCTTTGTGCGCCGCTTGCATGGAGGAACAGGCTAATGCGCCGGATTGGTGATGCACCCGCTGTGCGGCGTTTACTGATTGGCGCCGCTCTGTTGCTGTCAGCGCTATTTTTGCTGCTACCTTTGGTGGCAATTTTTGCCCAAGCCTTCTCCCAAGGCGTGATGGTCTTTTGGGCCAACGTTAGCAATACATTCACCCTGCACGCGATTGGCCTGACGCTCGTCATTGCGTTATTAACCATACCGATTTGCCTAGTATTCGGTGTCGCCTTGGCGTGGCTGGTTACCCGCTTCAGTTTCCCAGGCCGGCGTATTTTACAAACGCTGATCGATATTCCATTTGCCGTTTCCCCCGTTGTGGCTGGGCTTATCTATCTGTTGCTATATGGCCGTAATGGCTGGATTGGCAGTTGGCTAGATACCCACGATATTCAACTGATGTTCGCTTGGCCCGGCATTTTGATGGTAACTATTTTCGTGACCTGCCCGTTTGTGGCACGTGAACTTATTCCGCTCATGCAGGCCCAAGGTTCCCGAGAAGAAGAAGCCGCCGTGACCCTCGGCGCTGGCGGCTGGACCACCTTTCGGCGTGTCACGTTACCCAACATTCGCTGGGCACTGCTCTACGGGATCATCCTCACTAACGCGCGTGCCGTGGGTGAATTTGGTGCCGTTTCGGTGGTCGCTGGAGCTATTCGCGGAAAGACAAATACTTTGCCGCTGCATCTAGAGCAGCTTTATCAGGATTACAATGCAGTGGGCGCGTTTTCTAGCGCCGCACTACTGGCCCTTATTGCCCTGTTAACCCTTGCGGCCAAGGCAGGCCTGGAATGGCGCGCAGCGCGCCAGGAGGCATTTTTATGAGTATTCGCCTACAGAATATCGCCAAGCACTTTGCCAACACTCAAGCGCTTGAGCCGATCAACCTGGACATTCATGAAGGCGAACTAGTCGGTCTGCTTGGCCCGTCTGGCTCAGGAAAAACCACACTGCTGCGTATTATTGCCGGCTTGGAGAGCGCTGATCGCTCTCCTCAACCCGGTAAAATACTGTTCGGCGACCGCGATGTAACTAACGTTCACGTTCGCGATCGCCGCATTGGATTTGTTTTCCAGCACTACGCTCTCTTCCGCCATATGAGCGTGTACGACAATGTAGCCTTTGGGCTAACCGTGATGCCCAAAAAGCGCCGCCCATCCAACGGCGAGATTCGCGCCCGTGTCTTTAGGCTGCTGGAAATGGTTCAACTGCAGCATTTAGCGAACCGTTTGCCTGCCCAGCTCTCTGGCGGCCAGCAGCAACGTGTTTCTCTCGCCCGCGCCTTGGCCGTTGAGCCTGACGTATTGCTTTTGGATGAGCCATTTGGCGCGCTGGATGCCAAGGTGCGCCAGGATCTACGACGCTGGTTACGCCGCCTGCATGAAGAGCTTAACTTTACCAGCGTGTTTGTTACCCACGACCAAGAAGAAGCGCTGGAACTTTCTGACCGTGTGGTGGTGATGAGCAACGGACGTATCGAGCAAATTGATACGCCTGAAACGCTCTATCGTTCGCCCAAAAATCGTTTTGTATTTGAATTCCTTGGCGACGTTAACCACTTGGAAGGCAAGGTACACCAAGGTGTGCTCACCTGCGGTGACGCTCATCTCAATGTTGACTTGCCTGACGGTAACGAAGAGCTATTGCTACGTCCTCATGAAGTGCGCCTTGCCCAGCAGCCTAGTGCAGAGAGTCATCTGCCGGTGACAGTGACTGCCATTTCACCGGTAGGTGCTGAAGTGCGTGTTGAGCTGGAAGCCGACTGGCTGGCTAAGCCGTGGCTTGCAACGGTGCGCCATGCTGATTTTGAGCAGCTTGAGATGCGCCGCGGACAACGCCTCTTCGTCCATCCACGGCAATGGCACCGTTTCCCCGCAACAGAGTCAAAGGTGACGGAGCAAAGCCGCGCCGCTTAGGGCATGCCAACAACGGCACAAGCACAACTGTACAAGCAGAGGGCAGCTTTAGTTCGCGACCGATTTAGAGCTGCCACCTCCTACCTTTCTTTAACTCGCGACAGATAAGTTATCAGCCTGTATCAACAGCTGGTTAGCGCATTTGCCTAAACGTTAGGCTCACCCGCGGCCCACAATCTTTCTTGGTTTTAGGCAGGCTATGTAGCCAGTTTTGCTGCGTGGCACCTTTCATCACCAACAGACTACCGTGCTCTAGATTAAGCGATAGACTCTCTCCTGTTTTTTTATGTTTAAACGAAAATCTCCTTTCGCCACCTAGGCTCAACGCTCCAATCACACCATTCTCAACCAGGTCTTTTTCAGCATCACTGTGCCAACTCATACCTTCCGCGCCTGAACTATAGAAGTTACACAAGCACGAATTAAATACTTCACCGCAGCTACTCTCCACTACCTGCTTAATCTCTTGTAAAAAACCAGGCCACACTGACGCCATCTTCGTATATCCAGAGTAGGTATAAGAGATAGGCTCATCCGCATACCAGGCTATTTTCCTCTTAGTAATGATCTCTTTTCCGTAAATAAACGCTCGATCATGCTCCCAGCTTAGTTCGCCCCGACATTTAGCTAGATATATATCGGCAGTGGCCGTCTCTAGAATTTTACCGTGATAATAGACCGCCCCATCTTGTGGAAGCAGGTTAATCAACTTCATGTCGTCGTTTTCAAACAGATCTGTGAACGTCATCGCTATGCCTATTTTGTACTCACTATGAAGACAGCAAAAAACAGCCTAACGCATTTGTTCGATATCGCTGACGGCGCTTCTCCCGACATGGCGTTGAAAGCGATGGCACAACCCACGCCACCAGGACATACCGCCAGCACACTACCCGCGTTATACTGACGTTTTAGCCATAGCGGAGGAAGACCATGCGTCGGCGCCATTTTTTACACCTCTCTGGTGCGCTGCTTACCAGCGTTTTGCTAGCAGCCTGCGCTAGCCCTCAGTACCTACAGCTAAGCCCAGAGCGCAGCGCCAGCGTGCCGCAGACAGGCTCCGGCCAGCAAGTCACCGTGATAGCTGCTGATGCCAGGGAAAGTGAAGTGATTGGAACACGCTCAGGTGGCAGTATGTCTACCGCGCAGATTACCGTGAGCAGTCATGAGCTCATTCCGCAGTTGCAAGCCGAAGCAGAACGCGCTGTACGCGATATGGGGTTCACTCCTACTCGCGATGCTGCCCAAGGCCGCCCGAGCATTACTCTTGAACTTGCAAGCCTTAACTATGCCAGAGGTAACAGCGGACAGCCGCTAGTCGGCGAAGCGCGTATTGAAGGAGTTTTTCGGGCAATCGCCCAGAATAAAGGCACGACGTATACCGGCACTTACACCTCGCGACGCACCCAAGGCTATGCCATCAAGCCCGGCGAAGATGCCAATACACGCATGCTAAACGATTTGTTAAGTGATGGTTTAAATCGTGTGTTTAGTGACCCAGAGCTGGGCCGCTTACTCGCTCGCTAAACAGTTTTATCCTGATAGCTTATTCTGAGAACATCTGCCCGCTTTACGGGCAGATTTATAGGTGCGGGCCACGACGCTCCAGGATCCAAACGCTTTCGCTGCGTCCCCGCTCATCAGCCTCTCTATTCTCAACCAGTTCAACACGGAAGTTGGGCATAAACAAATGCTCAATTTCACTGTTGGGCACACTGTAAGGCGGGCCTGCATTGTCTTCATCGTGAGTTAACCCCACTAATAACCCTTTAGCACCAGGCGGCACTAATTGGGCAAGGTGGAAGGCATAGCGCTCTCGAGTAGCCGGAGGCAGTGCAATTAATGAAGCTCGGTCATAAAATGCGCCCACTTCTGCTGCCTGCTTGATATGCAAGTGAAAAAAATCACCGCACCACAATTCAACGCTACCCTGGCGTGAGACATTAAAACCTGCCTGGGTATAGCGCGATACACTCGCATTGCGCTGGGCCAGAAACTGCTCTATTGCTTCAGGAGCCAACTCTATCCCCAACACGGGGTGCCCTTCATCTGCTAGCCAACGCATATCCAGGCTTTTTCCGCATAACGGCACAAGTACTTTGGCCCCAGGCGTCACATTAAGCGTAGGCCAGTACTGGACAAGCGCCGAGTGTGTATCGGACAAATGAAAGCCAATACGTCCCTCTTGCCAACGTTGGCGCCAGGGGTTTTCCATTGCGGCCACCTCGTACTCGAAATTTATACGTAACGCTTGTTTTTTAACGTCGCTTTAAAACCAGCGGTCTCTCTTTTTACGACGACGCGGCAAATGGGGAACAATCAGACCCACTAATAACCCAGCACCCGCAACCCCACCACCGTACATGAAATAGCGCATAAGCAGATCTTCTTCCTGCGTGTCTAGTCGCGCCTGTAAGGCACGCACCTGCTGGCGAGACTGCTCAGCTTCACTATCAAGCTCGTGGTTACGCGCTTCTAACTCGACGATCCGCTTTTCACGAATATCAAGTGTTTCCGCCATAGAAGAAACGCGCTGATCCCAAGTATCGTTAATACCATCTAGTTCTTGGGTAAGCTCATCGACTTGGGCTTGTAGTACGGGTAACTGTTCACGGGCGCTCGGGTCTTGCTGTAGCTCACTACTTAGCACCCACACCGTATCGCCGCTATTGCTACGTACGCGGGTATAATCGCCGCTTGTTTCAAGCACTTCGACCTGCTCACCTGCATTTAACGTTCCCACAATGCGATAACCATCGGTTGGGCCACTACGCACATACGTGCTTAACTCATCGCTTACCCAAGCTTGGTTATCAGACTGGGCAAATGCGGGGGTTCCTCCGATACTCAACAACACGCCAACGGCAGTGGCGTAACAACTACTACGAAGTTTATTTACTTGCATAACGTCATGTCCTGATTGTAAAAACGCGCGAGGCAGACGAAGCCGTCGCGCGTATCGCTCAAAGCGGTGCGCTTGTCTAGGCGCTTACCCTTCTCCACGAGGCGGCAATGGAAAGGGACGAGGAAACTCTGCGACGCGAGCATCGCTTTTAACTGCTTTCAAAGGGCCTTCACGTTCTACTTCATCAATACGCACAATGGTGTTAAGCGGCAGATAGCTGCGCTTAACACCTTCAAAGGTACGCTGTAGCTTTTCCGCCCCTGGATCAACAACAACCCGCGACGCATCGTCAAAGACAAACTCCTCGACTTCAATAAAGCCCCAGAGTTCGCTTTGAAAGATTTCTCTGACGTATAAATCCCATATTTCACCCTGCTGGTGAACCACCACACGGTAGATCGGCTTGGCCGCCATCTTGGCCTATTCCTCTTGCCACTTGAACATAATGTTAAGGAGCCTAGCCTAACATACTCAGGGGTTTGCTCTTTAATATGCCACCCTCAAAAGCGCTTATTTTTGGCTACTTTCACCTTCAGAGGCTGCTAATTAGCCGACGGAAGGCCCTATCGTGTATGGTGAAGTAAGTGGTATGGCAACTTTATTCACTCACCCACAGGAGTCACCGTCATGCAAAAGGATCCCAATAAGGGCTATATCGCCCTACTAGGTTGGAGCCTCAATGCGATCGAAGCGGCTGAGAATTTTGACCGCCGCTACATCGTGGTTGCACCCGATTGGGCCGAGGAGTACTGCCAGAAACATGACATCCCCTACGTTCCCTGGAATTTTGAGCGTCTCAATGATCGCTCCATCGAAATTGCTGAAACGCTGAAAGAAAAAGGCGTCGACGTCGCTATCCCGCTCTATGAGGAAACCGTTGAGTGGGCAGGCGCTATTAATTCAGTGCTACTCGACAATCCACGTATTTACGGGCAATCGCTGTTGCTTCGCGACAAAGCATTGATGAAGCGCCGCGCCCAGCTTGGTGGCATTCGCGTGGGTATTTTCGAAGAAGCCCACGATAAAGATGACGTAGTGCGCTTTCTTAAACGCGTTAATCAGACGCTACTCAAGTTGGATGGCGACCCCAACGACCCTATCCACCTGAAGGCGTTCGATAAGGCTGGCTGTCTTGGCCACCGCGTTATTCGCACACCGGATGAAGTCGATACTATTCCGGACGAAGAATTCCCTGTGCTGATGGAGTCTCACTTAGACGGCTGGGAATTCGCCGTAGAAGCGTGGATTCACGATGGCAAAATAGCTTTCCTGAATATTTCAGAGTACGTCACACTTGGCTACTCAGTATTTGTGCCCGCATCTCCAGAGCTTGAAAAATACCGCGAACAGATTACGGCACAAATCGAAAAGCTGATCAAAGCGTTTGATATTGAATTCGGTCTCATTCATCCCGAGTACTTTGTCACCAGCGACGGTGAAATGTACTTTGGCGAAGTCGCTTACCGCCCACCCGGCTTTAAAGTCTTCGAACTTCTCGAGCGGGTTTACGGATTTAACGCCTATCAGGCGTCTATGCTGGTATTCGATCCTAAAAGCACAAAAGAAGAAGTCGCTGCTTTCTTTCCCAAAGAAGTGGTGGATGCAGATGGGTTTGCGGGCTGCTTTGGCGTTTATCCCCGCCGCCGGGTTGTTAGCCGCCTGGAGATTCCTGAAGAAACAGAGGATCACCCCTATTTTGAATCCCACGAGCTGACATCACCGGTTGAAGAAACCGTCACTAAACGTACGGCGTTTGGTACCCACTGGGGCTTGGTCTACTTTAAAGGCGAAGACGCACACACACTGCGTGATCTGCTTAAACGCCAAGAAGACCTCGACTTCTATGTATAATCCTTGCCTCGGCTGGGATAAGGAGTCAATGTGACGATCAATCAAGAGGCATCTTCAACTGAAGATGGCAAGCTCAATGGATTGCTGAGCAAATTTGATGATGCGGTGCGCCTGCTTTCGCAGGCGCCTGCTTTTTCTAAACCGGCGAAACTGCCCCGCGTAATGGATACTGCGCGCCGAATCTTGATGCAGGAGGGTGGCTGCGCTGCCCTCGAAGCACGCGCGGCGGATTTTGAATCCGCCGGTGTGTTTGCAGGCTCAGACTGGGAAACCCCACAGTTCCTAGTACCTACTCTCACTACGTTCTCTCTGAAAAGCCCTGACGCCAATGTGGTCGTTATTGAGGCGCTGAGTGAGCTGCGACTTTTAGCAGTCGCCAAAGGTGATTACTTACATGCTCTGGTATCCCAAGAGCATGCACACCACTATTTAACCCAAGTAATGGCCATCAATCTGTGGCTGTTATTTAACGCACCTAGCGAAGCCGAACGGGAAACCCAGGGTCGATTAGCGACTATTCCCAGGCAACTGTTTCAACACCTAGCCGACCGAATTGGCTACGAACACGTTATTGATCAACTGATTGATGAAATATGGCGCATTTTAAAACAGCGCCCTATTCAGGTTGACGCCATAAAACAGATGATCACCCAAATTGCGCTGTGCCAAGTTAATCCAGCAATTGATTTGGGGGCAAGTGGTCAAGGGGCTGACAGGCTGGTTAGCTCGCTTTTCGGACCAACCCAAGCTTGTCGTGAAGACCCCGGCGTTGAGCTGTACCGTGAACGACTGGAACGTATGGATAACGCGGCTTTGCAAGCGGAATCCACTGGCTTCGCTCGTGCGATGCATGACACAGGGCTGGTATCGCCCTATCACACGATACTGATGCGCTATCTACTCGAAGAGGGCGACCACCTTCTATCAGAGGCATTAGGTCTCTCTTCGACGGGGCGCGACTGTCTACTCTGCTATCGCGAGCTGGTGCATGCACTGATTCGCGGGGGTGTTTATCCCGCCACCGCCCAAGCAGTGTATGGCTTGGCACTGCTACTTGAACGGGGCATTCTCTATCAGCCCCCGGTTGCTCCAGCGATGTGGCGGCAGCTAAATCTAAAGCTTTCAGAGTGGTCAGAAGCACGCTTGAATCTTGCCTATGGTGAAGATGCATCACCCCGCGCACGTTTAATTGAAGGTGTGCTTTGCATGTTAGGACTGCCGCTGGGTGTAGGACAGGGCAACAACCCTACCTGCCAGTCAGCGAGAGCGCTTTCTATGTGGGCTTATAACGACCCTGACTATCTACTGCAAATGGTGGCTTGGGCTGCGCGTGATGATGAAATCATTATGCATTTCGAGGGTCAGCCAATCTCTTCAATGGAGAGCGCCTCAGGCGTTGCCTCCGAGCTTCCGATGGACCTTGACCCAGCCTCGTTGATCGTTGTCCCCCATCTTGACCGTATTTACGCGGAGATGGGCAGGCGCTGCATTGGCCGCGAAGGCGATCCTCATCGCTGGGTTAACCCAGAATTTCACGGGTGGTGGTCAGGTCGGGGCTTTAGCATCAACGTTGATGTCGCCACCGGCCAACTTAGCGGTGTGGATAGCTTTATTCGTCACTTCTACGCCAGCTATCATCCTTACTACAATGGCAACCAACCGCTAATTCATCCTCAGCCTGCTGGCATTGCCGTCACTGACAGTGCTGCCCGGTTTATTGGTTGGCATGCAATTACCATTTTGCGCGCCTCGTTAGATCCCAACGATGTGATGAGGATCTATTTTTACAACCCCAATAACGACAGCGGCCAAGATTGGGGAGACGGCGTTAAAGTTAGCACCTCAGGTAACGGAGAACGCTTTGGCGAAGCCTCGCTCCCCTTCGCACAGTTCACGTCTCGATTATATATTTACCACTTTGATCCGTTGGAGCGTGGCGAGCTGGCCACAGTAACGGAAGAAGAACTTGAATCTGTAAAAGGCTATCTGCATCGCAGCTGGGGAGCTAGCCGCTTACCCCCTACCGAACTGCAGGCAGACAAAGGGCCACATACTCCGTAGCGAGACTCGCTAGCAGCGTTTAATAACCGCCATATTGACGACAATGACTCAACTAACACGATTAGACCAATTATTGGTCAGCCAAGGGCTGGCCAGTTCACGTACACGCGCGCAGCGATTAATTCGCAACGGTCGCGTGTTTCTTCAAGATGGCACGCCACTCGTAAAACCATCTGAAAAATGGCCGCTAGATACTCCGCTTCATATTGATGAAGACCCGGAGGAGCGTTACGTTTCCCGGGCAGGATTAAAATTAGAGGGCGTTCTTAACGCTCTAAACATGCGCCTGGAAGGGTGCAACGTGTTAGACGTTGGCCAATCAACGGGAGGCTTTACCGATTGCTCACTTCAATTTGGCGCCCGACATGTTATCGGTGTTGAAGTCGGGCATACCCAGCTAGCCGAGTGCTTACGTGATGACCCGAGAGTCACGTGTCTTGAAGGCTTAAATGCTCGTCACATGGCATCATCGACAGTCCTTCAACACGCCGTGGCTAAACACCCTATCGATATAGCCGTGATGGACGTTTCGTTCATCTCGCAAACCCTGATTTTGCCTGAGATCGCCTCCCTTCTCTCCTCTGGAGGGCAACTACTCTCATTGGTAAAGCCACAGTTTGAGTTAGCACCAGGCGCACTGGATAAGCGTGGCATCGTGCGTAACGCTAGCCGCTATGCAGACGTAGAACAAAAGATACGTGATGCTTGTACAGAGTGCGGTTTAGTCATTAGTCACTGGCAGGAAAGCCCGATTACCGGTGGTGACGGTAATCGGGAGTTTTTACTGTTCGCCACCAAACATGAAGAACCAAGCGTTTAAAAACCAGTACTTACCCCCCCGATGCTAACCTAGTTATTAGCTTAGGTTAGCAGGAGGCAGTCGGTTAGCTGACTGCACTTTAACTGACTCGCCTCGGTCGCGGTGCAGCCACACGTCCATCTGCTCGAAGGCCACCTTAACGCCCGCTTCACGGAACAGCTCGTCGACCCGGCAGTTAACTTCGTCAGCCGCAAACAGGCGGTCAAGCAAATCGTTAACGAAAATGCGCAGCTCAAAATTCAGGCTGTGCGGCCCGTAGTTAAGGCAGAAAACCTGAGGTTCTGGGTCTTCTAACACTCGTTCATTTTCGTCGGCAGCCTGGCGCAGCAATTTATGCACTAAAGGCAGATCAGACCCATGAGCAACACCGTAGGTCAGCACCACGCGGGTCACGTTATCCGACAACGACCAGTTAATGAGCTGGTCCGTCACAAACGTTTTATTCGGTATGATAATTTCTTTTCGGTCAAAGTCGGTCACGGTAGTCGCTCGGATGCGAATCCTGCTTACCGTGCCATGAAGATTACCCAGCGTGATAGTGTCACCAATCCGAATTGGTCGCTCAAACAGAATGATCAAGCCAGAAATAAAGTTGGCGAATATTTCCTGAAGACCAAAACCTAACCCCACACTCAGCGCCGCCACCAACCACTGCAGTTTATTCCAGGAAACACCCAGAGTGGCCAACGCCATCACTACGCCAGTACCAACAATGGTATAAGAAAGCAGAGAACTAATGGCATAAGCACTACCCTGCTTTAATGACAAGCGTGAAAGCACCATTACTTCCAACAAGCCAGGCAAGTTACGCGCCATAATAAACGTGATGGCAATCACAAGGAGCGAGGTAAACACATCGGAAATCGATAGTGCGTCTCCAACCAAGTTACCCTCTTGTGCATCCCATATTGAAACTTGGTCTAAATAACTCAGTACCGCCAGCAGGTCTGCCCACACCAGATACAGCAGGGCGCTGAAGCCAATCAACAAAATCAACTTTGATAAGCGTAGCGACTGAGAGTTAATTTTCTCCATATCCAAAGGTGGCTCTTCAACGACCTCCGCCCCACCTTCTGCGCCCTCTTGTACTTGAGCACGACGTCTAGCGAGCGCTCGTCGGTAAGCTAGCCGCCGTGCTGCAACGGCTAAACTACGCACGACAGTGGCCTCAACGACGACCCACAAGCCCAACAGGTAAAGGGTGATTGCAAAGCGAGCAACCAGCCGCAACGCCGTATACTCATATCCCCACACCACAAGCCCAAGGAGTACTAGCGGCACTGAAGCCATCGCTAGACCTAACACCAACCGAAAGAGTCGTACACCGAAAAATGGCACATGGGCCAGGATTAATAGTGCCAACCACCAGCTCATTGCCACCAAGCCCGCGGCAAAAAGCCCTATCGCTACTGGGCGCAACGCCAGCGGTGTTTCCATTTGCCCAGAGAGCGCGGCAATAACGACCACTGGTGCTAACGCTAGTCCGAAACCACCCAGCAGCTTACGCAACCGCGCTGTATAAGCAGGAGCCCAGGTGAAATGGCGCTCAGCAACCCCATCATGAACGAGGAGCCGACGGCCCCAGGCCACGACAACCCAACTAAGCGCCAGTTGCAGAAGCGCTGGCGAAACACTGCTTGCCAGTGCACCTTCAGCCTCACTTAGGCCTATGCCAATACCTGCCAATCCCAACGGCCCAGGCAACGCAAGAAGAGCATTTAGCAGCACCGCCTTGGTGGTATGCAACTGAGTATCACTTTTCAGTCGACCAATTTGTGAGTGAATGAGCGCAAGCTGTGCTTTAATTCGCCGGCGCAGCCCAACCAGAACCACGCCAAGCAAAATAAGCGGCGTGCCAATCAGCATTCTCCAAGAAAAACCTTTCCACTGAGAGGGCAAAACCGCCCGCCACTCGCCTTCTCGCCACTCCAGTTGAAGGCTGTGGGGAATTTGTCGTAACCAATTGAAATCTAGAGGACGACTATTAGCTACCCAGAATAGCTGTTCATCAATGGTCGCCCGTAAATCTCGCGTCGTCTCTAATAGCTGTTGTTGATTAAGTTTAAGCTCAATAGCGGCACTCAGCAGACTGCTGTAAGACTGTTCAAGCTGCTCTACCAATTCACGGCGTGACTGGTAAAGTCGCGTCAGTGAGTCCACCAATCCAGGCGTGACATCAACCCCAGCTTCCTGCAAACGCTGGGCTGCCAAGCGATCACTTTGACGCAATTGATCACGCTGCCGAATCAAATCAAACTGCTTGAGACGCAAATCGGCAATTTCATCTTGCAAATCACGCCTTGGAGCGACTAAAGGTAACGACTGGCGCTGTTCTCTAAGAATACGCGACAACAATTGGCTACCACGAATAGCATCAATTTGTTCGTTCAGGCTTCGCTGAAGTTGCCGCACATGATCCAACTGGCGCTGGGCCTCAATATTTTCACGTATAATGCCATTCGCTCTATCCGTCGTTCGCAACAGTTCAAGGCTCAGCGCTTGGTTCGTTTGCTGAGCATTGAGCACCACAGGGTGTCCTTCAGCGATCAGTGGATCATTCTTTGCTGCGTCGGCAATAGCCTGTTCGGATTGAAGCCGCCGCTGGCGATCAATGACGCCTTGCAATAAATTAAGCTGCTGCTCCTGCTGGTCTATTTGAAGCTCAATGAGTTCCCGGCGCTCCTGAGCCAACTCTCGCAGCCGACTGTTGGCGCTTAGTTCACGCTGATTCAGGTTTACTTCCTGTTCTGCAAGGGCTCGCTCAATGCGCCACTGAATTAATTGCGCATCGTGGCGTGCCGATAGCTGACGATCACCCAGCAAGGCTTCTCGCTCATCAGACTGGCGTCGTAAATTTTCAGCTCGCTGCAAAGCATCTGAAATTGCTTGCTGAGCACGCTCAGGCAGTGTTTGCGCGGCCAATAGCTGAGAGTTAGCTTCGGCTAATTGGCTTTGAAGCTGCTGGAGCTCTACCACCGCTTCTGCCTGCTGCATTTCCAGCTCATTCAGCGGCATATCACTAAGATTATCCACTGATAACTGTCGGCTTTGTTCTTCCGCCTCGTTTAGCTCACGCTCTAGGCGAAGCAATATGTCGGGCGCTTGGACAACCCGTTGCTCTAACGCCTCAATGCGCTCTTCAACCGCGCGAAGGCGTTCATAGCTTTGCAACGCAGCCGATAAAGCTTCCTTCACCTGACTTTGCTCGGTGGTTAGCTCGCCTTCCTGAGACTCAAGTTCCGCTAATCGCTCAGATAGCTGCTCCTCAGAAGGGACTTGATCAAGCAACGCAGCCTGAGCGTATACGGCACCAGGAATGGTTAACAATAGATAAATAAGGAAGAGCCATGGAAGTGCTTTCAGTGCATTTTTGACCACGTTAGATATGCCTCATCGACATGTATACTACTCCAATCAGGAAGATTGCCATTGTCAGGCGTTCTGGCTTCTTACGCAATCTAACGCGTTTGACGCACAGGGGGAGTTGACTTACGCGAGTGGCGTGTATAGAAGAGACTCTGATAACTGCCTTTTATTTATTTGCGAGCCATTTTGATGGTCATTCGAAAACTGCTGTTAACAAGTTTAATTGTTTTGCTAGGCACTGAAAGCGCCGTTGCAGAGACACGCGAGGAAATTGAAGCTCGTATCCGCGCGCTCAACACCGAACTTTATCAGTTGCGCCAACAGCTGCAACATGTTGAAGATCCGGCAGGAAACGAGCCCACAGTCCGTTCGCAGCTGCTTCCAGAAGAAATGGCGCTTGAGGATCTCAGTGAGCGACGCCAATTTGAGCATGAGTCAACTCGTAATCCGTTCGCCATTACGACTCACCGAACTAATTATCTTTTCCCGATTAGTTATAGCACCAACCAGAACGCTGAAAACTTTAGTAGCATTTCTGAAGACTCTTCACCTAACGACGTCGAAGTGAAATTTCAGTTTAGCGCCAAATTCAACCTTGCAGAGGATGTGTTTGGCGACATTGGCGATGTCTATTTCGCCTACACACAGCGAAGCTGGTGGCAAGCCTATAATACCGATGCTTCTTCCCCCTTCCGGGAAACTAACTACGAGCCTGAAATTTTTATTGATTTTGATAACGCCTGGAGCGCATTAGGCTGGGTAAATACGCGCAATCGTCTCTCCTTCATTCATCAGTCTAACGGCCGCTCGGATCCACTCTCACGCAGTTGGAACAGAGTTTATTTAGAAAGCACGTTCCAACGCGGTGACTGGGCACTTTCACTCGCTCCTCACTGGCGCGTACCTGAGTCCAAAGGCGACGATGACAACCCAGACATTGAACGCTTTGTCGGGTATGGCGATATCCGCCTGGCAAAACGACTCAATGGTAACCACGAGGTCGCGGGGCAACTGCGCGGCAACCCAAGTGCGGGTAACTATGGCACTCAAATAGACTACAGCTGGCCTGCTTTTAACAATGTGCGTGCCCATCTACAGTACTACTACGGCTACGGAGAGAGCATGATTGACTACAATAATCGTGTGCATCGTCTCAGCATAGGCTTTAGCTTAAATCCCCTGTTCAGTGCTACTGGGCTGAACCGTTAGCGCTCGAGGTTGTCTTATAGTTGACGGCTGCTATGCTGGAGTTGTCACTTATTCATATTCACTCGTCAAAGGATGACATCATGGCTAAACGTAATACTGATACCTCTGCTCGTGCTGACCAGTTGAAGGAAGATCTCCGCCACCTGAGTGAAACCGTAGAAGAGTTAATGAATGCCACGTCAAAAGATGCAAGTGGCGAGATGCGTGACCTTCGTGAGCGCGCAGAAAAACGACTGAAAGACACCCGAGCGCGCTTAGAAGCTCGCGGCGAGCGACTTTACGAAGACACTCGTGAAACGCTGTCTCAGCAAGTTGATTGCTGTGATCGTTACGTGCACGAAAACCCCTGGGCTAGTATTGGTATTGGTGCCGCAGCTGGCCTAGTGGTGGGTATGCTTCTCGGTCGTCGCTAATGGCTTTAGGGCCAACACAACGCGTCTTCTCTGCCGCCAAACGTCTGCTGAAATCATTAATTGCTAATGGTGAAACTCGGCTTCGTTTGGCGGTTTTAGAACTAGAAGAGGAGCGCGCTCGTTTATTGACCCTGCTTTTGTTAGCAGGGGCTAGCCTTTTGTTGCTGTTGTTAGGCGTCGCGACACTTACCGCGCTGGTAGTCGTACTGTTTTGGGACACTTATCGGCTTACTGCGATTGGCGTGAGTGCAGGCGTTCTTATTGCCTTAAGTTTTTTACTAGCGGTTATTGCTATTCGTCAAGCCAAGCAACATACGCTGTTAAAAGAAACACTTAAGCAACTCTCCGCTGACCGAGCCTTGTTGGAGGTAAATGAGGATGACTCAACCCAACACCGTCAATAAGCCTCCCAGCCGAGCAGAACGCAAAGCCGCCTTGTTAGCGGAGCTAGAGCAACAGCGTATCGATATATTGATTGATAGCGATACACTGACAAAGGCAGCCTCACCGCTAGACAAGAACTGGCGCAGCCTTAAAATACCTTTGTATGTGATTGGTGGCGTCGCTGCTTTGCGTATTTTACGCCATCCAGGTGGCGCAATGGCGGTTGGCAGAAAAGCATTGGCTAGCTACATGTTGATACGAAAACTGAAGTTGCTAGCGAAAGTGGCTAGTTAACAAGCTACAAATGATATTTTTTTGAGAACGTCGCTGGGCCGTTTTTATAAACGCTAATCTTGAATGCTCTACGTGTTTACGGCCCAGCTCTTTACACTCATCAGCACGCCTGCCCGCAAGCGACACCACTTGCCCAAGCCCACTGAAAGTTGTACCCCCCCAATTCCCCCGTCACATCTAGCACTTCACCGATAAGCCTAAGCTGCGGTAGGTCTTTCACTGCAAATGTTTTTGATGAAATCGCTTCCGTACTTACCCCGCCCATTGTTACCTCCGCTGTTCGCCACCCTTCTGTACCTGACGGTTTTAACTGCCACTGGTTTAGCCGCTGAGCCCAATGATCAAGCGCATCATTACTGTACTCTGCCAGAGGGCTGGTAAGATTGGCGTCTGGGTACCACTCTAGCAACGCTTGGGCAAAGCGCTTTGGAAAACGCTCTCCCAGCCAAGTGGACAGCTGACGCTTAGGGGTCGCATGACGTGCATGACGTAAAGCGTCAGCAGCATGTTCACTGGGTAGTAAATTAATAGTGATAGTGTCACCAGGTTGCCAAACGCTGGAAATTTGCAGCATCGATGGGCCTGACAGGCCACGATGAGTAAATAGCATTGGCTCTTTAAAGCGCCTCCCATTGCAGCTAACCTCGCATGGCACACTGACCCCAGAAAGTGCTGCTGCGCGCTCTTTCCAACTATCGCTCAAGGTAAACGGCACCAAACCTGGACGGGTAGGCAGAACATCTAAGCCAAACTGACGGGCAATATCATAACCAAATCCTGTCGCCCCCATCGTGGGTATCGAAAGCCCCCCCGTAGCAATCACTACCGTACCCGCGTCGATGCTTCCCAACGACGTGGCTAAGCGCATGCTATCCCCCATTCGCTCCAGCCTAGAAATTGACGTGCTGAGCGACACCTCGACGCCGGCCCATTCACACTCGGTGAGTAAGACGCTAACAATGTCTTTAGCGGAGCTCGCACAAAAGAGCTGGCCTGGGGCTTTCTCCACATACTCAACGCCATGCCGCTCTATCAACGACACAAAATGCTCAGGACGGTAACGCTTTAGCGCAGAAATGCAAAAATACGGATTTTCCGAGTAAAAATTCTGAGGCGTAGTCGCAAGATTGGTAAAATTGCAGCGCCCTCCTCCAGACATCAATATTTTCTTGCCCGCTTTGTTGGCATGGTCCACCAACAGTACACGACGCCCCGCGTAACCCGCTTGAGCCGCACACATTAAACCAGCGGCTCCTGCACCAATGACGACGACGTCGTAGACCATAAAATTAGGCTCCCAGGATGAAAAAATGAGAGGCATTTTAACAGGTAAATAGCTCAAAATTACTGTACATTAAAAATATACCGTACAAATAACGTATATCTTTTTAACAGAATATCACTGTATACACTTCGCCCTCTAACACGGTGATCCCCTAAGTGGTATTACTAAGCATTTTGATAACACTGAGACGCTCATGCTTGTTTGTAAACGTATTTTGCTCTTCTGGTTGTTTACCCTGATATGGGCTAGTCCGTCGTTGGCACAGTCTCCCCCTCCGGTTATTGGGCACTACGCCGCTATAACAACTTGGTCTGATCCGCTTGAAGCGCTAGGGACACTGAGTGCAGATGAAAGCGTGACACTTTCCGCCACGGTGACCGATACGATTGCCGAGATTAACTTTGAAGATGGCGAACAGGTAGAGCGCGGAAGGCTATTAATTCGTTTAGAAGATGCTGAAGAACAGGCTCAGCTAAGGGCTGCGCAAGCCCTCAATGATGAACGTCGCAATGCGCTAGGTCGAGCCACCCAGTTGCAACAACGCAACCTCGCTCCGCGGGCTGATGTAGAAGATACCCAGGCGCGCTTACGCCAATCACAAGCTGACGCACAAGCGTTAGAGGCCAGGCTGTCAAATTATCGCTTACATGCCCCTTTTAGCGGGCGAGTTGGCTTTCGTAACGTCAGTATCGGTGCATTAGTAACGCCCGGCATGGAGCTTGTCACACTTGATAAGCTAGATGTCATGAAGCTCGACTTTACCGTACCTGAAGTATTTTTAGGGCGTTTGTCCAACGGTCTAAAGCTGAGTGCTACTACAGCGGCATTCCCAGACGAGCTCTTCAGCGGTGAGATCTCTAGCATTGGCACCCGCATAGACCCTATCACCCGCAGTGTTAACGTTCGCGCTGCCATGGTAAACCCTGGGCTGCGTCTGCGGCCTGGGATGTTAATGGAGGTCGTAGTTCAGCAACGAGTCCGCGATACGCTTGTGCTTCCTGAAGCAGCGATCGAACCCAGTGGCAACCGCCACTTTGTGATGCTGATCAACCAGCAGGACGACACCTCTCGATTAGAACGGCGAGAAGTCATTATTGGCGAACGACGAAGCGGTGAAGTAGAGGTGCTGGAGGGTATCAGTGCAGGTGACCTAATCGTGATTCACGGATTACAGCTCGCTCGAGATGGCCAGCAAGTCAGGTTGCTAGGTATCGCTGATGAAGAGACGGATATTCGCACACTACTGGAGGCTGATCGCTAATGCGCTTATCCGACATTTCAGTTCAGCGGCCAGTGCTGGCGATGGTGATTGCCACACTGATTATCGCGTTTGGTTTACTGGCACTCAACCGGCTGCCCCTGCAAGAATACCCAACGGTTGATCCACCTATCGTTAGTATTGATACCCGCTACCCTGGCGCATCTGCAAGCGTTGTAGAGACACGCATTACCCAAGTGCTCGAAGACCGTATCGCCGGCGTGGAAGGCATTGAGTTAATTACCTCGCAAAGCGAGGATGGTCGTTCACGAATTGAAATCGAGTTCGCCATCAGCATGGATATCAATGCTGCCGCCAACGATATCCGCGATCGTATTTCAGGAGCACTGCGCAACCTTCCAGATGATGCAGATAATCCTGAGGTCACTAAAGCCGACAGTAGTGAGACTATTGTCGTGTGGCTCAGTCTCTCTGGTGCGGATTACTCCATTACCGAACTGACCGATTATGCCAATCGCTTTCTGGTGGACAGCCTTTCGGTACAACCCGGCGTGGCAAGGGTGCGCGTGGGTGGTGGACGTGATTACGCGATGCGAGTTTGGCTGGACCGCAATGCACTCGCAGCACGGGGGCTCACTGTCGGCGATGTTGAGGATGCTTTGCGTGCTGAAAATGTTGAGTTGCCAGCGGGCTCAATTGAATCCGAAGATCGCCAATTTATTGTTCGTTTGCCGCGCAGTTTCGCGACCGCTGATGATTTTAAACAGATTGCTTTAATCGAAGGCAGTAACGGTTATCTAGTACGCCTGGCCGATGTAGCGCGTGTCGAGATAGGCTCGGTAGAGGACCGATCTGTGTTTCGTGCCAATGGCGTCCCGATGGTGGGACTAGGCATGATCATGCAATCAACGGCCAACGTAGTGGAGCTATCGGAAGCCGTTCGACAAGAACTTGACCGGCTTCAAGGCACCTTGCCGGAGGGGATGTCACTCAGCCTTAACTATGATGCATCAGTATTTGTTTCAGGCGCTATCGAACAAGTAGTGATGACGCTGTTTATCGCCATGGGGCTAGTCGTCGTGGTGATGTTTATGTTCTTAGGTAATCTGCGCACTACACTAGTGCCTGCAGTGACGGTGCCGATTGCTGTCATTGGGGCATTTACCGCCCTAGCCGCCATGAACTTTTCGATTAATCTACTCACGCTATTGGCGCTGGTGCTGGCGATTGGGCTGATTGTTGATGACGCGATTGTAGTGCTTGAAAATATCAATCGACGTATGCACGACTACGGAGAAACACCACTGGTCGCAGCATTTCGAGGCACACGGCAAATCGCTTTTGCGGTGATTGCTACCACGCTGGTGCTAGTGGCAGTCTTCGTTCCCCTCAGCATGCTGCAGGGGGATATTGGTCGGCTATTTTCAGAGTTCGCACTTACCATGGCGGCGGCGGTTGTTGTCTCAACTCTACTAGCCCTTACCCTCACCCCGATGATGGCTTCTAAGATCCTCAAGCCAGGTATGCATGATAGCCGACTTAGCCAAGCCGTTCAGTGGCTGCTAACGGGCACCCAACGTCGTTACCAGCGTGCATTAGAAACCGTACTCACATTAAAGTGGCTGGTCGTTGCCCTGTTTTTCTTGTTGATAGCCGCTACCGCTTGGCTGGCAACCGAGCTGCCCAATGAATACACTCCGCAAGAAGATCGTGGCAATTTCATTATCCTTGTCAACGGCCCTGAAGGCGCAACGTTTGACTATATGATGGACTATATGGATGAGATAGAGGCCAGATTAACGCCTTTTGTAGAAAATGGTGAGCTTGAACGAATTGTGGTTCGCGCACCACGCGGCTTTGGTAATATCGAAAATTTCAACAGCGGTTTTATTATCGTCAACATGGCTGACTGGGGAAGCCGTCGTAGCGCTTGGGAAATCATGGCCGAGATTCGTCAGCAGCTACGAACACTTCCAGGTGTTCAGGCCTTTCCAGTGATGAGACAAGGTTTTGGACAGCGCACTCAAAAGCCTGTGCAGTTCGTACTTGGGGGCGGCACTTACGAGGATTTAGCGCGTTGGCGGGATAGGTTGATTACTCATGTTCGTGAAAATAATCCACGTATTACCGCTATTGAAAGTAATTATGATGAGACACAGCCCCAGTTACGCGTGGATATCAATTATGAACGCGCTGCAGCGTTGGGCGTCACGGTTTCAGAGATAGGCCGGACGCTGGAAGTGCTACTCGGTGGGCGCAACGTCACTCGTTATGTGGATGACGGGGAAGAGTACGATGTCATCCTTGAAGGTGACCGCAGCGGTCAAAACAGCCCTGCTGCGCTAAACAATATTCAAGTGCGCTCAGTACGCTCAGGAGAGCTGATTCCTCTAGCCAGCCTAGTAACGCTCTCTGACTTCGCGGGTGCTAGCACGCTGAACCGCTTTGATCGCGTTCGCGCCATTACGATTGAAGCCAACCTAGCCGATGGTTATCCCCTCGGCGAAGCATTGGAATATTTGCAACAAGCCTCCGACAATGTATTGCCGGAAGAGGTACAAACGAACCTTGCCGGGCCTTCTCGCGATTTTCAACAGGCCAGTGGCGCTACTATGTTCTTATTAGTGCTCGGTGCCGTGGTGGTTTACTTAGTACTTGCGGCCCAGTTTGAAAGCTTAATTCACCCGTTTGTTATCATGCTGACCGTCCCGCTAGCCATGAGCGGCGCCCTACTTGCCCTGCTGCTTAGCGGACAGTCACTCAATATCTATAGTCAAGTAGGCTTAGTACTACTTATTGGCCTTGCCGCTAAAAATGGCATTCTGATTGTTGAGTTTGCCAACCAGCTACGCGATGAGGGCCAGGCGTTTCGCTCTGCCTTAATTGAAGCATCGGTAACACGCTTGCGGCCAATTCTAATGACAGCAGTCACTACGATGGCAGGTGCGATACCGCTGATACTATCAAGCGGCCCGGGTGCGGAATCACGGCTGGTTATTGGCACTGTCATTATGGCGGGTGTTGGCTCTGCGACCGTATTTACGCTGTTTGTCGTCCCGGTAGCCTACGACCTGCTTGCGCGTTACTCAGGCTCGCCTGGGGCAGTTAAACGCCAATTAGAAGAAGAGATAGCCAGTGCTCCTATCGCTCATCATACGCCGCTTAATACCCCCGAGCGCTAACATAAGCCATTGCGAAAGGTCATGAAGTGGCCTTCGCACTAAGCAAAAGGCGCCACACAGGCGCCTTTTGTTTTAGGTCATGAAGATGCTAACTGCCGTCTTATTCGCAGTTACCAATACGCTCGCCTTCAATCACTGTATTCATGGTCAGCTCACCCATCGGCGATTGGGTGAATATATCCACGTTACCTTCGATCTGCTCACCCATAAAACGCATTTCGCCATCGATAGTCGCTTCACCGCCATCGGCACGGCAAACCATGCTGTAGGAAAGGCCATCGGCATTCATATCCTGGCTGAGCAGCTCGCAACCCTCTTCCTCTTCAATGAAGCCAAACTCAGCGCTATCCAGCTCTTCTTGAGTGATGCACTGACGTTCGGTTTCCGTTTGATCCGGAATTTGCATGTCACCACTCATGCTGGTCACGCTGACAAACTCCCACTCGCCAGGCGTGACGTTAGGGGTTTCTGCCTGGGCGACCATCGGGAAGGCCAAAAAGGCCGCTACTGCCATGTGTCGTATCATCATCGCACTCATCTCTAGGTGGCTTTAAGGAATACGTTATTATCCTACCTGATTCATTACTTACATGTCCTACCGGACAAGGTCACTGCTACACTATTATCTTCAGACTTACTCATTTTCAGGGCTTTTCGATAAAAGGGCGCTAGCGATTACATTAAGGGGAAATAGCCATGCAGGATGACGCGCTAGTAAATTATGATTTTTACTGCCCCTACTGCGATACACCACTCACATTTCTTATCGACACCTCTCAAGGTAGCCACGATACCTGGGAGGATTGCCACCAGTGCTGCGCACCGATTCAATTACACATCATTGTTTCGCTAATAACCGGTGAGCTAGAAGCAGTGCTCACCGGGCGAGACGACGATGTGCTTTAACACCCTAGTCGCTAAGCACTCTCGGCTTGTCGCAGTAGTGCTTTTCGCTTTGCTTCACCCCGACGCATGAAGAACCACGCCAATAGCGTCGTTAGCGATACGGCCAGAATAATCAGCGTAGCCAGCGCATTGATCTTAGGCGACACCCCCATCCGCACCGACGAAAACACCACCATTGGCAGCGTGTTGGCACCAGGGCCAGAGACAAAGCTGGCAATAACCAAGTCATCTAGTGAAAGCGTGAATGCCAGCAACCACCCCGCTGCTAATGCAGGCGAAATAACAGGCAGCGTAATAAAGAAGAAGGTCTTCACCGGTGGCGAGCCTAAATCCATGGCAGCTTCTTCAATAGAGCGATCAATTTCACGTAAGCGGGCTGCCACGACCACCGCAACATACGCACTGCAAAACGTTGTGTGAGCAATCCAGATAGTCGCCATGCCACGATCAGCCGGCCAGCCAATCAGTTGAGCCATCTGCACGAATAGCAGTAATAGCGACAGCCCCGTAATAACTTCCGGCATTACCAGCGGCGCGGTAACCATACTCGACAGTGCCGTCTTGCCGCGAAAATGGCCATAGCGCGTCATTACAAAAGCGGCCACTGTACCCAAGCATACCGCCATGCTGGCGGCAAAAAAGGCAATTTTCAGACTTGTCCAAACCGCAGACAGGATCTGTTGATCACGAAAAAGTTCGCCATACCATTGTGTGGAGAATCCTGCCCACACTGTCACCAGCCGTGAGGCATTGAAGGAGTAGACCACCAACACCACCATGGGCAAATAAAGAAACAACAGACCCAACACTAACATCACTGTGGTAAAGCCTGGGCGTCTACGCAGTCTTATCATGATTCAAGCTCCCGTGACTGGTAGCGATGGAACCACACAATGGGAATTAACAGCAGCAATAGCATTACCATGGCTAACGCCGAGGCCACAGGCCAGTCGCGGTTTAAGAAGAACTCTTCCCATAGCACTTTACCAATCATCAGCGTATCCGGGCCCCCGAGCAGCTCAGGGATCACAAACTCACCCACGGCGGGAATAAATACCAGCATAGAGCCCGCGATGATTCCGCCCATAGAGAGCGGCAGCGTGACTTTGATAAAGGTATTAAGCTTGCGCGAACCCAAATCAGACGCCGCTTCTAGCAGCGAGTTATCCAACCGCGTTAGATGGGCATAAAGTGGTAGTACCATAAACGGCAGATAGGCATAAACAATGCCGATAATGACAGCAAACTGGGTGTTCATCATGCGTAGTGGTGAGTCGATCAGCCCCATTCCCAACAATACGTTATTGATTAACCCGCTATTACTTAAAATACCCATCCATGCATAGACGCGAATCAAAAACGACGTCCACGACGGCAGCATTACCAACAGCAGCAAAATAAGTTGCCAGCGCCCCGGAGCACGGGCCATCGCATACGCCATCGGATAGCCAATCAACAGACATACTGCTGTCGCTACAAACGCGGTTTTTATCGAGCCCCAGTAGGCCGCCACATAGAGAGAATCTGACAACAAAAACAAATAGTTGCCTAGATTCAAAAAGATATTGAGCGTTTGATCAGCATACTCAACCAGCGGCCCATAGGGGGGAATAGCAATTGCTGCTTCCGAAAGGCTAATCTTTAGGACCAGCGCGAACGGCAACAAAAAGAATAGCGTAAGCCACAAAAGCGGAAGCGCGATAACTGCGCGACGACCTAACTGCAACCGCTTTACGAAGCCTGCAATGCGAGATGGCATCACGATAGACGATCTCCTGTCAGCCACTGAGGCATTAGCGGTTCAGCACGATAGCGCTATGGTCTTCCCAATAGACATAAACACTATCCTCCCAGGTTGGGCGATCACCACGCCGCTCAGTATTGGCCATACTCACTTTGATCATTTGCCCAGAGGCAGTACGCACGTAGTAAAGCGAGTAGCCCCCCAAGTAAGCGATATCATCAACCTTGCCTGCTTCCCAGTTGTACTCTGCGGATGGCTGCTCACGGGTTAGCCAGATTTTTTCAGGGCGCAGCGCAGCCCACACGCGGCGATCTACCGCCTGGGTCGTGATGCCATGATCAATATAAATCGGTCGAGATAATGCGGGTGATGCAATGCGACAGTGGTCCGCAGCGTCTTCGACGATTTCACCTTCGAACAGATTCACTGTGCCGACAAATTCCGCCACCATTCGGCTGGCTGGACTTTCATAAATATCGACCGGTGAACCCACCTGCTCTATCCAGCCATCGGCCATAATCGCAACGCGGTCGGCCATGGTCATGGCTTCTTCTTGATCATGAGTCACCATGATGCAGGTCACTCCTACCTGCTCAATGATCTCGACAACCTCAAGCTGCATTTCAGTGCGCAGTTTTTTATCCAACGCCCCCATCGGCTCATCCAGCAACAGCAGCTTGGGACGCTTGGCCAGTGAACGGGCAAGCGCTACCCTCTGGCGCTGTCCGCCGGAAAGCTGATGCGGTTTACGCTTAGCAAAACGTTCCATATGCACTAGTTTGAGCATTTGTGCGACACGCGCATCGACATCTGCCTTAGCTAGCTTGTCCTGCTTGAGCCCAAAAGCGATGTTTTGCGCTACCGTCATGTGGGGAAATAACGCGTAGGATTGAAACATCATATTGATTTGACGCTTATGTGGCGGCATAGAGGTGATATCTTCGCCGCCAAGCAGAATCCGCCCTTCGCTGGGCGTCTCAAACCCTGCCAACATACGCAACAACGTCGACTTGCCTGATCCTGACCCACCTAGCAAGGCGAAAATTTCGCCGCGCTTTACCTGTAAATTAACATCATCGACCGCAAGCGCATCGTCGAAGCGCTTACTTAAGCGCTTTACCTCAAGCACAATATCTTCTGCAAACCTTGGCGTTTTTCCCTGAGCGCGCTGAGCGGCGGGAGGGGTTACCGCAGGAGAGGATGACGGCTCGTTCGACAGGGGCGTAGTGACCATTCGCCACTCCCATCAAAAGGCCCGGAAACCGGGCGTTAAAAAAGTAACAGCGAGCCCAGCATTCGCTTGGCTCGCTGTTAGGCGATGACTAAATTAACGACCTGATTTGACGCGATTCCAGATACGCGTACGTGCGCGCAGAACGTCTTGAGGTTTTTCAGCCTGCAAATAGAGGTTTTCCATCACTTCGGCTTCAGGGTAAATAGCCGGGTCATTGATAATTTCATCAGAGAGATATTCATTAGCCGCCGCATTAGGGTTGGCATAACGCACGTACTCGGTAATTTCAGCGGCGATTTCCGGATCAAGAATAAAGTTAATGAAGGCGTGGGCATTTTCAGAATTCGGCGCATCAGCAGGCACTGCCATCATATCAAACCACAGCGCGGCCCCCTCTTTAGGAATGCTGTAGCCAATAGTGAAGTCACGACCGGCTTCTTCGGCACGATCAGCCGCCTGGAAAACATCACCGGAATAGCCTGCGGCCACACAAACATCACCATTCGCCAAGTCGGAAACATAACGAGAAGAGTGGAAATAAGTCATGTCATCGCGAACACTGGCAATGAGTTCACCAGCAGCTTCCAGGTCTTCGATATTTTCGCTACGCGGATCAAACCCTAGATATGCCATGGCGGGAGACAGCATTTCATCAGCAGAATCCAGCATCGACAGCCCACAACCGGCCTCGCTCAACGCGGCGGTAATTTCAGGGTCAAAGAGCAGCGCCCAGCTATTCATTGGCGCGTCATCGCCTAAAATGTCTGTCACACGATCAACATTATAACCAATGCCGTTGGTACCCCACATATAGGGCACCGAGTATTCGCTACCCGAATCGATCTCTTCCAGGCTGGCCATCAATTCAGGATTGAGGTTATCTAAATTAGGCAATAGCTCATGATTGAGGGGCTGGAAAACACCGGCCTTTACCTGGCGGGTAAAATAATAAGTAGAAGGAACCACGACATCGTAGCCAGAACGGCCAGACAAAAGCGCAGCGTCTAATATTTCATTGCTGTCATAAACATCATAGGTCACTTCAATACCGGTGCGCTCGGTAAACTTTTCTAGCGTTTCAGGGGCGATATAGTCGGACCAGTTGTAAACTCGCACTTCATTCGCTTGGGCATTAGCAGCCGCTACGGCAAAAGATAGGGCCGTAACGGCCACTGAAAGTTTGTGAATATTGCCCATCTCACTACTCCTTATTAAAACCAATATCGCTAAGAATATTTCGTTAACTGCCGAGTCATTCAAACGTCAAGCTTACGCTAAAACATTAAAAACAGCTGTGGCTACTGTGCCAGATAAGCGAATTTTGCGGTGCAGCGACATCTATCGCAAGCCCATGGGGAAAATTCTTGTATTCTGCTTCATGCGACCCCACTTGTAGGGTAGCCAACTCAGAAAAACACACATTGATAGCCTAACACTATTGCTTAGATGCATTTTTACAATTTTAGCTATTGGTCGTAGTTGGTTACCATGAGCAATAACTTTTTCCACTGCCACTCACTTATTCTGGAGACGTTCTGAATGTCCTTGATCAATACTGAAGTAAAACCGTTTAAAGCGACTGCCTACCTGAACGGCGAATTTATCGACGTGACTGAAGCAGACTTGCAAGGTAAGTGGTCTATTTTCTTCTTTTACCCTGCTGATTTCACCTTTGTCTGCCCGACAGAGCTGGGCGACTTGGCCGATAACTACGCCGAATTTAAAAAGCTAGGTGTTGAAATCTACAGCGTGTCTACTGACACCCACTTTACTCACAAAGCTTGGCACGACAGCTCTGAAACCATCGGCAAGCTGCAGTACCCGATGATTGCTGATCCGACCTTACAGATCTCTCGCAACTTCGAGGTATTGATTGAAGAAGCAGGTCTTGCAGAGCGTGGCACCTTCGTTGTTGATCCCGACGGCAAAATTCAGATCGTCGAAATCAACGCTGGCAACATCGGCCGTAACGCTGAAGAGCTACTGCGCAAAGTGAAGGCTGCCCAGTACGTTCGCGAGAACCCAAATGAAGTATGCCCGGCTAAATGGAAAGAAGGCGAAGAGACACTTGCCCCGTCTCTGGATCTCGTAGGCAAAATCTAAACGGCCTACCGCTGCCGTTCAGGGTTGCCCCTTAAGGCAGCACGACACCCGGGCACACCCCGGGTGTCCTGTTTTTAAGTACCCGTTTTTGAGTACCCGTGTTAACGCAACCATCGTTTTCCCTATCGCTCTTACTCATGCTGCGGTCTTTCAACAGCAGCGAGCGTTTTAGGTTGAGAACTCATTACTGCTGACTGCGAGGAAGCCACTGTCATGCTGGACGCCAATTTAAAAAATCAGTTGAAAGCTTATTTAGAAAAAGTGACTCAACCGTTCGAGATCGTTGCGTCCCTCGATGACGGTGCCAAGTCACGTGAATTGCTAGGTTTGCTCGAAGACATCAGCGGCCTATGCGACAAGATTACACTACAAACTGACGGTCAAGATAATCGCACGCCGTCATTTGCCATTAACCGCCCAGGCGAAGAAACCGGAGTGGTATTTGCTGGCATCCCGATGGGGCACGAGTTCACCTCGCTGGTGCTGGCACTGCTACAAGTGGGTGGGCATCCCCCAAAAACGTCCGAAGAACTGCTAAATCAAATCAAGGCGCTTGACGGCGAAATGCTGTTCGAGACGTACTACTCGCTCTCCTGTCAAAACTGCCCAGATGTTGTTCAAGCGCTCAATTTGATGGCGATTTTCAATCCAAATATTCGCCACGTAGCCATTGATGGCGCACTGTTCCAAGATGAAGTCGAAGCTCGGGAAATCATGTCGGTTCCCAGCATCTATTTAAACGGTAAACCGTTTGACCAGGGACGTATGACCTTAGAGCAGATTCTAGCCAAGGTTGATACAGGTGCTGCCGAACGAGAAGCGAAAAAACTTAGCGAAAAAGCCGCCTTTGATACGCTGGTAATTGGTGGTGGCCCTGCAGGTGCCTCAGCAGCAATCTACTCTGCCCGTAAAGGGATCAACACAGGCGTTGCTGCTGAGCGTTTCGGTGGACAGGTGGCAGACACCATGGGCATTGAAAACTTCATCTCCGTCAGCCATACCGAAGGCCCTAAACTGGTTAGCGCTCTGGAAGAGCATGTTAAAGAGTATGACGTTGACGTTATGAACCTTCAGCGCGCCACGTCGTTTAAAGCAGCTGAAAACGAAGGTGATTTGCACGAAATAACCTTCGAGTCGGGCGCTAAGCTGAAGAGTAAAACCCTCGTCCTGGCAACCGGTGCGCGTTGGCGCGAGATGAATGTGCCAGGTGAACAACAGTACCGCAACAAAGGCGTTGCTTACTGCCCCCACTGCGATGGCCCGCTATTTAAAGGCAAGCGCGTAGCAGTGATTGGCGGCGGCAACTCTGGCGTTGAGGCCGCTATCGATCTGGCCGGTATTGTAGGCCACGTCACCCTAGTCGAGTTTATGGGTGAGATGCGTGCAGACGCCGTACTACAGAAAAAGCTTAAGAGCCTGCCTAACGTCGACATTATTTTAAACGCTGAAACCACGGAAGTGACAGGCGACGGAAGCCGGGTTAACGGCTTAGCCTATAAAGATCGCAATATCGATGAGCTGAAAACCATCGCACTAGAAGGCATCTTTGTTCAAATTGGCTTAGTGCCTAATACCGAATGGCTGAAAGGCTCACCGATTGAAATGACGCCACGCGGCGAAATCATTGTCGATGCCCATGGCATGACGTCGGTTCCAGGCGTATTTGCCGCAGGCGACGTGACTACCGTGCCATACAAGCAAATTATTATCGCCATGGGTGAAGGTGCAAAAGCATCACTGGGTGCGTTTGACTATTTGATTCGCCACTAATCTGATCGACATTAGCTAGCCTGAGGGGTGGCCCCCCCTGCCGCCCTTTAGGCTGTTTCCTTTGACGTAAAAGACCGTGACGTCACGCCCGCTGCCCTGCGGGCGTTTTTTTGCTCGTAGGGTTAATCAGTGTGCCCACACACTGAGCAAGCAGGATCACGCGGCACCTGAAAATGACGCCACTGCCCGCTCAAACCCTCAAAAGTGGCGAGTCCTTGATGCGGCTTTCCTGCACCGCTCAACAGCTTAAAAGCTTCTATCGCTTGAAAACAGCCAATCAACCCAACCAGTGGCGCCATGACACCGCTTTCTGCACAACTCAAGGCTTCATCTTCACTATCGCCAGGAGGATACAGGCACGCATAACAGGGGCATGCAGGGTTGCGAGGATCAAAGACGGCTAACTGCCCAGAAAAACGAATTGCCGCTCCTGAGACAAGTGGCACACCTGCCTGCTGAGCAGCAGCGTTAATCGCATAACGGCTTGAAAAACGATCGGTGCAATCTAGCACCACATCTACCGACGCTACCAGTGCCTCAAGCGCCTTGCCATCTGCATGTTGCTCCAAGGCGATTACATGGCACTCAGGGTTAAGTGCCTGCATGCTCGCTTTTGCTGAACGTGCCTTGTTGGTGCCGATATTCGCCTGCTGGTGAGCAATCTGGCGCTGCAGGTTTGACAACTCTACCGTGTCAGCGTCGGCAATAGTGATTTTGCCCACGCCAGCGGCCGCTAAGTAAAGCGCCACGGGAGACCCAAGCCCACCTGCACCGACAATCAGAGCATGAGCATTTCTCAAGCGCTCCTGCCCCTCAATATCAACCTCGGGTAGCATAATTTGGCGGCTATAGCGCAGCAGCGCCTGATCATCCATCATGGGATTACTTATCCTCAAATTCCTCGAAATCGGGTATGTGTAAGTTGAAGCTCTCTTTCACTTCTTCCATTACCACATAGCTTTTGGACTCTTTTACTCCAGGCAGTGTCAGTACGACATCGCCTAGCAGTTGCCGGTAAGCGGACATCTCAGGAATTCGGCATTTTAAAATATAATCAAACTGGCCAGACACCAAGTGACACTCCTGGATTTGCGGCAGTTTCTCGACCGCCCGACGAAACTCATCAAACACAGCAGGGGATTGAGTTTCCAGGCTAATCTCCACAAAGACCAACAAATTCGCTTTCAGTGCCTGCGGATCAAGAATAGCTTGATAGCCGCGAATGATACCCGCACGCTCAAGGCGCTTAACACGCTCTAAACACGGGGTTGTGGATAAGCCGACTTCAGCGGCAAGGTCGACATAGGAAATTCGCGCATTTTCCTGCAGACAGCGCAGAATTTTAAGATCGATCCGGTCCAGCGTTCTATTTTTTGGTTTCATGGCAGGATCCAATACTGATGAATCAGGCAGTTATTAAAGGTGCCCCAGGGTAACCCGTTCATGACCTCCAACGTCTTGCACACTTTCAACGTTTTGGAAGCCAGCACGCACTAACGCAGTGCGTACGTTGGTCGCTTGCGTATAACCATGCTCTAGGGCAAGCCAGCCGCCATCGGAAAGGTAGCCACAAGCAGTGCTAATCAAATGCAGCAAATCCGCCATCCCGTCAGCATCAGCCACTAGTGCCGATAATGGCTCAAAACGCACATCACCCAGCCGCAAATGTGGGTCGTCGGCAGCTATATAGGGCGGGTTACTAACAATAATATCGAATGCAACCGCTTGAGGGGGCTGAGCGAACGCGCTAAACCAATCGCTAATTACGAACCGAGCATTATCGATCTTCAGCGCTTGTGCATTTCGCGTTGCGAGCGCCACTGCTTCTGGGCGAATATCCGCCCCTATTACTTGCCAGTTAGGTTTCTCGCTGGCAAACGCAAGTGCAATAGCGCCAGTGCCAGAGCCAAGATCCAGCAACCTCCCCGCCCTCGCCTTGGCACGCATTAGGACAGCCTCAACCAGGGTTTCGGTATCAGGGCGTGGAATCAGCGTTTCTGGCGATGTTGCCAGCCGCAGCCCCCAAAATTCTCGTTCACCGGTCAGATAGGCAATTGGCATTCCCTGGGCACGTGCCGCCACCAACGCATCAAATCGTGCTTGCTCCCAAAGGGGGCACTCACAATCTCCCCAGGTATACAGCCAAGTACGGTCATGCCCTGTTGCGTGGCTGAGCAGTACCTCGGCATCAATTCTAGGGGAAGGCGAACCTACCGTTTGCAGCCGAGTCGCCGCTCGTCGTAAAAGAGCATCGAAAGTCATAACATCAAAGCTCATTAGGCGTCCTGAAGGGCCGAAAGCTGCTCTGCTTGATATTCGTGAATGAGCGGTTCAATGACATCATCAAGCTGCTCACCCGTAATGACTTCCGTTAGTTTGTAGAGTGTCAGGTTAATACGGTGGTCGGTAATCCGACCCTGGGGAAAATTGTAAGTCCGGATTCGTTCACTACGATCCCCTGAACCGACCAATGAGCGGCGAGCGTCTGCTTGCTCTTGGCGCTGCGAGTCAACCGCATTGCGTTTGAGCTTGGCTGCCAGCAACGACATCGCCTTTGCACGGTTTTTATGCTGACTGCGCTCTTCCTGGCACTCCACCACGACGCCTGTAGGTAGGTGAGTAATACGAATAGCGGAATCTGTGGTGTTGACGTGCTGACCACCCGCGCCACTGGAGCGATAGGTATCAACGCGTAAATCAGAGGGATTAATATCGATATCGCCCACGTCGTCCACTTCAGGCATGACCGCCACCGTGCAGGCGGACGTATGTATCCGGCCTTGCGATTCCGTCGCGGGCACGCGCTGTACGCGGTGCGCGCCAGATTCAAATTTCAAGCGCGCATAGACACCATCGCCTTTCACGCGAGAAATAACTTCTTTGTAACCGCCCTGCTCGCCGTGACTTGCACTGACAACTTCAACGCGCCAGCCACGTTTTTCCGCATAACGTGAGTACATGCGAAACAGATCACCCGCAAAAATAGCGGCTTCATCGCCGCCCGTACCAGCACGCACTTCCAAGAAAACACCGCGACCATCATCGGGATCTTTAGGCACCAGCAGGCGTTTCAGCTCACTATCCAGGGCTTCAAGTTTCTCACGCCCCTCACTGATTTCCATTTCCGCCAGCTCGCGCATATCGGGGTCGCTGTCGCGACTTAACTGCACGGCTTCTTCGATGCTTTTTTCTACCTCGCCGTAGCGCTGCCAGGCGGCGACCAGCTCTTCTAATTCCGCGTACTCACGGGAGTAGTCGCGAAAACGCTGCTGATTATTAATCACTTCAGGGTCAGACAGCAGCATTGCCAGCTCTTCAAAACGGTCGGAAAAGCTATCTAGACGTTGGCGCAAAGTCTCTTTCATGCGGGTGTATCATCCTTCTGGCATTTTACCGCGGCCACTGGTTGCTCAAAGGCAGGCTTAGCAGGCAGTAGTATATTGGGCGCGGCATTCAGCAACTCGTTATTTTCTTGGGATGCAGCGTCGCGCAAGGCAAGCGTGGGCTGGTGCATTAACCGATTCGCCAATTGGTGAGCTAGACGTTCAATCACCTTGGCAGGATCTTCACCCTTGGCTAATCGCTCAAGAGCTTGCTCACGAGAATGATCTCGAATGGCCTCTCCGTGACGTCGATAGTCGCGAATAATTTCGCCGCCATTGCGGATTCGACGCTCATGCTGCCAACTACCCACCCCGTGCTCGATGAGTGATTCAGCCTGATCAGCGGCAACTTGACGGTGGCGGCGATTCTCTTCAATGACCTCTTGCAAATCATCAACGGTATAAAGGAAGACATCTGCAAGCTCACCCACTTCTGGCTCGATATCACGGGGCACCGCGATATCCACCATAAACACCGGTCGATGGCGGCGCTTTTTCAGCGCACGCTCTACCATTCCCTTCCCTAGGATCGGCAGCGGAGAAGCCGTGGAGGATATGACGATATCAGCCTGCTCTAACGCCTCCGGTATTTCTGGCAGTGTAATAGCAGAACCACCCAGAGGAGCAGACACTTGCTCAGCGCGTTCCCGGGTACGATTGGCTACCGTGAGATGCCGCACACCGGCTTCATGAAGATGACGCGCTACCAGTTCAATGGTTTCTCCCGCCCCGATCAAAAGCGCTCTGGCACGGCTAAAATCATCAAAAATACGGCTAGCCATACTGACAGCAGCATACGCGACCGACACTGGATTTTTGCCAATGCCCGTTTCCGTGCGCACTTGTTTGGCTACCGCGAAGGTGTGTTGGAATAACCGCTCCAATTCACCCCCCAACCCATTGGCTTGGCGGGCCTGCTGATAAGCATCTTTTAACTGACCGAGTATTTGTGGTTCGCCCAGCACCATAGAGTCCAGGCCAACGGCGACACGCATCAGATGACGCGCAGCATCGTTGTCAAGATAATGATAAGCACAGCGGGAAAGCTCTTCGACGCGCAAATTATGAAAACGCCCAAGCCAATCCAGCACGGCATGCTCACCGGCGGCATCCGTCACGCAATAAAGCTCGGTACGGTTACACGTCGAAAGCACAGCCGCTTCGCTGATTTGTGGCAGGTTACGCAGTTCCGTCAACGCGCTTTCCAGCTGCGTTGGCGTAAATGCAACCTGCTCACGTACGGCCACGCTGGCGGTACGATGATTTATTCCCAGGGCAAGAAGCGTCATGCGTTATGCGTCTTCGCTAGTGGATCGGTCGTCACGTCACTTGTCGATCTGAATGTCTGGAGCTTGCTATAGCAAGTCTAAAGAGTGGGTAGATACGATGAACTATGAGTAGATACTATGAACTATAAGTAGATACTATGAGTAGACACCATGGATTGCACCACCTCACCCCGTTTTCAAGGTGTAATATTCTATCACAGCACAGCATGTTCTGGCGCACACCACTTTGCCGCAGGCAACCAAGCCGCTATGCTGAGCACTCGGCCACCTGATCGAGAGACGCATGCCCCTTCGCGCGACACTACTGGGTCACCCCCTATCGTTACTGGGTTTACCCTTACTGCCCTTGGCCGCAACGCTACTACTGGGCGGCTGCCAGCTTTCCCCGTCTTCCTTTGAGAACGGGGTTCAAAATGATGCTTATGATCCCATGCAATCAGCACCGCCCATTACTCGCGGGTTGGATGCTGAGGGTCTTCGCTCGTTGCTAGCAGCAGAAATTGCTGGCCAACGGGGCGATTATCGCTACGCCAGCCAAGGCTACCTGGAAGCGTCCCGGCGCTATCGCAACCCTGCGTTAGCCGAGCGCGCCACCTTTGCAGCACGCTTTGGCAATGATGTCGCATTAATGGAAGCCTCCGCGATACGTTGGCGTGAATTAGCCCCTCAAGCAGAGCTGCCGAACAGATTGCTGGCAACCCTCTCATTGCAACGCGGAGACTGGCTGGACAGCTTAGAGCAGCGTCTGGCGATCACCGAAGCAGGGGGCAATGGCGAAATAGCCGCTTTTTCTGAGGCGGCTGTGGCCGAAGAGGCGCCACTGAGCCTATTAATCCAACCATTGCGCGATTATCTTGCCCAGCCTGGCGCTCAGAAAAATGAATTCCATAGCGATGTTTTACTTGGCGCCGCACTGATCGAGTCAGCACTAGGGCAAACACGTCAAGCGCAACAGCATCTGGATCAAGTAACGCAGCTGTCACCTGAATCTGCCGCTTTGTGGCTTGCTAAGGCGCGCCTAGCATTAGAGACTGGAGATCATCGTGGTGCTCAGAACGCCGCTCAAAGGGGGCTAGATTTAGCGCCCGATGATGTCCGTTTTATATTAATGTTAGCCCAAGCTGAAATTCGCCTGAACAACATTACCGCTGCGGAAGCACACACCACTACGTTGTTAGAAACGCATGGTGGTAACGAAGAATTACGTATTGCTCTCGCCCAACTCTATTTGGAAGAAGGCCATAGCGAGCCAGCGTATCGATTACTGCAACCTCTGATTGGTCAGGAACGCGTACCTAACACTGCCTACTTCTTATTGGGGGCCATTGCCCAATCCCAAGGAGAAGTCGATAACGCGCTGCTTTATTATCGGCAAGTACAAGACGGCAACGAGTTTCTTCCGGCCCGAGCCGCCGCTGCACGTATGCTGATTGAAAATGATCGCCTGCTAGATGCTCGCGCTATGCTGCGTGTTGAGCGAATGCGCCATGACGACTACTTCGGCGAGCTGGTAATGCTAGAAATACAGCTACTGGATGAATTTAATCTGCAAGAAGATGCCATGGCACTACTTGATAGAGAGCTGGCTCGTACGCCAGATGACACCAGCCTGCTTTATTTAAGGGCAATGCGCGCGTGGGAAACGGGCGATATTGAAGCGATGGAGCGCGATCTGCGCCAAATACTGCATACCGAACCTGATAATGCAGATGCATTAAACGCATTAGGCTACACGCTTGCCGACCTGAACCTCCAGGGTCGTCTTGAAGAAGCACGTGATTTGATTGAGCGTGCCTATGAAGCAGATCCCAACAACCCTGCAATACTCGACAGCATGGGCTGGGTCTATTTCCGGCTCGGCCAGCCTGACAATGCACTTGCGTGGTTAGAGAGCGCCTACGCACAAGTGCCTGATCAAGAAATTGCCGCTCATTTGGCCGAAGTTCTTCATGCCCTAGGGCGCAGTGAAGAAGCACGCCAGCTTATTGAGCGCATTCTTCAACGGGCAAGCTATCACCCGCAAATTGATGACTTACTTGAGCGCCATCCTGAACTAACACCGTTAAGCACGCCCTAATACGGCATGCCCTTATAAAAGCACGCCCTTATAAAAGACAGTTTACGCAGTACTGACCTGGAGCCAGTTTATGTTGACCAATTCCCTGCCCGCGAGCCGTTTATCAATCTGCAGGCGCTCAATTCGCTTGTTACTGGCCGGTATAGCCCTGTTAACGCTGGCCGGATGCGCCACCCAAGCGCCTGTAGACGATGGCGGACGTCAGGCTGGACAATGGGAGCGCCAGCAAGCCGACGTTGAAGCCTTCGATACCTGGACACTCGTGGGCAAAGCAGGGCTGCGCACCCCCCAGGAAAATACCAGCGCCAACCTAGACTGGAATCAACACCCCCACTATTTCCGCATGCTAATCAGTGGCCCCTTTGGCGGCGGACGCAGTGTGCTAGAAGGTCGCGAAGGGCGCTTTTCGCTAACCACTAGCGATGGTCGCTTTGAAGCCGAAACACCGGAAGCATTAATGGAAGAGCAACTTGGCTGGTCATTGCCGGTTCGCGCCATGCCTAACTGGGTACGAGGCCTACCGGGCGAGCACGCCAGCTACCAGTTGGAATCAGACGAACTCGGCTTCCCTAATCACTTACAGCAAGATGGTTGGGAGATCGACTACCGCGATTGGGAGCAAGTAGAGGGCATGTGGCTACCTCGTCGGCTAGTGATGAACTACGGCGACCTGCGCATCACCCTGGTGGTCAATCAGTGGCAATCCACTAACTCGGACTCCTAGATCAGTAGAGAGATCACATGCCTGCAACACCCTCGGCGTTGACACTGCCTGCTCCCGCTAAGCTAAACCGCATGTTGCATATCGTAGGCCGTCGTCAAGACGGCTATCACGAGCTGCAAACGCTTTTTCAGTTTATCGATTTGTGTGATTACCTTACCTTCACGCCACGCACTGACAGCGCCATTACGCTTTCCAACACTCTTAGTGGCGTTGCCCATAACGACAATTTAATTGTACGTGCAGCACAATTGTTGCAACAGGCAAGCGGCATTCAGCAAGGCGTCTCAGTTGCCATCGAAAAAAATCTGCCGATGGGAGGCGGTCTTGGCGGTGGAAGCTCTAATGCAGCGACCACCCTGGTCGGGTTGAATCACCTATGGCAACTAGGACTAAGTAGAGAAGCGCTTGCAAAACTAGGGTTGGCACTAGGTGCCGATGTCCCGGTATTCGTTCACGGTCACAGCGCTTGGGCGGAAGGCGTTGGCGAAAAGCTTACGTCTGTCACGCTAGATACGCCCTGGTTCGTGGTCATCCATCCAGGCGTTAGCGTCTCAACACCAGCAATCTTCCAAGACCCGGAATTGACACGCGACAGCCTCCCCATTACTATGGCGCGCGCACTGCAGGGGGGAGCGCCGGAGTGGCGTAACGACTGCGAAGCTATCGTCAAAAAACGCTATCCGCCAATTGCGGAAGCATTAGACTGGCTCACGCAGCATGCACCTAGTCGGTTGACCGGTACCGGCGCCTGCTTGTTTGCGGCTTTCGATTCACAGCAAGCCGCGCAAGCCGTCGCACATATGGCAGGTCAATATTGGCATTCATGGGTAGCGCGCGGACTCAACACCTCTCCCCTACAAGATGCTCTGGGCCGCTGAAAGCGCCCGGTCATCGCATTAGGTTTATTGCTGGGGTATCGCCAAGTGGTAAGGCACCGGTTTTTGGTATCGGCATTCCCAGGTTCGAATCCTGGTACCCCAGCCAACCTAATTATGATCTGCGTTTTCTCCCCTGATCCCCAACACTGCAAAGGTGGCTGCGCGTGTCAAAATTGATGGTTTTCACCGGGAATGCCAATCCCGAACTCGCTCAAAAGATTGCCGAGAGCTTAGACAGCCGTATGGGTAATGCTACGGTCGGTCAATTTAGCGACGGCGAAATCGCGGTCGAGATCAATGAGAACGTGCGTGGTAAGGATGTGTTCATCCTGCAATCCACCTGTGCCCCCACGAACGATAACCTGATGGAACTGATTTTGATGGTGGACGCCCTGCGTCGCGCCTCAGCTGCCCGTATTACGGCAGTCGTTCCCTATTTTGGCTATGCACGCCAGGATCGTCGCGTCCGTTCAGCTCGCGTTCCCATCTCAGCAAAAGTTGTTGCTGATATGATGGTAAAAGCTGGCGTTGATCGCGTTATGACGATGGATCTGCACGCTGACCAAATTCAAGGTTTCTTCGACGTACCGGTTGACAACGTTTACGGCTCGCCCATTTTGCTGGACGACATCGAGCGCCAGAACTACGACGATCTCGTTGTGGTTTCTCCCGATGTCGGTGGCGTTGTGCGCGCTCGCGCTATCGCCAAACAGCTGAACGCGGATCTTGCCATTATTGATAAGCGTCGCCCCCAGGCCAATCAGGCCCAGGTAATGCACATCATCGGTGAAATCGAAGGCCGCACCTGTGTGGTTGTCGATGACATGATTGATACCGCTGGCACGCTCTGCAAAGCTGGCGAAGCGCTAAAAGATCACGGCGCAGCACGCGTTGTCGCTTATGCAACACACCCGATATTGTCTGGCCCTGCCGTCGACAATATTACCAACTCGGTGCTGGACGAGGTTGTCGTGACCGACACCATTCCGCTTTCCGACACTGCCCGTCGCAGCGGAAAAATTCGCCAGCTGAGCGTTGCCGGACTCATCGCGGAAGCCATCCGTCGAGTCAGCAACGAAGAATCCGTTAGCGCGATGTTCCACTAATCGCCTGACGCAGTAGCCCCCTATTGGGGCCCTGGAAGCGTCGTCGTCTGGTCGCGGTCGGCGGCGTTTCCTTACTTAAACCAAGAGGCAAATTAAATGTCTGATTTTATCCTGAAAGCCAGCGTTCGTAACGACCTGGGGAAAGGTGCGAGCCGCCGCCTGCGTCGTGCGAACCAACAAGTACCGGCCGTTGTTTATGGCGGTGAAAAAGGCGCTCAGTCTATCTCTGTAGAAAAAACTGCTTTCTACAAAGCGATTGAAGACGAGTCCTTCTTCTCTTCGGTGATCAAACTGGTCATCGACGGTACTGAAGAGCAAGTGGTTGTTCGTGACCTACAGCGTCACCCATTCAAGCCGCTGTTAACCCACGCTGACTTCCTGCGTGTTGACGCTACTCACGAAATCACCATGAACGTGCCGCTGCACGTCGTTGGCGAAGAGAAGTGTGTCGGCATCAAAGATCAAGGCGGCGAACTGCACGTCCTGGCCAATGAAGTAGCCATTAGCTGCTTGCCGAAAGATCTTCCGGACTTCCTGGAAGTTGACATCAGCAACGTCGAGCTGGGCACCACCCTTCACCTGTCTGACCTGACCTTGCCTGCAGGCGTTACGTCTGTTGACCTGTCTCACGGTGAAGAGCATGACAACGCCGTTCTAAGCATCACCAAAGTAAAAGTACGTGGCGGTGATGATGAAGAGAGCGAAGGTGAAGGCGAAGAAGAGTCCAGCGCTGAGTAAAGCGCTAGCTCTCGGCGCTGCCAACTGATGCTTTTCAGTGCCACCTGGGTCATGCCTGCATGGCTCAGGAATGATAAAATCAAGCGCTTCGGCGCTTGATTTTTTTTTGCGGCCTGACATGACGTCGAAAATTTCGTCTAGAAATTTTTATGAGGTGGGACAATGAGCCAGGTAACGGCCATTATTGGCCTGGGAAACCCCGGTGCAGATTACGATGCAACTCGCCATAATGCGGGCTTTTGGCTGGTAGACGCCATTGCACGCAGTGCGCACACAGAGCTTCGCCCGGAAAAGAAATTTTTGGGCCTGTACGCCAAAGCACGTGTTGGCGACCATGAACTGCACCTTCTCAACCCCACTACTTTTATGAATCGTAGCGGTGCTGCCGTCGCAGCGCTTGCACAGTTTTTCAAACTAACGCCTGACAATTTACTGGTTGCTCATGATGAGCTAGACCTTCCGCCAGGACAGGCACGCTATAAGACCGGCGGTGGCCATGGCGGTCATAACGGCTTGCGAGACATTATTAGCGCCTTAGGCAACCAGAAGCAGTTTCATCGGGTAAGAATTGGCATTGGCCACCCAGGAGAAGCACGTCAGGTCGTTAACTATGTGCTAGGCCGACCCGGCAAAGCCGAACGGGAAGCCATTGAAAGCGCTTTGGATGAGTGCCTAGCTACGCTACCACTTGCACTCTCTGGCGACTGGGCTAAAGCCATGAACCGCCTTCATAGCGTAAAATAGCAGCACACTTAATAAGCACCTTTATAATCAGGCGTTCTAGCACGCCCTTTTTTCAATATTGGCAGACGCTTCCCTTGTTGCGCTGCCCTAGCGGCCAGGAAGTAATTTATGGGCTTTAACTGCGGTATCGTCGGCCTACCTAATGTAGGCAAATCCACGCTTTTTAATGCGCTGACCAAATCAGGTATTGATGCAGAAAACTTCCCATTCTGCACCATTGAGCCGAACGTAGGCATCGTACCAATGCCTGACCCGCGACTTGATAAGCTTGCGGAGATCGTCAAGCCACAAAAAGTGCTGCCGACAACAATGGAATTTGTCGATATCGCAGGCTTAGTCGCCGGGGCATCCAAAGGCGAAGGCTTGGGCAACAAGTTCTTGGCCAATATTCGCGAAACCCAGGCGATCGCCCATGTCGTACGCTGCTTTGATAATGACAACGTAATCCACGTTGCCAACCAAGTGGACCCACGGGCAGATATTGAAACCATCAACTTGGAACTGGCACTTGCCGACCTGGATACCGTCGAAAAAGCCAGCCAACGCCTCGTTCGTGCAGTGAAAGGCGGCGACAAAGATGCCACTGCCACCAAGGCCATTCTTGACCGCATTCAGCCACATCTCGCTGAAGGTATGCCGCTGCGTAGCTTTGGTCTTGATGAAGATGAGAAGCGCCAGATTAAGAGCTTCGGTTTCTTAACGCTCAAGCCCACCATGTACATTGCCAACGTTAACGAGGATGGCTTCGAGAACAATCCCTACCTGGATATCGTTAATGAGATTGCGGCAGAAGAAGGCGCTGCAGTGGTGCCGGTATGTAACCAGTTAGAAGCTGAGATTGCCGAGCTGGATGACGAAGAGCGCAGTATGTTCCTATCAGAAATGGGCATGGAAGAGCCAGGGCTTGATCGCGTCATTCGCGCAGGCTATGCCCTGCTTGGCCTACAAACATATTTCACCGCTGGCGTTAAAGAAGTCCGCGCCTGGACAGTGAAAGAAGGCGCTAGCGCCCCAGAAGCCGCTGGCGTGATTCACACCGATTTCCAGAAAGGTTTTATCCGCGCGGAAGTGGTTGCTTACGAAGACTTTGTCGCTCTCAATGGCGAGCAAGGGGCTAAAGATGCTGGCAAATGGCGCTTAGAAGGTAAGGATTACATCGTTAAAGATGGCGATGTTATTCATTTCCGTTTTAACGTCTGATCAGCTGCCGCTTGATAAACAAAAAAAGAAACACTTGACGAACGACGGACTACTGAGTAATATTCGCCCCCGTTGAATGGCTACGTAGCTCAGCTGGTTAGAGCACATCACTCATAATGATGGGGTCCCCTGTTCAAATCAGGGCGTAGCCACCACACGAATATTGAAAGCCCGCTGACTCAGTCAGCGGGCTTTTTTCATTATTGATCAGCAATGTACTCAGCACAAATCAGAACGATTCAAAAACACCGTCAACGCCTGGGTCAAATAATCAACATCTCGGGTACCTGCTGTTTCGCGAACTGAATGCATTGCCCACTGAGGAAGCCCTACATCAATCGTCGGCACGCCCACCTCAGTAGCCGTAATCGGCCCGATAGTGCTACCGCAACCCATATCTGAACGAGTAACAAACGACTGTACGGGCACATCTGCCTCACGACACACATCCCGAAACAGCGCCCCCGTTACACTGTTAGTGGCATAACGCTGATTAGCATTTACCTTAATAACTGGGCCACCATTAATTGCAGGGCCATGACGTTCATCGTGCTTGTCTTGGAAATTCGGGTGTAAAGCATGAGCGTTATCGCATGAAATCATAAGCGATGACTGAATCAGCTGAATCAGCGACTCTTCAGTCGCACCACCTACCTGGGCATTTAAACGCTTCAGCACATCACCTAAGAAAGGCCCCTGAGCACCGCATGCACTGGCACTACCCACCTCTTCATGGTCATTAGCAACCAATAAGGCCCCCTGGCTAGCATCACACGCCAGCATCGCCTCGAGCCCCACAAAACACGACAGTAAGTTATCTAGCCGCGCACTGGCGACCAACTCCTGACGCAACCCTACCAACGATGGCGGTTGTACGTCATAAAACCCTAACTCAAAGTCAACGACTTCCACAGCGCGCAGGCCATGCTGCTCTTCCAACCAATCAGCCAATAAGTCGCTAAGCTGCGCGCTATCACTCTGCATCACAACAGGCGACATTTGCGTTTGTGGGTTAATAACACGCCCAGCGTTTACATCGCGGTCTAAATGAATCGCCAAACTAGGCACCATGGCAATCGGCCGGTCCACATTTAGCAGCACACTTTCTAAATGACCATCGGCGTGACGTACATGCACACGCCCTGCCAACCCCAAGTCGCGATCAAACCACGGGGCTAACAACACACCACCATATACTTGCACCCCCAACTGCATCCATCCCGCGGCATACTGGGTGGCATTGGGTTTCAAACGCAGCCCCGGGCTGTCCGTGTGCGCACCCAACATGCGTAGGCTGGTTAACTTCTCAGCAGGCAGCTGAAATGCAATCACTGACGAATCATTGCGCGTCACGTAATAGCGCTTGCCCGGCTCAAGCTGCCAGTTAGCCGTCTCCTCAAGACGCACAAAGCCCGCCTGCTCCAAACGCTCCGCCATACAGCGAGTCGCATGCCAGGGCGTAGGCGATTGATGCAGAAAATCACATAGCCGCGTTACACGGTCCGCGTTGAAAGCTTCGGACATAGAAATCCTCATAACAGTAATGATTGAGTATCACAGGCTAAATGACCTGCTACAATGCTCCCTCGGCCTACGCAACTCATAGGCTATCTGCGGGTCTAGGGAAGAATAAGTGTACACAAATCCGGGAGAGCTTGACTGATGAGCTTGTTTGCAACGTTTTCGCGCTCGGTCGCCCTTGCTGTGATGCTGGTCATTGCCAGCCCAGCAGCGCTGGCGCAACTTGAGCCGACCGACGAACAACGCCAAGCGGCAGAGGAAATAGCGGATTCACTTCGCTATGGGCATTATGCCGATATTAACTTCGACGAGCAGTGGTCAGCGGAAGCTTTCCAACGCTATCTAGACATTCTGGACGGCCAGCGCTCCTACCTATTGAGCCGCGATATAGAGCCTTATCGCCACTTAGAGCGCGACATGGCAGAAGCACTTTTCGACGGTGACCTTGACGATGCATTTGCACTTTATAATCGCCTCAGCGAACGCCACACCGCTCGCCTAGAGTGGTTGCTAGAACGTCTTGATGAAGGGCTTTCATTCGAATTCGATAGCGACGAGCGCTTAGAGGTTGATCGCAAAGATGCCCCATGGGCAACCCGCGAAAGTGAATTAGACGAACTATGGCGCAAACGGCTCAAAAACGATGCACTGACGCTTGCTCTAACCGACCAAGATGACGAGCAGATAGAAAACAATCTGCGCCAGCGCTATGAAGGGCAACTATCCCGCTTGCGTCAGTCAGAGTCTGAAGACGTCTTTGGGTTAATCATGGCGGCAGCCTCCAGCACTATCGACCCTCACACCAGTTACCTCTCCCCTCGTCAAAGCGAATCGTTTGATATTCAAATGAGCCTTTCACTTGAGGGTATCGGCGCACTACTTCAAGCTGATGGCGAATACGTTAAGGTCTCCAGCCTGGTTCCCGGTGGCCCTGCCGACCGAGCGGGCGTGCTTGAACCCGCCGACCGAATTATTGCCGTGGGCCAAGAAGAAGGCGACATGGTCAATGTGGTAGGCATGCGCCTGGACAACGTCGTCGACCTGATTCGCGGTCCTAAAGGCTCCGTTGTACGTCTGGACGTGGTGCCTGCCCAAGCAGTGGACATGACCCGCTCACAAATTGTTGAAATTACTCGCGACACCGTCAGCCTGGAAGATCAGGCAGCGCATAGCGAAGTGATAAACATTGAGCGAGACGGCAAACCTCATCGCATTGGCGTGATTAACATTCCGACGTTCTACGTCGACTTCGATGCCTGGCAAGCCGGTGAGGATGAGTATCGCAGCACCACCCGCGACGTCGCTCGAGAAATTGAAAGCCTCAAGAAAGAAGGCATTGAAGGTATTGTCCTAGATCTTCGCAATAATGGCGGTGGCGCACTTCAAGAAGCCAACTCCTTGATAGGCCTGTTTATTGACCGAGGCCCAACCGTACAGGTTCGTGATGCCCAAGGTCGCATTCAGCTCTACGGCGACACCGACGCAGGCACGACTTACGACGGGCCACTAACCGTACTGGTTAACCGTCTTTCCGCGTCAGCATCGGAGATTTTTGCTGGCGCTATTCAAGATTATGGCCGCGGCATTGTGGTAGGCGCCCCCACCTTTGGCAAAGGCACCGTACAAACGCTCAATGATCTTAGCCATGGTCAAATCAAGCTTACCCGTGCCAAGTTTTACCGTATTTCAGGTGATAGCACCCAAAACCGCGGTGTTGAACCCGACATTATATTCCCCAGCCTGATTGACCCAGAACGCATTGGTGAAAGCAGTCTAGATAATGCTCTTGCTTGGGATACCGTGCAGAACGTTCAATACCGCCGCTATGGCGACCCAGAAAACACCCTCGCCGCACTGACTTCTCAACACCAAGAACGTGCCAACGAGAATCCTAACTTCCGCTATCTAGAGCGCCAGTCCACATTGGCTCGCCAGCTACGCGAACAGCACACCAGCGTCAGCCTGAACCGCGAACAGCGCCAACGAGAGCTAGAAGCGCAAGAAGCTGAACAGCTTTCACTTGAAAACCAACGCCGTCGCGCTTTAAACCTGCCAGAGCTGGATGAGTGGATGGATGCGCGCAGCGATAATTCGCAGTCCGAAGGTAGCGAAGCAGACGCTGCTAACGAGGAGGATAAGGATAAAGACATGCCGGTTGATCGCGCCCATGTACTAGAAGCCGCCGAAATCTTACTCGACTACGCCCATCTTCAGGGCGCACAACGCATGGCTAAGCGTTAAACGAATTACTAAGCGCTAACTAACGAACGCCGACCTAAAGCAAAGGTCGGCGTTTTTTTATTGGCTAGTTATTAGCATAGTGCTGCCCGCCGTGCCGGTCGGTCGCCCATTTTCGCTAGCCGCAGGACTAGCGCCTGGAGACGTACTGCGCTACCTTCGGCGCCAGCGTCAATAGTAGCCCGCACCCAGTCTGGCAGATCAGGCGACAAGCAATAGTATACCCACTGCCCCTCCCTCTGATCGATTAGCAATCCACACTGACGCAACTGGGCTAAATGACGCGATACTTTAGGCTGCGACTCCTCTAGCGCATAGGTCATTTCGCACACACACAACGATTGCTCTTTGGCGATCAAGAGCACCAGCATTAACCGCGTTTCGTCACTTAGACACTTAAATACCTGTAGCGCATGCAAACCGACAGCTTTTCCCACGAGCACCTTCCCAAATAATGAGTATCCAAAACAGTCTATACGTCCGCCAACCGAGAGGCACAAAAAATCACCCAAATGCCAGAGGGCACTGAGTGTTATCATAAATAAAGCATTGAGATGTCAATCGCTCGATATAAGCTGGCGGCAACGCAGGTAATGCTTACGAGAAAAGCAAAGCTGGAAGATAAAAAACAGAGTGGCTCCCCGAGCAGGACTCGAACCTGCGACCCAATGATTAACAGTCATTTGCTCTACCAACTGAGCTATCGGGGAACATTTACCGTAGGCGGTAATTAAAGCAGAACAGCAATTTGGCTCCTCGAGCAGGACTCGAACCTGCGACCCAATGATTAACAGTCATTTGCTCTACCAACTGAGCTATCGAGGAACATTACATTTTGCTGCTGTGTTTTGAGCGAAGCCACTGAAAGCATTTATATAACTTACTTCAGTATGTTGGCTCCTCGAGCAGGACTCGAACCTGCGACCCAATGATTAACAGTCATTTGCTCTACCAACTGAGCTATCGAGGAACTGCTCAAACACGGTGCGTAGTATACTGATAGAAACGCTCGGGTCAAGTATCGATTATAGGTGAACGGCTAGCCCCGGGTTTCTTGTGTCCGTATAATGACGCCATTCAATGGCTGTACGTTACACTGCCCATTACGATTGCATTCATGTTTTCATTCATCCCTCGTCCCCCGACGACTCATAGATGACAGGTACCGATGGCGAAGAAGCTCTTTATCAAAACGCACGGCTGCCAAATGAACGAGTACGACTCCTCGCGGATGGCAGATCTGCTCGGCGAATCTCACCAGCTGGAATTGACCGATAACGAAAAAGAAGCTGACGTTATCTTGTTGAACACCTGCTCTATTCGCGAAAAAGCGCAGGACAAGGTGTTTCATCAATTGGGTCGCTGGAAAAAGCTAAAAGACGCCAATCCAGACCTCGTGATTGGTGTCGGCGGCTGTGTGGCAAGCCAAGAAGGTGAAGCGCTGCGTAAGCGCGCGCCTTTTGTCGATATGATTTTTGGCCCACAAACGCTTCACCGCGTGCCAAAAATGCTGGACGCGCGCAATAACAATCAGATTGCTGCGGTCGATGTCACTTTTCCAGAAATTGAAAAGTTTGATCACCTGCCGCAGCCAAAATCTGATGGCGCAACCGCTTTTGTTTCTGTCATGGAAGGCTGCTCGAAATACTGCACATTCTGTGTCGTGCCTTATACCCGCGGTGAGGAAGTCTCTCGCCCCTTTGAATCGGTTATTGATGAAGTCATTCACTTAGCCGATCAAGGGGTGCGAGAAATTAACCTGCTTGGCCAGAACGTGAACGCTTATCGCGGTGAAAATGACGAGGGCGACGAGATCGACCTTGCCGAGCTAATCGCCTGCGTCGCTGCAGTAGATGGCATTGATCGCGTGCGCTTTACGACCTCTCACCCGGTGGAATTTACGGATAGCCTGGTAGATGCGTTTGCCGACATCCCGGAACTGGTGAGTCACCTACATTTACCGGTACAGTCAGGTTCTGACCGTATCTTAAGTGCGATGAAGCGCGGCCATACCGCAGAAGAGTACATCGAGAAGATGGAGCGTATTCGCGCCAACCGCCCGGATATTAGCTTCTCTTCTGACTTTATCATCGGCTTCCCTGGCGAAACCGAAGAGGATTTCGAAGCAACGATGGACCTGATTCATCGCATCGGCTTTGATCACTCATTTAGCTTTGTTTACTCGGCACGCCCGGGCACACCAGCCTCCGGCCTGCCGGACGAAACGCCGGAAAGTGTCAAAAAACAGCGTCTCGCCATTTTGCAGGAGCGAATTCTACAGCAGGCAGCGCAGATCAGCCGACGCATGGTGGGCACGACCCAGCGAGTTCTGGTATCCGGTTTCTCACCGCGAGACCCGGGCCAGCTCTCTGGGCGCACCGAAAATAACCGCGTGGTTAACTTCCGGGCAGCCAACCCAACAGAACTGATCGGCTACTTTGTAGACGTGGAGATTACCGAAGCGCTGCCCAACTCGTTGCGCGGCGATCTCGCCTCTCCAGAGCGTTATTAACTGCTCACTTATCCTAGGTAATTGCCCCGGCATCGCCGGGGCAGTAAGCTGAGTCTCACATACATCAACTAATGGGTTTCTTACTCTTGAGCCAGCCATCACCTCAGGCCAATCGCATTATCACCCTAAGCCTTGAACCCAATGATCCGCAGCGCCTTGCTAGCCTCTGCGGCCAACAGGACGAGCATCTAAAGCTGATTGAGAGCCGCCTGGACGTGACGTTGCGCAACCGTGGCAACGTGTTTCAGCTGGCCGGCGCCGCTAACCGGATCAAAGCCGCTGCTAACGTGCTTGAGCACCTTTACCGTGAAACTGCGGCAGAAGAACTAGAAGCAGACACAGTTCACCTCTTCCTTCAGGAATCTGGCTTAGAAGCGCTAGAAGAAGAGGATGATAGCGACATCAACAGCGATGACGTGATTATGCGTACGCCGCGCACCATGATTAAGCCTCGCGGCCTTAATCAGCAGCGCTACGTACAAAGCATTCGCGAGCACGATATCAATTTCGGTATTGGGCCTGCCGGTACGGGAAAAACGTACTTGGCGGTTGCCGCGGCGGTAGAAGCACTAAATCAGCAGGAAGTGCGGCGCATTCTGTTAGTTCGCCCAGCGGTAGAAGCAGGCGAAAAGCTTGGCTTTCTACCTGGCGACCTTGCCCAGAAAATCGACCCTTACCTCCGCCCGCTCTACGATGCACTGTACGAGATGATCGGCTTCGAACAGGTCGCTAAGCTCATTGAGCGTCAAGTGATCGAGATTGCCCCGCTGGCCTATATGCGTGGGCGTACGCTGAATAACTCCTACATCATTCTGGACGAAAGCCAAAACACCACGCCGGAACAGATGAAGATGTTCCTGACACGGATTGGTTTTGGCTCAACGGCGGTGATTACCGGCGATATTACCCAGGTAGACCTTCCTCGCGGACAGCGTTCTGGTCTTTCACAGGTGCTGGATGTTCTGAAGGAAACCCCTGGCATCGGCGTGACCCACTTTGCTGCGAAAGACGTTGTGCGTCACCCGTTGGTTCAGCGGATCATCGAAGCCTATGACGAGTTTGAGTCGCAGCAGGAAGTGCAAGAGCGCGCTCGCCGTGAAGCTCGCCAACAGGAGCGCGAAGCCCGCATGCAAGCACTTGAACGCGCAGGAGAGGCACCTCGATGAGTAACATCGTGATTGACCGCCAGGCGGCCATCAATGAGCCGTTGCTTCCCACCCTTGAGCAGCTCACCCACTGGGTGGGCTGTGTCTTCTCACGCCACCCCGATGATGAGCGCTTAGAGCTGACGATTCGCTTTGTGGATGAAGCAGAAAGCCAAGCACTCAATCGAGATTATCGGGGTAACGATAAATCAACCAACGTGCTCTCATTTCCTTTTGAGAACCCTCCCGGCGTTTGTTTACCGTTACTTGGCGACCTGATTATTTGCCATGCCGTCGTTGCCCATGAGGCCCGTGAACAGCAGAAGCCTCTTGAGCATCATTACGCGCACATGGTGGTGCATGGCACGCTGCACTTAATGGGCTATGACCACATTGAAGAGCAGGAAGCGGAAGAGATGGAGCAGTTAGAGCGCGAGCTTCTTGCCACTCTCGATATTCCTGATCCATATCACGAGTAAGCTGTTACCCTGGCCGATAATTACTTTTAGGGTGGTGTATCCCCCGACTCAGTGATAAAACGACAGACAGTTTACCCGTAGCCATCTTCACATAGGGAGCCTCTGATTAATGTGATGAGCGCAGGCCAGACAAGGCAAAAATTAACGAAAAAAGGATCGGACTCGCGTTCGAGTTTACGGGCTGTAAATGAGCATTTTGACCGGGCTCGCGCACGAGGCGATTTTTAACGCAGTATGGCCAAGCGTAGTTAATCAGAGGTTTCATAGCTGTTTTTTAGTAGTGCTTTGACGTACTGTTTGCACACAACTATTTGCAAGTCACTATTTGCACGTAATAGAGAGATTAGACGCAATGAGCGAAGACCGATCGAGCAACTCAAATCAAAAATCCTGGCTCGAGAAACTCTTTGGCGCCCTTTCCGGAGACAATGACGAACCTAGCTCGCGCGATGAGTTAATGACGTTTTTACGCCACACCGCAGGGAAACTGAAGCTAGATCAAGACGCTATTATGATTATTGAAGGCGCTCTTGAGATCAGCGATCAGCAAGTGCGTGAAATATTGATTCCACGTTCTCAAGTGTCGGCAATTACCCTTGATCAAACCAGCGATGGCTACTTGCCATTGATTCAAGAAACAGGGCACTCCCGCTATCCGGTCATTGGCGAGAATCTTGACGATGTAAAAGGCATTTTACTGGTTAAAGATTTGCTCCCCCTGCTCTCTCAAACGCAAGAAAGCCGTGATGCCTTTAAGCTGGAAGACGTGCTGCGCCCGGCAATGTTTATTCCCGAGTCCAAACGCCTAAACAGCTTGCTGAAAGAATTCCGTGATACCCACAATCACATGGCAATCGTGGTAGATGAGTACGGCGGCACGGCTGGTATTATTACTATCGAAGATATTCTGGAGCAGATCGTCGGGGATATCGAAGATGAGCATGATACCGATGAAGAGGACGATATCCGCACGCTGGACAATGGCCACTTCGCCATTCGTGCTCTCACACCGATTGAAGACTTCAACGAACGCTTTGGCAGCGAATTTTCTGATGACGAATTCGATACCGTGGGCGGCCTTGTGATGCAACAATTTGGCCACTTACCAGGCCGTGGCGAACATACTAGCCTGGGCGGCTGGCGGTTCGTCATTCTTAATGCCGATAATCGGCGCATTCGGTTGCTGGAAGCTTATCGCGATGACGCCAGTGAAAATACTACCGATGGCGACGACAGCGACGGCTAGTCAACCGACCACTTCAACCTGCCGATAGGATATCACCATGGGGTTGACGCCCACCTTTGCACTTCAGCTGCTGGCTGCCCTCGTGGCCGGTGGTTTCACGACGCTTACCGCTTCACCGTTTGAATTATGGTGGCTAGGGCCCATCGCCATCGGCCTGCTTTATGTTGGCCTGCATACCTTAAGTCCCGCTCAGGCAGCACTAAAAGGCTGGCTATACGGCGTAGCGCTCTTTGCCAGCGGCACTTCTTGGGTGTATGTATCCATTCACGATTACGGCTATACCGGCGTTCCCCTGGCAGTATTTCTGACTGCTCTGTTTGTGTCTGTATTAGCACTCTTTTTTGCAGGCACGTTTTGGCTTTATCGACGTTTTTGCAGCCCGCGCTGGGCACTGGCTAGCTTTGCAGGGGCATGGGTACTGGGGGAAGTATTACGCACTTATCTGTTTACCGGCTTTCCGTGGCTACTGGTTGGCTCCAGCTATGTGGATTCACCGCTGGCCAACTGGGCACCAGTAGGCGGCGTTTACTTGCTTTCCTTACTGGTAGTGCTCACAGGCACCTTAGGCGCTGAACTGCTGCGACGCCAATGGTGGGCAGCGCTGCCATTAGCCGCTATTTGGCTCGTTCCGGTGGCACTACCCTCACTCTGGACGACACCAGCAAGCGAGCCCACGCGCGTTGCGCTACTTCAGGGCAATCTGCCCCAGCTATTAAAGTGGACACCCGAAGGACAGCGCGTAGCAGCAAATACCTATAGCGATTTAACCCGCCGTGTCGCGGATGATGCCGATCTCATTCTGTGGCCAGAAACCGCCCTGCCAATGATCGATAACCAAGCTCGCCCGGTGTTAGAGCGCGTACAAGCCAACTTACCGCCAAGCACCGCGCTATTAACCGGCATTGTCCAACTCGACGAGGACAACCGTTATTTCAATAGCGTGATTGGTGTTGGCAACGTAGAGGGCAGCTACCAAAAAGAGCACCTCGTGCCGTTTGGCGAATACTTGCCGCTTGAAAGTGTGTTACGGGGTGCTATCGACTTCTTTGATCTACCAATGTCGAGTTTTTCTAAAGGCGCCTCAGAACAAACGCCCATGCAGGCCGCCGGTGTAACAATTGGCAACGCTATTTGCTATGAGATTATCTACCCACAGTTGGTGGCACGCCGCGCAGCAGACAGCGACGTGATTGTGACGGTATCCAATGACACTTGGTTTGGCGCTTCCATTGGCCCACACCAACACTTGCAAATGGCCCGCCTGCGCGCGCTAGAGAATGGTCGTTATGTCGTGCGCGCTACCAGCAACGGCATTACTGCGATTATTAATCCCCGTGGCGAGTTGGTAGATAGCGCAGCGCAATTTGAAACCACCTACCTTATTAGCGAATTTTACGCCATGGAAGGAACAACACCGTTTACCCGCACGGGGAGTTGGCCTGCATGGCTATTCGCTGGCCTGCTACTGTTACCGGGCTTGATACGCAAGCGTTAAAACCAAGAAGGCCGTTTCCAGCGGGCAGGGGCGGCGTAGCCGCCCTTGCGAAGCCATGCAAATCAGTTGAATCATCGTCGAAGTGTCTAACCAAAGCTAAAGCTCCCTCCGACAACATCCGAGCAGCCAAGTGCTTATGCATACGTTGCAAGAATGTAGACACTATCGAACCAGTGGTTACCGATGATAAGTGCCCGCTTAATTTTATTCAGGCACTTATCACTAAGTAATAAAATATCGCTTTGAAAGAAAATTTTTAAAAATTATATTCAGCGTTTTTATAGCTGCTCTTTATAAATTCGCCCACCTTTCATAATCATTCGAAGATTGCTCTCTGGGTCGTTTAGAAAATCTAGATCGCGACTTGGATCGCCATCTACGACTAGGAGATCAGCTAGTGCACCTGGTTCAATGCGTCCAAGTACACCAGGATAAGGATTACGAGGGCCTGAAAGTGACAACAAATCACCGTTATGCCCTGTTGCCATTGCCAACACTGTTAGCGGATCATAAAAGCGCGTTAACTTTGCCAAATGCCGAAGTTGATTCGGGGTGTTTTTAGGGCTAAAGAGAATGTCTGTACCCCAGGCAGTTTTCACATTAAACCGCTGCGCCATTTCATAAGCGCGAACGGTACCTTCAGCCACTTGGCGCTGAGACTCTCGGCGCGCGGCATCAGGATACACGTTGGCATCTTCATCTTGCAGGAAAGGCTGAAGGCTCCACCACGCCCCCTCTCCAGCCATCATTCTTACCGATTCTTCATCTGCTAATTGGCCATGCTCAATCGACTTAACACCAGCCCGCAGAGCGCGCTGGATACCACGTGATGTATACACATGCACCATCACATAGGTGCCCCAATCATCGGCAGCCTCAACCGCTGCGCGTAGCTCTCGTTCCGTAAATTGAGTACTGTCTAAAGGGTCATAGAGTGACGCTACTCCACCGCCAGCCATCAACTTGATCTGAGACGCCCCTAGCATCAGCTGCTCACGCGTGCGCCTGAGCACCTCAGCCTCACCATCCGCAATTACTGCAACTCCCTGACGTTCTGCTTCACTTAGCGGTGTTGTGCTTCCACGAGGTATATCATGGCGCATTCTAAAATCACCATGTCCCGACGTCTGGGAAATCATCGCCCCTGCAGGAAATACCCTAGGGCCATTCACAATACCTTCATCAATAGCACGCTTTAGCGCAAACGCTGGTCCCCCAACATCCCTCACCGAAGTAACGCCTCGCATCAGGGTTCGCTCGGCTTCTCTTGCTGCCACCAAGTGCACATAGCCAATATCAGCGGTCATGGCTTCCATTTGGGAGATGGCCGCTAAAGTGGTATGCCAATGGGCATCAATCAAACCTGGCATCAATACACGACCGCCACAATCAATGACATCGATACCTTCCACTTCACCACTGCCGTCTAGAATCGCATCAATACGGCCGTCCACCACCCTGATTGATACGCCATCACGCAGCGGTCCCCCGCTGCCATCAAACAGCCTTAAATTGGTTAACAGTAGCGGTCCATCATGGGATTTTGGCTGCTGCCCAACAGCAAAAGGTACATGCAATCCTGCGAAAAGCGCCATCACCGCAGCCGTTCCCCCAATCATTTGGCGGCGGGTTATTTCTGCCATCACACGTTCATGGAAACGCTGCAGCAATGGTGAACCACAACAGCAAGCTCCATGGCTGTGTTGAGTGTGGGTCTCAGGAAAAGCCGGCGACAATGAAAAGCGTGCAGTTGGCTGCATGAGTAGCGTCTCGGTTAGTAATTTTAGCGTCAAACTGCGCGGCTTAGTCCAAGTTTAGCCGCGCCACTATTGGAGAAATAGACTAATTAACAGCCTGTTTAACCATCCCAGCATGACTCGCTGATCATTAGATGGTTATTACGATGCGGGAAGCTCACCTAACACCTCAGGTATCGTCATTTTTACATAGCGCCCAGGAGCGCTTTCAATGACGTTTAGCTCACCTTCTCCAGGCTGACGCGCGGGCACCATTTTTTCTGGATCAGGATCTGCATAGCCATTCTCTGTTACCCAGGCCTGCCAATGCGGCCACCAGGAGCCTTCATTAAAGGTCGAGCCTTCTTGCCACGCATCATGCGTTTCGGGCAGCGCATCGTTAGTCCAGTAACCATACTTATTCTTATGGGGTGGGTTCACAATGCCTGCGATATGGCCAGAGCCACCCAACACAAACGTCACCGGCCCTTTGGGCAACAGCGCGCCATAATATGTACTGTTCCACTTAGCGATATGATCTTCTTTCGTCGAAACGAAGTAGCACGGGGCCGATATTTTACGAAGGTCAATCTTCACCTCGTCCAGCTCGATACCACCGGGTTCTACTAAACGGTTTTCTAGGTACATATGGCGCAGATACCAGGCATGCGTTCCTGCTGGCAGGTTTGTGCCATCGGTATTCCAATACAGCAGGTCAAACGCTGCGGGAACTTCGCCCTTCAGGTAATTATTAATATAGAACGACCAGAAGAGATCATTCTCACGCAATAAATTAAAGGTGTAGGCCATTGAGCGGCCATCTAAATAGCCTTTCATTTCTAGCGTGTTTTCAATTCCCTCAACCACCCGTTCGTTAAGGAATACGCCAATATCACCAGGATCGCGGAAATCTTGCAGCGTCGCCATATAGGTAACAGACTTCACTTTTCGACCACGCCGCGTGCTTGTTAGATAAGCGACTGTAGAGGCGGTTAGTGTGCCACCCACACAGTAACTCAACAGGTTGACTGACTTCTCGCCACACGCCTGCTCAATAGCCTCCATCGCACTAATGGGGCCCATTTGCATGTAATCAGCCCACGTGATGTCACGCTGCTCTGGTCCAGGGTTACGCCAGGAGATTAAGAATACGGTATGTCCTTGATCCACCATCCACTTGACTAGCGAATTGTCTTCCCGCAGGTCGAGAATGTAGTACTTATTGATCCATGGGGGCACGATCAACAGTGGCGTTTTAAAGGTTTTTTCAGTGGTAGGGGTGTATTGGATCAACTGAATTAGCTCATTTTCATACACCACGGCACCCGGGGTAACCGCAATGTTATCGCCAACACCAAAGGCACTTCGATCAGTCATGCGTACATTGATACCTTCGGCAGAGTTCGCCAAGTCTTCCCGCAGACGCGTCAAACCATCCACCAAGTTCTGCCCGCGAGTTTCCAACGTACAGCGCATCACTTCCGGGTTAGTCGCTACGAAGTTAGTCGGCGACATGGCGTTTACCAACTGCCGAGCATAAAACGCCAGATTGCGCTTTTGCGTCGGGTCTAGGCCATCCAGGTCTTCTATGAGTTCTTCTACCATCTGCGAAAACAGCAGATACTGCTGCATAATCACCAAGTAGTAAGGCTCTTGCGTCCAGGCTTCGTCTTTAAAGCGGCGATCGCCTTTAGCAGGCGTTATCAATGGCGTCACCTGCTCACCAGACATAGTGCGCACACCCTGTTGCCAAAGCAGCCACTGATCTTGCATAAGGCGCGATTGGGTTTGCCACAACAGGTTAGGGTTACTCATGAGCGATTGCGCGGCGGCTTCAAAGCTTTCGCGCATATCACTGTAGACGGAGTCAGCAGCTTCGCTGGGTGCTATCCGTGACAGTAAATCCTCAAGCAGTCCTTTGTACTGTTCACCAACATCGCTTAGCTGCACTTTCCATGCTTCAAGCTCTTCTTGAGAAACACCTTGAGACGGCATTTTCCACCCTGACAGCATACTCACTCTCCCCTCACCTGCTTGGCATTCTCTGCCCAGGCACATCATCCAAAAGAACGCGGCGCCTTGAAGGCGCCGCGAACATAGTTGCGTTTAGCTTTTACGTGAAGACTGGCTAGTCGCTTTCGCAGGCTGTTCACTTTTCGTGGCAGAGGTGGCTTGCTCGCTCATTTTCTGCCCAGCTTCACTGAACAGCTTTTCCATTTCGGATTTGAACTGCAAGCTCATCTCACCCATGACACGGGCATCTTCCTGCATTTGCTGAGAAAGCTCGTTCATCATTTCGGCTTGTTTGGTGCCAAAATCACGCAGGCTTTCTGCATCATCAATTTCCGTCGCGCTACGAATGCGCTCGGTACCCATTTGGCTGTAGCGTTTCATTGCTTCCAGCTGATACTGGGTCATTTTTTCCATGTTGTTGAGCATCAGCGAGTTCATCTTACGCATTGGCTCAAACATTTGGCGGGTTTGGGTACTAAAGGCGTCCATCATTTTATCTTGCATAGTGTCTGCTCCTGTCTCTCGTTCCTTGGCATGAGCCTGGAGTGGCTCATCACATGGCAAAATTGCTGCACTGCAAAAAGAGTAAACGCTGCAATGCTGCTTTGCAACATTCCTAGCAGCACGCTCAACAACGCTACACATTTCACATGACAGTTCTACCCTTTAGCGCGAGAACGCGAAGAAGCCGTCGCTTTCGCTTTAGAGCTTCTCGCACTTGATGCGCTTTTACCTGACGCTGCTGACTTAGCAGCCTCTTGAGACTCGCCTTGATCTGTGCCGTCATCCTGTTCGGCACCGCTGCCGGAGGAGCCCGCTTTACGCAGCATGTCCAACATCATCTGTTGATATGTGCCAAAGTTAGCTAACCCTTGGGAGAGACCTTGTTGCATCATCGGCTGCTGCAGGAAAGGACGCATTAGACTCATAGGGTCATAGCCATCCACCCCTGACTCCATTTGCCGCTGAATATTTTCCAGCAGGCTTTGCTGAAACGCCTCAACATCCGGCAGCCCTAGTGATTGGCGAAACTCATCCGGTGTCAGGTCAAATTCAACGTTGATCTTCATAGGCGACTCCTTAACCATCTTCCTAGAGTGTAGCAGCGTTACGCCAAGCGCACCGTGCTGTTATTGTTGTTCTAAACGTGGCGTGTCAACGCTAACATCTCCATTTTGTCCACGATGACGTAGCCAATGGTCTAGCAGCGTTATTGCCATCATCGCCTCGGCGATAGGCGTCGCGCGAATACCGACACAGGGATCGTGGCGGCCTTTCGTTATTACCTCAACTGGCTGACCATGTATATCAATTGATCGCCCAGGCGTGGTAATACTTGACGTTGGCTTCAACGCTAATCGCGCGACGATCGGTTGGCCACTGGAAATTCCGCCCAACACCCCGCCCGCGTGATTAGAAAGAAACCCTTCGGGCGTCATCTCGTCGCGGTGCTCGCTGCCACGCTGAGCAATGCAACCAAATCCGGCCCCGATTTCTATCCCTTTTACCGCATTGATGCTCATCAAACCATGCGCCAGATCAGCATCTAAACGGTCGAAGACTGGCTCGCCTAACCCGACCGGCACACCGTCGGCAATCACGGTAATTTCAGCGCCTACGGAATCCTGATCCCGACGCAGCTGATCCATATAGGCTTCAAGTTCGGCCACTTTGTCCGGGTCAGGGCAGAAAAAGGCATTTTCGCCTACCGCGTCCCAGGTTTTGAATTCGATTTTAATGGGCCCCAACTGGCTCATATAACCGCGAATCTGAATCCCTTGCGCGGCCAGTACCTGCTTGGCAATAGCGCCAGCAGCAACACGCATGGCTGTTTCTCGCGCGCTAGAACGACCGCCGCCCCGGTAATCGCGATGGCCATACTTATGATGGTAAGTGTAGTCAGCGTGGGCAGGACGGAATTGATCTTTGATTTTAGAGTAGTCTTTGGAGCGCTGGTCGGTGTTCTCGATCAATAAACCAATCGACGTCCCCGTGGTTTTGCCTTCAAACACGCCTGAAAGAATCCGCACCTGATCCGGCTCTTTGCGCTGTGTGGTGTGTCGAGAGCTACCTGGACGGCGGCGATCTAGATCAAGCTGCAAGTCTGCTTCACTGATCGGTATGCCAGGCGGGCAACCGTCAACAATAGCGCCTAAAGCAGGGCCGTGGCTCTCACCAAACGTGGTAACGGTAAATAGCTTGCCAAAGGTATTGCCAGACATGGGCGTTAGTTCCTCACGCAAAAGACGCCGCATGGGCGTCGAGTTCAGCGGCGCTCAAGGCAAACACACCCTGGCCGCCACGCTCGAATTCAAGCCAGATAAAGGGTACTTCAGGGAAAGCAGCCTCCACATGGCGGTCGGAATTACCAACTTCAACAATCAGCCAGCCCCCGTCGGTTAAGTGCTGGCGGGCCTCTCGCAGAATGCGTCGCACGATATCCAGCCCGTCGTTACCAGCGCCTAACGCCAGGGCAGGTTCATGGCGGAACTCGGCAGGCATGGTGGCCAGATCACGCGCATCAACATAAGGTGGGTTAGATACGATCAGGTCAAAACGCTGCCCTTCCAGGCTATCAAACACATCGGATTCGACGGCCCGCACGCGATCACCAACGTCGTGACGCGTAATGTTTTGACGAGCAACCGCCAAGGCATCCTGGCTAATATCCGCCAACGCCACCTCGCAGGTAGGCAACACCAATGCAGTGGCAATGCCGATGCAGCCAGAACCGGTACATAAGTCTAATACTCGGGCAGGCGGTTCTTCCGGGAACCATGCAGCAAAGCCGTCTTCAATCAGCTCGGCAATGGGCGAGCGCGGAATTAGCACGCGTTCGTCAACGCTGAACGGGAATCCTGCAAAAAAAGCTTCGCCCAGTAAGTAAGGCAGCGGGCGGCGAGTCGTCACCCGCTCTCGCGCCAAGCGAATGATGCGTTCGCGCTCTATTGGCAGCAAGCGGGCATCCAGCACAGCTGGGTCGACATTCCACGGTAGGTGCAGTGCGCCTAAGCAAAGCGCAACGGCTTCGTCCCAGGGCGATTCCGTGCCATGCCCATAGTGCAGCCCCGCCAGATAAAACTCGCTGGACACCCAGCGTAAGTAATCGCGCAGTGTAAAAAGCTCGCTCACCAATGCCGATTCCGGCAACGAAAGCATTGAGTGGGAGGTCTCATCATTGAGATGCGTGGTCACAGCGACTCCTGGCGTGTAAAAAGTTCATGGAAGGATTGTACCTTTGACGCCGTCTGGTTCACAGCGCGTGGTTCACAGTGAACGGTTCACAGCAACGACAAGCTCGCTATACTGTGCTCTTCTCAATTATGCTTATTTGTTAACACTTCATTTCTCTATTTGAGCCGACCATGACGCGACATCTGCCCAACGATGACGATATCAGTGCCTTTCGCCAAGCGCTGCAGGCAGCAGGCGTGCGCCGTATTGCCAGTAATCAAGCTGATCCCGGCAAGCCTAAGCGCAACGACGAAGCTGCCCAGCAAGCACGTCGACAAGCGGCGGTAGAGAGCAACACGCTGCAAACTAGCGGTCGCACGTCCGACGGTCGAGTAGAGGCGGTACGCCCCTCAGAGTATCTGGAATTCAGCGTGCCCGACCTGCCCTGGCGCACCTTAAGCCAGTTAAAACGTGGCCAAACCGCTTGGCAAGCGGGGCTGGATTTACACGGCTATACCCTAGAAGAAGCGAGGATTGAGCTTGAAAGTTTTTTGCGCGACGCCGCTGCACAAGGCATGCGCTGTGTTCTAGTCGTGCATGGTAAGGCCTGGGGCACTACCTCAGACTTTCCGGTGCTTAAAAGCCATACCAATGCGTGGTTAAGAGAGTGGCCCGGCGTCTTGGCGTTCTGTTCCGCCACCGATATCGATGGCGGTACAGGCGCGGTGTATATTCTGCTGCGCAAGCGCGGGCAGTAGATGGCTATGTCACTCGGTCGCATCCGAAGCAATGCTAGGCATGCGGCGCTCTAACGCTTCATCAGCAAGATGCCGCCCCAGCCGAATTAATTCGTTGGCCCGGTGAAACTCGTAAGTGCTGCAAACAGTTTTGGGAATTTCGATCAATACATCCGGCGGATAGCCTGCGATTTTATACTTCGCGAGCGCCGCCTGGGTGATATCAAACGACTCTAGAATCATATCGAGCTTACCCCACTCACGCCGACCACGCAGGTCAACGGTTTCATCAACATCGCTCTCTTCACCATTGCTGCCCCCCAGCCCATCCCACAAGCGGCGCGTGGTAGCACGCACATCATCCATCCAACCGCCAATATTGGCATCGCGGTCGCGCTCTAACGCGGTGCGGCTGTCGCTTGTATCTTCGCTGGGTAACAGCTCCTCTAAGGTGACCGGTTGTGGGCTGTGCGCCGTCACGTTAACCGCCACGACAAAATCCGCTTCGTGGGCGGCTAATATCGGCATCATCGGCAGTGGATTCAGCAAGCCGCCATCAACGAGTACCTGGCCACCCACATGTACTGGGGTAATGACACCCGGCACGGCAATAGAGGCACGGATTGCCTGGAGTAAAGGGCCATTTTGAAACCATACCTCACGCTGGCGAATCAGATCCGTCGCGACGGTCGTCACCGGAATAGGCAGGTCTTCGATCAGCATATCGCCGACCAGCTCTTCAAGTTTGCTCATGACTTTATTCGCTCGCATGGCGCCCATCGGACTCCAGGTCACATCGACCAGCTTGAGCACGTCTAAATAATCCAGGTTACACACCCAATCCCGGTATTCAGGCAGCTTTCCAGCGGCATAAATACCAGCAATTAGCGCGCCCATAGAGCAACCCGCAATCGAAATTATCTCGAAGCCGCGTGCTTCCAATGCTTCAATAACACCGATATGAGCATACCCCCTAGCTCCCCCACTCCCCAATACCAGTGCAACCTTATTACCGCCATTCAAGCAGCTGCTTGCCACAGGTGTTTTAACAACATGCGCTACTTTTTTCATCGTCATCTTCCTAACGTGAGCAATCAGGTACCCGCTACGCTTGCTGACTGATTGTGCTGGCCACGTGATGAACCGCCTGGGGTTCAAGGTGCAGATGATGGCCACCCGCTAGTACATGGCGCGTTAACTGTGGTACTGCTTGGCGCGCTTTTTCTGCCCAGTCCCGCTCGCCTAAAATACCCCGCTCCCCTTCTATCAATAGCACTGGGGCTTGAATCTCCGCCAGTAGTGACAACACTTGCTGGGGCGTAAAGCGCACCAAAGAAGGCTTTAACAAACGGCTATCAGTACGCATTTGCACATGCCCATCGGCAGTGGCCTGGGTGTTGCGCTCGACAAGTGGCGTGGCGGTGATGCTGTCCAGCGGCGTGACACCTCCGGCTACCCGCGCGGCAACTGCACTCTCAACATCGGGATAACGAGGAGGACGGGAAAGCGGCCGCCTATAGGCCACTAGCCCTTTGCGTAGTTGGCTGGCAGTCTCTTCGGCAGGTGTGTTTAGCGCTCCTAAGCCATCTAACAGAATTAGCTTATCTACCCGCTCAGGCAGCGCTGCCGATACTAGACAAGCTACGGCTGCCCCCATCGAGTGAGCAAGTAGCGTCGCCTTTTCGATCTCTAATGATTCCATGGTATCCAGCACGTCGTGGGTATAGTCCCATAGTGCATAGTCGTTTCCTGCAGGCGCATGAGCTGAGTGCCCGTGACCACGGAAGTCGATCGCCACAATGCGAATATCCAGTGCTTTCACCAATAGCGGCGCCAGCCGACTGAAGCTCGCCGCGTTGTCTAGCCAACCATGCAGCGCCACCCAAGTAGGCGCAGTGCTACGCCCCCAGCTAAGCGCCGCCAGCCGACCATTCGCCAGGGAAAGCGGCTGCGCAGCGGTACCGACGTGGGTCGATTCATTCATAAGCAGGATCTCTTAAAAGCCGGATAACCAAGCAATGTCATATACGTCAGATGACGCTCTAGGGCGTAAACGTTACCATGCTAAGCGCAGCGCATCTGCCGCTTTATGCGGATAACGCTTGCGTGCTGCGACTACTGCGAAATGCTCTTAACGATGATGACCAACAGGAAAATGACCATGAAACCACGTCGTGACACCCGTGCTCGCAACCTTGTGTTCTTGATTACCGTGATAAGTGCGTTGGTGGTTGGCCTGTGGCTTGCTCGCTGAGCCAATAGCCCCCAGGCCCCCAGCGTTGAGCGTCGCTTGCAATTTTCTCCCCATGAATAAATACTGCTTACAAATACTGTATATAAACACACTATTTATTCATGAGGATGCCGACGATGCCGTCCCACCCCGCCGCTTTAAAAACAACCACGTTTGCAACAAGTACGTTTACAACGAGTACATTTCCGACAACGATGGTTGCGACAGCCCTGCCGTTAACCTCTCAGCCGTTGCCATTTCCAACGTTATACGGCCGCGCTGGGTTTAGCGGCTTCCCTTCACCTGCTCAAGATTACGAACCACGTACGCTAGATCTCAATGAGCGACTGATTAAACACCCCAACCACACGTTTTACCTCACCGCCGCGGGCGACAGCATGGAAGGCTGGGGGATATTCGAAGATGATTTGCTGGTGGTAGATCGCAGCATACCGCCCCGTTTAGGGCATATCCTGGTCGCCATGTTTGAAGAGGAAGTACTGATAAAGCGTTATGCACTCTATCAAGGCACGCCACACCTCTGCTCGGCTCATCCTCACTATCCACCGCTACCGTTAGAAGAGACAAACTGCCAGCTATGGGGTGTGGTACGCGCCGTGGTGCATGAGTATTTGCCATGATTGGCCTTGTTGATGCCAACAACTTCTACGTGTCATGCGAGCGGGTGTTTAATCCTGCGCTTGAAGGCAAGCCCGTTGGCGTGATGTCGAATAACGATGGCTGTGTGATCGCCCGCTCGGCCGAAATGAAAGCATTGGAAATCCCCATGGGCACTCCCGCTTTCCAACTGGAAGGTTTGCGCCGACGGGGAGAGATTCACTTATTGTCATCTAACTACGAGCTGTATGGTGACATGTCCGCACGACTCGCCCAGCTACTGCGGGATGCCTGTCCAGACGTCGCGCCTTACTCTATTGATGAAATGTTTATCTACCTGGATGGCTTCAGCGACACTCAATGCCAAACACTCGGGGAAGTTGTGCGCCGCCGTGTTCGCCGCTATTTAGGGCTACCTGTATGCGTAGGGCTGGCACCTACCCATACGCTAGCCAAGCTCGCTAATCACGTTGCCAAACAGCAGTCTCACTACCAAGGCGTCTGCCTACTCACTGCCAACAGCCCGACCACTACGGCGCTGCTTAAACAGCTGCCGGTGAATGACGTATGGGGCGTCGGCAGACGCCTAGCAGAACGGCTTGCGGTGAGTGGTATTCGCACGGCGTGGCAGTTGCGGGAGTGCGATCCAAAGCAACTTCGCAAACGATTTTCAGTGGTGCTTGCGCGTACAGCGCTAGAGCTACGTGGCACCTCATGCTTGGAAATGAACGCATTAGAAGAGCCGCGTCAGCGTATTATGACGTCACGCTCTTTTGGCCAAGCAACCGGCGTAAAAGCGGAATTGCACGCAGCGCTGCGCCGCCATGCTCAGCGCAGTGCCGAAAAACTGCGCCAGCAGAAAAGCCTTACTCGCGCCGTATTGCTATTCCTAAACACCAACCGCCATCGTAAAGACCAGCCTCAGCTTTCACCTAGCGCGATGATTCCCCTAGCCTCGCCAAGTGACGATACCCGCATCATTTTAGAAGCCGTCCGCGAAGGGTTGGAACAGATGTATCGGCCGGGTTTTCAGTTTATGAAGGCCGGTGTCATGCTATTGGACTTAGTCGATGCACAGCAGTATCAGCTTTCGCTGTTGCAGCCTTCACATAAAGCGCACCCGCACTTGATGAACGCCGTTGACGCTATTAATCAGCGCATGGGGCAAGGCACGATTCGCTTTGGAATGACAGAGGCGGAAGCACCGTGGCAGTTGCGCTGTGCGCACCGCTCTAACCGTTACACCACCTGCTGGGACGAACTCATGGAGGCAGGCACTCACCCTGGCGCCATTGCAGCTGCCAGGGTGAAGCGTGAACAACAGCGGCTAGCGCGAGCTCAGCGCTTGGCGCAGCCGAGGGCTTAGGATCTCCCCCACTGCAACCATGACCACCAAAACCGCTAGCAGCCACGGCCAATGCACCGCGAACGAAACTTGGTAAAGCCCCAAGGCATCAGCAAAGATAACCAAAATACCCAACGGACTAACGTAACGCACCATGGTCATCCATAGCGCATAAGGCAACGGTGCAAGGCCTAATTCATCGCGGAATGTCTCACTTTTCAGCACAAACCCCGCCAACACGACCGTACCCAATCCACCCAGCGGCATCATCCAGCGCGAGGTCAAATAATCCAGCCAGTCAAAGAAGTTTTTACCCGCCAGGGTCCAGTCAGCGCCCAGGTTAAACGACAGCATCGCCAGCGTGCTGATCAGCCATAGCACGATGCCCGTCGCCCAAGAGGCAGACTTACGGGTCATGCCTTTGTTATCGCATAACCACGACACCGTGGCTTCCACCATCGAAATAGACGAGGTCAGCGCTGCCATCGAGAGCATCAAGAAAAACAGAATGCCAAATAGCGTGCCCATTGGCATCGCCTGGAAGGCCAGCGGCAAGCTCATAAAGATAAGCCCCGGCCCTTCACCAGGATTCATACCGTTAGCAAAAATGACCGGGAAGATCGCCAACCCCGCCATTAACGCAACCACGGTATCGGCAATGGCCACGCTTACCGTGGTACGCCCAATTGACGCACCTTTGGGCAAGTAGCTACCGTAGGTGAGAATTGCACCGGATGCCAACGACAACGTGAAAAAGGCGTGGCCCAACGCCGCCAGCATGCCTTCACTAGAGAGGCTTCCCGCGTTAAACGAGAACAAGAAGCTCACAGCCTCACCAAACCCACCAGAAAACACCCCGAAAATAATCAGTAGAATGAGCATGAGCACCAGCCCGGGCATCATCCAACTGACATTTTTCTCAATACCTTCCTGAACGCCTTTGCCCACAATCACCATGGTCAGCACTGCCACCAGGGTGCTCCAACCGCCCAGAATGAACGGGTTGGCATTATTGGCCCCAAAGACCGCCGCCATATCATCAACGCTACTGCCCGCGAGGCCGCCGGTGAGCATTTTCCATAAATAGGAGAACGACCAGCCAGCTACCACGACATAAAACGACAGAATCATAAAGCCGCAGAGCATGGCCATCCAACCAATCAACGACCAGGCAGAGGAGCGGCCAGACTCATTGACGACGCGCCGTATCGCATCAATCGGGCTGCCGCGCCCACGGCGACCAAAGGCAATCTCGGTCATCATCACCGGTACGCCGACGGCTAAAATGCACGCCAGATACACCAGCACAAAGGCTCCACCACCATACTCCCCGGTGATGTAGGGAAATTTCCAAATATTGCCCAGCCCCACCGCCGAACCGGTGGCTGCCAGCATAAAGCCCCAGCGGCCCAGCCACTGAGTGCGAGGTTGCCCAGAAGACGCCATGACCTTCCACCTTGTCAGAAAAAAGCGCCTATCCTAGAGGATTTTATAACCAAAGCCCAAAACTCTTGTCTCACTAGGCGAACCAGCCATGCGCATCTGAAGCAAGAATCTGGCAGACTAGTTAGTGATAAACACCCCCCAATGGAGAGAGCTTAATATGAGCGACAGCGCCAAACCCTGGACGCAACCCATGCCCGACGCGCAATTCAACATCATGCGCGACATTCTTGCCGCCCCTAGCCCAGTAGGCCTGGAAGGCGCAATGACCTACGGCGTACTGAAGCCTTACTTCGAAAGCTTCGCGCCCAGCGGCTGGCATCTGCATCAGTTTAAAGGCAATGCTGGCGTGGTACTGGATACCCATCCTGGCCGCGATGACATGTTCAAAGTGATGATCATCGGCCATGCAGACAAAATCCGCATGCAGGTTCGCTCGATTGGCGAAGACGGCAAGATCTGGATCAACACTGACTCCTTCTTGCCTACCGTACTTATCGGCCACGAAGTGAAGCTATTCAGCGAGGATCCTGACGCCCCCGGCAGCTACCGCTGCATCCAAGGCGGTACAGTAGAAGCCCTGGGCGCTATTCACTTTTCTGATCCTGCACAGCGCGATGGCAGCAAAGGTATCAAAAAAGAGCAGATCTACCTGGACCTGCAAATCCATGGCGAAAATAAAAAGCAGCAAGTGCTGAATTTAGGCGTTCGCCCGGGTGATTCGATTATTTTCGACCGCCCCATTCGCCCTGGTTTTAGCCCGAACACCTTCTACGGCGCTTACCTGGATAATGGCCTGGGCTGCTTTGTTACCGCAGAAGTGGCAAAGTTAATCGCAGAAGCTGGCGGCACCGAAAACGTACGCGTGCTGTTTGCCATTGCCAGCTACGAAGAAATTGGCCGTTTTGGCAGCCGCGTATTGGCTGGCGAACTAAAGCCAGACGCGCTGATTGGCGTAGACGTTAACCACGACTACGTAGCTGCTCCTGGTATTGGCGACAAACGCATGCAGCCGCTAGAGATGGGCAAAGGCTTCACCATGGCGGTAGGTTCTATTGCCAGCGAACAGCTCAACCGCATTATCGCCAGCGCCGCCAAAGAGCAGGATATCCCCCTGCAGCGTGACATCGTGGGCGTGGATACGGGTACTGACGGCATGGCAGGCGTGCTGGCCTCTATTGATAGCGCAGCTACCTCAATCGGCTTCCCGATCCGCAACATGCACACTATTTCCGAAACCGGCAACACCCAGGATGTACTCGCAGCAATTCACGCGCTGACCCACACCTTAAAAGCACTGGATGCCCTACCCGATCTTCAGCGGGAATTCCTGGACAACCACCCACGGCTTGACCAAGCCAGCCCGCTTAGCCATCAGGGTAGCGACAAGCCTGACAGTGACAAGTCTGATAATGATGAAGATAAAAAAGCCTCAAAGCCCAAAAAAGCGAAAAAGTAGCAAAGAGCTACTGAAGAACGAGTGTAGTTAGGCACTCGATCGAGTAGGAAGGGGAGTCGCCTCCCCTGTCCTCTCACACCACCGGGCATACGGTTCCGTACCACGGCGGTTCATGAAGAACGGTTAAGCCCTCTTACCGTATCCAGTACCGAGATCAGT
>NZ_JAIRBO010000011.1:0-78124 GCF_021151565.1 Halomonas sp. IOP_6 | reverse complement strand
ATAGCACGCGTGAACCACCTGATCCCATGCCGAACTCAGAAGTGAAACCGCTTAGCGCCGATGGTAGTGTGGGGTCTCCCCATGCGAGAGTAGGTCATCGTCAGGCACTTATTGAGAAACCTCGGCCATTTGGTCGGGGTTTTGCTTTTTAGGGGTCTCCCCTGGAGAGTAGCGGAGCGCCGCCCGGATCATCGTCAGGCACTTATTTAACAAGAAACCCAGCCCATCGGCTGGGTTTTTTGTTTGCGTGGAAGAAAATCAATTAGGGACGTTCCCAAGTCACTGCACCGTCATTCCCGAGTGGGGTTATCGGGAATCCACCTTGACCTTGGCCTGCAGCGGCCCGAAACTTCAGCCAACATGGATTCCCGCTAAGGGCCTGCGGGAATGACGAGGAGGTGCGGAGGGCTGAGTGGCGTCATCGTCAGGCAATTATTACCAAAAACCCCAGCTTCAACTGAAGCTGGGGTTTTTTGTTGGTCGCGATAATGTTTTAGTTCATCAAGCAGATAAATCATCGCTACTAATCTCACTACTTAGAAAGCAATTGAAAGAAAATGCTATGATGCGGCGATTAGCGGGGGCATTTTATTCTGAATAGATGTTCACCTATGACATGAAATTACTTTCGAGGTGAAAGGGTGAGTGAAACAGTACCCACATCGTGGCTTGTCTATTGCCGCCCAGGGTTTGAAAGCGACGCACTGGCTGAAATGCAACACCACGCCAAACAGCACGAGGTAAGTTGCGAACCTGCGAAAGGCGAAGGTTGGGTGAGTTTAACGCGCTTAGATAAAGAGCCGATTAATGATTTGCATCGTAAAGCGGCGTTTAAGCAACTTATTTTTGCTCGCCAAAGTCTAGCTGCACTGCCTGCGCTCACGCTGTCCCGAGATGATAGGCTGACGGCTATTCTCGATCAGGTAAAGTCAAGTCGTTGGAGTTTTGAAGAAATCTGGCACGAAACGCCAGATACCAATGATGGCAAAGCATTGGCAGGCTTAATTAAAGCGCTGACTAAGCCATTGCAGAGTATGCTAAAAAAACGGGGCGCACTACGCGGTAAAGCCGGTGCACGTCGTTTACATATTTTCTGGACGGATGGTGATCGTGTTCAGTTGGGTATGAGTTTTCCTGACAATCGAAGCGAGCTGATTAATGGTATACGCCGCCTACGTTTCCCATCTCGTGCACCAAGCCGATCAACGCTGAAGTTAGAAGAGGCATGGCATGAGTTTATTCCCCGAGAAGAGTGGGATACACGGCTTGCGGATCATATGCAGGCAGCGGATTTAGGGGCTGCCCCAGGTGGTTGGACTTGGCAGCTAGTCCAGCGTGGCATGTATGTTTATGCCATTGATAATGGGCCAATGGACAAGCAGCTAATGGCTACGGGACAGATAGATCATCTTAAAGAAGATGGATTTACTTGGGAACCGCCGCAACGAATGGATTGGCTAGTTTGTGATATCGTCGATAAGCCTGTGCGCGTGTTGGCAATGGTGGAAAGATGGTTAGCTCGGAAATGGTGTCGAGAGGCAATTTTTAATTTAAAACTGCCCATGAAGAAACGCTGGGACGAGGTTAATCGCTGTATTAGCACTTTGGAAGATGCGTTGGAAACGGCGGGAGTGCGCGCTACAATTACATGTCGCCACCTCTACCATGATCGGGAAGAAGTGACGGTTCATGTAAGGCTCGCTCACTAACTTGAAGGTCGGCGGAGTCAGGTAAAAGGGCTAATAGCCTGGCTCGTATACGCGGATAGTTTCGTCTTCTGTTAATAGAGGTAAGATGCTCTGCATGGCCACTGTACGTGCTTCACTTGAATGCCACTCTTTCCAAGCGCGAAGATCGCGCCATTTGGTAATCATCAGGCGGCGATCTGTATGGCCAAGTTCGACGAGCGTTTCTCCACCGACAAATCCTCGTACGCCAAGTGAAACGCGCATTGCTTCGCGGGCAGCTAGTTCATATTCTTCTTCCAGGCCAGGCATAATACGCCGTTCAATGATTACTTTGATCATGCTGTCTGTTTCCTAAACGAGATTGTAGATGACTGATAATACGTATGACCCAAGTGCCTTTGATGCATCGTTAGACACGACGGGTTTATATTGCCCTGAACCTATCATGTTAATGCATAACAAGGTGCGTGATATGACGCCAGGGCAGGTGTTGAAGGTAATAGCAACAGACCCCGCAACGACTCGTGATGTGCCAAAATTTTGTCAATTTTTGGGACACCAGCTACTGCTGCAAGAGGAGTCTGATGACCACTACGTGTACTTTATTCGCCTAGCGTAAGGCTTCTGCAGCTATGCGAGGCTAGCCATTAATATTGGTTTTAGGCCCTGGCTTTGATTGGGTAGCCTCGCAAGTGCTTATTTAAGATCACCCCTCTTTATTTGGAACAACCATCATCGCCAAAGCTTCCAGTGTCGCAGGGTCTTCATCCATAATGCGGCTAGCGATATGGCGTTGAAAAAAGTAAACCGTGCGATGGCGGGAGTGGGCATCGTAAAGGCACTTGTCACCCAGTAGGATGGGGGACATCGTGGCTTGCTGTTCATCGGCAAGAACTGCTTCAACGCTTCCATCGCTATAGAGGCGCCATCCATAGACTTGCTTCATATTCCAGGGTGCATCGGGATGATTCATGCATAAAGCATGAGTGCCAAGGGTGTCTGGAAGCTGTTGAATCAGCGTAATATCTCCTGAAGCTTCATACTCGAAGTAACTGGCTGAAGCCATTAGCTCGTCGTATTTATGATCAGGAGGAAGGGCGAAAATTTCTTCGGTTTCTGGATCGCGGTAGCCAATAAACTGGCCGTTTTCATGGCTGTCGAGTTCATGACAAGCAGCGAGCTTCTCCATCCATGGCACAAGGCCAATGACGTTACCGTTCTCTTGTAGCCCCCAGGCCAAAACAGGTAGGCCGTAATACGTGTCGGGACTCGCAGCGAGCTGGTAGACCATCTCTAACCCATCTAGCTCAGGGGCTAGGCGGATCAAACATTTTTGCGCCTGCTGACGCTGACGCACGGTTTCCAGGTCGATGACCTGGGCAGAGCGGGGTGACAGGGATGCGCCCATAATGTCCCTCCTTGTGCTGCGTGGTCACGACATCGGTAAACAGCGTATGCTGCCTACCACTTAGTTCACCAATAGCACAGGTTGCCCAGAAGGTTAAGGGGGTTTGTGATTTTTAATTATCGGAGCAGCTAGTAAATTGATCTCGCAACGCTTGGTGTTGTGCTTTTACTTGTTGAAGTTGCTGCCAGGGCGCCTGTGGGTTGTTCAATGATAACCAAGTGTTCTGATAGTTTTTAACCGCTTCAGGTGGCGTTATTTGGTGGGCATTAATTAGTCGGTTAATTGCTGTAAGCCACTTGAGAGAAATCTGCTCAACTTGATTAAATCCTGCTGGAAAATCATCTTGCAGGCATTCACTAGTGGTTAAGCGCGTTGACTCAAGTACTAGGTTTGCCTCCGTTAAGCGTTGGTGGGCGAGCAACAGTGTGCGTAAAATTTCTGCTGTTAAAGGCCTCTCTTGCAGCGCTTTAAGGTGGTTTTCAAGTGCTGAAGAGTCCTGTTGCCATGCTTGGCTAAATTGGTGCGTCACCATTCGCTCAAGGTAATCAACTGCAAGCAGTTGATTGTCAATATTAGGTAGTTCAGCGTTGTTTAAGGGGGCACTTGCTCGGGAAAAGCTTTTTTCCCACTCTTCAGAATCAAAAATGGCATTCCAGCTGACCGCTGGTAGCTGTTCTGTCTTGAGTTCAGTTAGTTCAGCCAGTCGCGCTTTATTGTCATCACTTAAGCTGTCAGGAATATCACTGTTCCAGCAGGCACTTAGGCGTTGCCATAGCGCGCGCTCGTAAAGCCAGTGCTGGCTAGGGGGAGCAACGCGCCCCAACTGATTGTTCCGTGCTGCAATGAGTGATGTTATCTGGCACTCACGTAACGCATAGATATTCAGCATACCCTCTCGAGTTTCAGGAATATTGAATAGTCGCTCTCGACGTTCAGGAAATTCACCAATATTAGGTGGCGGATGACGCTCAATATTGGCAATTGAAAGATCGCTAGTGAGCTGTTGGTGATACTCTACCCAGGGCTGTTCGGCACCATTGTTTCCGCAGCCCACTAGTACCAAGCTGGCACTGGTAGTCAGCCATAATATAGCTTGAGGGTAGAGTGCCATTGCTTACTCCTGTTGACTAATCCACTTTAATCGCCAAGCAAGTAATAGTGCGGCTGTGCTGAGCCCCGCAATCAGGCCTATCCAGTAACCATGCACCCCCAACGGGTCAGACATGTCACCTATACCGTGAGTTCCTAGCCAGTGACCACCGCCTAAACCGACAATCCAGTAAGAAAGTACGGTAATGACCATCACGATTCGGGTGTCTTTATAACCTCGTAATGCACCTGCTAGGTTGACTTGAAGTGAATCTGATAGCTGGAAAATTACTGCCAGGGATATGATGGTGAGCGCCAAAGCCTGGATGTCGGCATTGGAGGTATACAACGAAATCACCGGCACCGCTGTAAACCAAAGTAATGTACTGTTGATGACGGCCACAATGACACTGATCACGATACCGTTCCAAGCAACAGTGCGTGCCATAGCAGAACGTTGTTGGCCCAATGTATTACCCACGCGTACGGTAAGTGCCATGCTCAATGACATCGGCAGCATAAAGAGAATAGAGGTGAAACTTAGGGCGATTTGGTGAGCCCCTACAGTGACTTCTCCAAAGCTGGCAATAAACAGGGCTATCAGTGTGAATAACGTCACTTCCACGAAAATAGCCACACCGATGGGCACGCCCACTACTACAAGCTCGCGGATGCCGGACAGTGTTGGTGGCGTCAGCGTTTGCCAAATAGAGACGCTTTGGTAGGTGCGTCCTTTACGGGTATAAAAAGCCATAGCAACGGCCATTGTCCACATCGAGAGTGCTGTGGCGATGCCGCAGCCGAATGCGCCTAGTGCCGGTAGCTGTTGCAGAGCGCTGGGTAATCCATCACCAAATATATTAACTAGGCCATCACCGCCATAGATTAGTAAATAGTTACTGGGAATATTAACGGTTAGTCCTACTAAACTTATCCATAACGCGGGGCGGGTGTGATTCATGCCATCTGAAAAGGCTCTAAGCGCCTGAAACAAGGCGATTCCAGGCATGCCGAAGGCAACAGCGGAAAGGTAGGCAGCAGACTCTCTTGCAACCGCTGGGGGAACCTTCATAAGTTCGAATATCGGTGTAACGACTGTCCACAGTAATGCAGCGGCAGTGAACCCGAGTACTAATGCGACCCACAGTGCCTGGTGAACTGCAGGGCGAATCTCAGCATTTCTCTTGCCGCCCAAAAGGTGCGCCACGATAGGTGTGAGGCCCATCAACGTACCGGTCATAAATAGCATCAGTGGCATCCACAGGCTTGAGCCAACCGAAACGGCAGCTAAGTCGGTGGCGTTATGCCTGCCGGTCATGATGACGTCGACCACGCTCATGCCCGCTTGTGCGAGTTGAGCGCCGCAGATGGGGAGTGCTAACGCTACCAACGTGCGTGTTTCTGGCCAATAGATGGATTTTATATTGCTAGTGAAGCCGCCCACGGTATGTTTCCTGTTTAGCAAAGTGACCCAACAAAAGCCGATAGAGTAGCAGGAGTTACTAGGATCTCGGTAGCTGTCTAATGATTTGCCATCTCTTTATCATCGGGACAAGGCGCGGGTATACTTTACGAAATGAACGACGACGTAGGTATATAGTGACTCAAGAGCAGGAGCGTTGGACGCTTCACGACATAACGGCGCTGTTTGATGGTGTGTTTTTAGCACGTTATCAGACGCGATTAATCAAAGGTGGCGATGAACCCCTATATCGCCCAGCTACATCTGAAACACCTTATCATCAGGTGATTTTTGCGCGCGGCTTTTTTGCTAGTGCACTGCACGAGATTAGCCACTGGTGTATCGCAGGAGAGAAGCGTCGGCAGCTGGAAGATTACGGATACTGGTACTTGCCTGATGGGCGCGACGCCCAGCAGCAGCACGCCTTCGAACAAGCGGAGATTGCCCCGCAGGCGCTGGAAAAGCTGTTTACCCACGCCTGCGGACGCACATTCCACGTTAGTGTAGATAACTTGGGTGGGGACGTTGAGGTCGATCGTGAGGCGTTTGCCAACAAAGTAGATGCCAGAGCAGCACGTTATTTAGAAGAGGGGCTGCCATTACGTGCCAACGCTTTCTTTATCGCGTTGACACGCTATTATCAGCATCAGGATACTTTAGTTCAGGCCATTAAACAGGGGCAGCGAGAACTTGATGTGGCGCTGGTCGCGTCGGCTTAGTCTTTTTCGGTAAGCTGTTTGTGCAGCGTTAGCATTACTTCAATTTCGTGCTCGGGCCGCATTGGTTCGAGCCCCATGTCGTTAAAAATTTCGCTGCGTAAGCGGTGCCAATCTCTCGCGCTAATCGCTTCATAAAGCACCTGTGCAGGCGCTAATTCAACAAAAGGATCCAAGCCATAGGTGTCAAAGAGTCGAGCCAGTGCTGCTTCATCCTCACCGTTATCGCTGGTATACAGCGTAGCCGAGAAGTGATCGGTCTCTAGTTCACGTATGACATCCAAAGGGCTGACGCCGAGGCTTTCTAGCTCTTCAATGCTATAAGAACCCATCACGTTCGTGTCTTCACTGATCCAGCTATCGTCAGGCTGAATGAGTGTTTGCTTAATGCGACCATCAGGTAAAGACCAGGCAATAGCCAGCGGCAAGCCGTCATCTTCGCCCGTCTCAATGGCAATAAATCCTGGGTAATCAGCCACGCTTCGCTCCTTTTAAGCTTCCGCATCAAGGCGGAAAAAATGCTGGGCAGTGCGGGTTGTTGCGTTCCCCAGCTCGGTTTCAGTCACGTCATGCCACTGGGCAATTTCTCTTACAATCCATGGTAGCAAGGCTGGCTCGTGACGGCGCCCTTTTAGTTTGGCTGGAAGATTGCGAGGCAGCAGGTAAGGACAGTCAGTCTCTACCATTAACCTTTCTAACGGAATATCTTTCACTATTGAACGAAGGTGATGACCTCTGCGCTCATCACAAATCCAGCCGGTTAACCCGATATGAAGATCTAAATCGAGATAGCCGTGCAGCGTATCTCGGTCAGCGGTGAAACAGTGAATAACGGCTTGGCTGATATCATCTCGCCAGCTATGTAGTATTTCACGCATTCGTTGCCCCGCGTCGCGTTCGTGCAAAAATAGCGGTAAGCCACTTTCAGCAGCGAGCGCCAACTGAGCTTCAAACGCTCGCTCTTGCTCGTGAGGCGTTGAAAAATTGCGATTAAAGTCCAGTCCACACTCGCCCACGGCTACCACTTCAGGTTTTTGATGAAGCGTTTTCAATTGGCGCGCCACATCACTGTTCCACCCGCTAGCATCGTGTGGGTGAACCCCAGCAGTGGCATATATTCCTGGGGTCTGTTTAGCCAGCTCTATGGCTTGCTCAGCGTGTTCAATATCAGTACCCGTCACTATTAAGGTAGCTACATTGGCCGCTTTCGCCCGCGTAATGACATCAGCTAAATCACGCTGAAAACTCTCGTGAGTCAGGTTAGCGCCGATATCCACCAAGGGGGCACCAGAACGAAATTGCAGCGCCTCGGGTAAAAAACTATCCACAGCACTTGTCGCCAAGCGTCACACTCCCAGTGTCAGTTAAATATTCGATAGCAGCCAGCTCTCGTTAATTATTTAGCCAGCTGTAAAACGCCATTGTAACGCTGGAGAGTAACAACGACTAATGGTCTATCCCGGATGGATATCTCATTCGAATGGCACGAATTGCAAAAAAACTGGCTCGATAGGTAAACAGTAAAGCAGTTTTTACTTTTAACATGAGGGTGAAGCATGAAATAAATCGGGCTTAAGGCTCTTTTAATAACAACAATAGGCAGGTGAAAAGCATGCATTTATCACGTCATTTTGCTATTTCTGTGCTATCGGCTGCGGTCATTACGGCTAGCTATGCGCCCAGCGTAGCCGCCAATGAAGGTATTTCAGATAATGAAATCCGTATTGGTTATCTAGCTGATATGTCAGGCGTTTATCGCGATCCCATAGGCCCATTAGGGCAAGACGCAATTGAGATGGCAATTGAAGATATTGGCGGCAGCGTACACGGTGCCCAAGTTGTCGTCTTTAGTGCTGATGATCGCAATAGCCCTGATGTTGGCTCAAGCGTGGTGCGTGAATGGATTGATGAACGCAATGTCGACATGGTCACTGGCTTAGTGGCTTCATCGGTTACATTAGCAGCAGTAGGCTTGTTAGAAGAGGCGGATAAACTTGGCTTAGTGAACGGCGCTGTTTCTTCGAGTGTCACTAACGAGCACTGCTCTCCTAACCATATTCACTGGGTTTACGATACTTGGGCGATGTCCAATGGCACGGCAAAGGCAATTACTCAGGAAGGCTATAAAAACTGGTATTTACTCAGTGCCGACTACTCGTTTGGTCATGCGCTTGAAGCAGATGTAGAGCGGGTGGTCACGGAGAATGGTGGAACGATAGTAGGTAGCGCACGACACCCCTTTCCGAACAGTGACTTTTCCTCTTTTATGCTGCAGGCCCAGGCATCGGGCGCTGATGTAATTGCGCTCAATAATGCTGGTGGTGACACCATCAATGCCGTTCAAACGGCAGGCGAATTTGGCATTACTCAAGCTGGGCAGATTCTAGCCGGCATGGTGCTGTTCAGTACTGATATACGCAGCATTGGCTTGGAGAACGCTCAAGGGCTGCAGTTCACTAAAGCATGGTATTACGACTTAAATGATGAAACGCGTGCCTGGGCAGAGCGTTTCCGTGAGCGCACCGGCAGCATGCCGACTATGGTGCACGCAGGGCTCTATTCCAGCACCCGCCACTATTTAGAAGCCATTGAGGCCGCGGGAACAGACGACACGCAAACCGTTCGTCAGCAGATGGCCGATACCCCCATTAACGATATTTTTGCAACGAACGGTTACATTCGTGAGGACGGCCGTATGGTTCATGACATGTATCTCGTTGAAGTGAAAACACCGGAAGAGTCAGTCGATGAGGATGACCTCTTCAGAGTTGTGCGCACTATTCCCGCCGAGGAAGCATTCCGGCCACTTTCTGAAAGCGTTTGCCCACTCGTCAACAATTCGTAAAACGCTGAAGCCCTAACAACACATAACAATAAGGACTTGGCATGGAACAGACATCCTTAATTCATCGTAATACGATTGGCGCTGCGCTAAACCGCAGCGCTCGCAAATACTCTCAACAACTCGCACTAACGTTTGGTGAGCGAACCTGGAGCTATCAATCGCTTAACGATGCCGCTAACAGTGTAGCTAGTGGTCTGTTAGCGGCCGGTCTTTCTCCTGGGGATCGGTTGGCGGTATATGGTAAAAACTCAGATGCCTATGTCATTGCCTGGCTTGCTGCCACTAAAGCGGGCTTAGTACATGTGCCTATTAACTTTGCGCTAAGTAGTGATGAACTGCGCTATATCCTTGAGCAGTCCGGGGCGAAAGGAGTGCTAAGCGATAGTTCGTTAGCTGACAAAGTTCAGGAGGCAACCCAAGGTTTAGCATTAACGGTCAATGGAACACTGCATGCTGATCAACAAGATATCCAGTTGGGTCGTTTTGATGTCTTGGCTTATGTGCATTCCTCGCCATCAACAAGGGAGCCAGCGGTCGCCGTAGAGGGAAGTAGTCTGGCACAGCTGCTCTATACCTCTGGCACAACGGCAGCGCCTAAAGCGGCAATGATGACCCACCAAGCGCTGATGGCGGAATATATGGCCTGCATGGTGGAGTTGGATATCAAGGGAAGTGACGCCATGTTGGCCGCTCTTCCGCTTTACCACTCGGCACAAATGCATGTTTTTTTGATGCCGGCTTTACTACTTGGCGCCCCCATTCATTTGCTTGAAGCACCGCTTCCGGATAGCTGTCTGACGGCGATTGCCGAACAAAAAATCGTATCGTTCTTTGCGCCGCCCACGGTGTGGATCAGCTTGCTACGTCATGCTGACATTGATCGGTTTGATTTAACCTCGCTCAAGAAGGCGTACTACGGTGCCTCGATTATGCCGGTGCCTGTTTTGGAAGAGATGCAGCAGCGCTTCTCCGGCGTAGGTTTATATAACTGCTACGGGCAGAGTGAAATTGCCCCCTTGGCAACGGTATTACGTCCAGATGAGCATGCTGAGCGTCCTGCGTCGGCGGGGCGGCCGATACTTACGGTGGAAACACGCATTGTTGATTTGGAAATGAACGATGTTGACTCGGGCGAGCATGGCGAGATTGTCCATCGTTCGCCGCAGTTAATGATGGGCTACTGGGATAAGCCGGAGATGACCGCTGAGTCCTTCCAAGGCGGCTGGTTTCACTCTGGTGATGTGGGCTACTTCGATGAAGCAGGCTACTTATATGTCGTGGACCGGATTAAAGACGTTATCAATACGGGGGGCGTGTTGGTTGCCAGCCGTGAGGTGGAAGAGGCGCTGTTTAAGCACTCGGCTATTTCGGAAGTAGCGGTGGTGGGGCTGCCTGACGAAAAGTGGATTGAAGCGATTACCGCCGTCGTTGTGGTGAAAGAGGGGCAAGTGGCTAGCGAGGATGAGCTCATCCAACATGTCAAAAGCTTGATTGCACCCTACAAAGTTCCTAAGCGTGTGGTGTTTGCAGAGGCTCTGCCAAAAAGCACCGCAGGTAAAATTCTTAAACGTCACCTGCGCAAAGACCTAAAGGAGTGAGCATGGACGAGCAAACACAGGCGCTGTTTCATGACATGATCAGCCGCTGCTTAGCGCAGGAAGTGGCGCCTTTCTATGACCAGTGGGAAGCGGACGGTGAAATACCGCGCTCTTTATGGCTAGCGCTGGGTGCCGCTGGTCTATTGGGGATTGATCTTGATGAGACCTATGGTGGCTCAGGTGCCGATATTGCCATCACCCAACGGGCACTGGAGGAGATGTCTCGGCAAGGGTTTGGTGGGCTAGCCAGCGCTTACAATATTCACGCCAATATCGTGATGCCTTACCTGCAAAATTTAGCCACTGATGAACAGCGCGAAACCTGGCTGCCCCGCATGGCAAGCGGGGAGTGGTTGGGGGCGATTGCCATGAGCGAGCCGCATGCTGGCAGTGACTTGGCAGCGATGAAAACCCGCGCCACCAAAACAGCCGATGGGTGGCTACTCAACGGCAGCAAGCTGTTTATTACCAATGGCCAAGTGGCCGATCTCGTTATTGTCTGTGCAAAAACAGACCCCAGTGCAGGTGCAAAAGGGGTCTCGCTGTTTTTGGTCGATACGTCACTTCCTGGTTTTTCCCGTGGCAAGCCCATTAAGAAAATTGGCCAGCACGCCAGCGATACGGCAGAGTTAGCATTTGACCAGCTGCAACTGCCTAACAGTGCCTTATTAGGGGAAGAGGGCGCTGGGTTTCGCTACCTAATGCAAGAGCTGCCCCGAGAGCGCTTAGGCGTAGGCGCGCAAGCGCTTGGCGCGGTAGAGGGCGCGTTGGCATTAACGCTTGATTACGTCACCCAACGTCACGCATTTGGTCAACGCGTGGCCGATTTTCAAAATACCCGCTTTACGCTGGCTGAGATCAAGGCACAGCTGGATGTCGCGCGTGCCTACTTCGATCAGTGCGTTAATAAGTACCGCCACGGCACGATGACAAGTACCGAGGCCGCGATACTCAAATTACAGCTTAGCGAGCTGCAGTGTCGTGCTGTTGATCGGTGCCTTCAGCTGTTTGGTGGTTATGGTTACACCCATGAATATCCCATTTCACGCTTCTATTTAGACGCACGTGTGCAAACTATTTACGCCGGTAGTTCTGAGATTATGAAAGAAGTGGTCGCACGCTCGCTGTTGGGCAAAGTGGCTTAAGCGCTTTTCTTAAGTCCTTTTCCGCTGTGCGTCATTACTAAGGAGAGATTATGCAACTGGATAGCGTTGTTATTGTAAGCGGTGCCCGCACCGCTATTGGCGGGTTTGGTGGGTCGCTCTCATCTTTCGCGCCCCATGAGTTAGGCACTATCACTGCCCAGGAAGCACTACGCCGTGCGGGCGTTGCTGGCGCTGATATCGACCACTCTGTGTATGGCCATATTATTACCACTAGCCCAGAAGATGCCTACCTTGCCCGCCATATTGCGTTGAGTGCGGGTGTGCCAAAAGAAGCCGGTGCCTTTAATGTTAACCGGCTATGTGGTTCCGGCGTGCAGGCAGTGATATCCGCTGCGCAGCAAATCGCTCTGGGCGACAGCCGCTTAGCATTGGCAGGTGGGGCTGAATCCATGTCGCGAGGTGCTTATCTACTGCCGCCCCAAGCACGCAATGGCATACGCCTAGGCGATGCCAATATCCAGGATCTTACCCTCGGTATTCTTAGTGACCCATTTGGCAGCGGACATATGGGCATGACCGCTGAAAATATCGCTAAGCAGTATGGCTTAAGTCGCGAGCAGCTCGATCAGTTTGCGGTGGATAGCCATCGTAAGGCGGCAAAAGCCATTGCAGAAGGGCGTTTTGACGCACAAATCGTGCCTGTTGAGGTGACAAAAGGAAAACAGACGGTTTCCTTTGCCCGTGATGAGCATGTGCGAGAAGGTGTTGAATTAAGCGATTTAGCCCGGCTTAAACCGGCCTTTAAAAAAGAGGGAATAGTAACGGCAGGAAACGCCTCTGGGATCAACGATGGCGCTGCGACCTTGGTGCTGGCGCATGCTGATGAAGCACAGCAGCGCAATTTAACGGTGAGGGCGCGACTTCGCGTGGCAACCACCGCCGGTGTGGAGCCTTCGGTAATGGGGTTAGGGCCAATCCCTGCGGTGAAACGCTGCCTCCAACAGGCAGGGCTGACGATCAATGACATTGATGTGATTGAGTCCAATGAAGCGTTCGCGGCACAAGCAATGGCGGTTGCCGATACGCTGGGTTTCCCATTGGAAAAACTCAACCCGAATGGTGGTGCGGTGGCGCTCGGTCATCCAGTAGGCGCGACCGGTGCCATCTTGATCCTAAAAGCCTTACACGAATTGGAGCGACGTCAGGGCCGCTATGGTTTGATCACGCTGTGTATCGGCGGTGGGCAGGGCATTGCGCTGTTAATAGAGCGCGAATAACAAACGGTTTTCCAATAACAATCGACAGGTGTGTTTTATGTCTACGGTAACGCCAAAAATACTTCCTTCTACGCCGTCTGCGACTAGCTCGCCGCTGTTAATTAGCGACTTGCTGGAGTCTGGTGTTCGAATGGCGGGGAATAACCAGATTGTTTATCGAGACCAGAGCCGTCATGACTATCAACGTTTTCGTGATCGGGTACACCAGCTTGCCCATACGCTAACAGCACAGGGCGTTCAGGCGGGTGATGTGGTGGCGGTGCTGGACTGGGACAGCCATCGTTATTTAGAGTGCTTTTTTGCCATTCCAATGATTGGTGCCGTGCTACACACCGTCAACGTACGTTTGGCGCCTGAGCAAATTCACTACACGATGGAGCACGCTGAAGACGTCTTTGTGCTGGTGCATGAGGATTTCGTACCGCTACTGGAGCCACTTGCTGATCAACTGCCCAACATACGCGGTTATCTACTTTGCCAAGAAGCGGTGAGTCAAGAAACACAAAGCACAGTCAGCACGTCGCTGCCATTAGTGGGTGAGTTTGAGGCGTTGTTAAGTGAGCAGCCAACTCATTACGAGTTCCCTATTTTTGATGAAAATGCAGTGGCTACGCTGTTCTATACCACGGGCACCACCGGCAACCCGAAAGGGGTGTTTTTTACCCACCGCCAATTAGTCCTGCACACACTAGGTGAAGCCAGTACCTTCCAAGCACCGGGTTGTGAATTGCTCAACCGTGACAAGGTATACATGCCCATCACGCCGATGTTCCATGTGCACGCCTGGGGCGTGCCTTACACTGCCACGTTGATGGGGGCGACTCAGGTATACCCTGGCCGCTATGAGCCGGAAATGTTGGTCAAACTGCTGGTGAACGAAAAGGTCGATTTCTCCCACTGCGTGCCAACGCTGTTAAATATGGTGGTTAGCGCTGACGCTATCGCATCGAAAAAAATTGATTTAACCGGTTGGAAGGTGCTTGTGGGCGGCAGTGCGCTAACTCAAGCCCTGGCTAGCCGTGCTTGGTCACTCGGCATTGATACGCGAAGTGCCTACGGCATGTCAGAAACCTGTCCGCTGCTAACCGCTGATATTTTGCCTCAGGATGTTGCCGAAGCCGATTTTGAAGTGCAGCTTCCCTGGCGGTGTAAGGCTGGTTTACCCGTGCCCCTAGTGAAATTACAGGTGGTTGATGCCAATGGAGAACCGTTACCCCATGATGGCGTCAGTGTTGGTGAAGTGCGTGCTCAGGCACCCTGGTTAACCCAGGCGTACTACAAAGAAGAGAAACGCAGTGAGGAGCTTTGGCGAGATGGGTGGCTGCATACCGGTGATGTTGGCTCGATTGATGAGTATGGTTTCTTGGCCATTAGCGACCGTATTAAAGATGTCATCAAAACCGGTGGAGAGTGGCTCTCCTCACTTGAGCTGGAAAGCTATATTAGCCAATGCCCAGGTGTGGCGGAAGTGGCGGTAATTGGCGTTACAGATGATAAATGGGGTGAGCGGCCAGCAGCGCTCGTTGTCCCTAGCGATGTCAATAACCCACCCACGGCAGAGGAAGTACAGGCGTTTATGGAGCAGTTCGTCGAGCAGGGCAGCATTAATCGCTGGGGTATTCCATCGTTGATTCGTTTCGTAGATGAAATTCCTAAAACCAGTGTCGGTAAGCTGGATAAAAAGCGCATTCGCACTGAGATATAAACGCTAGCGTTTTATGCCCGCCGTTTGTGCCTTGCGGTAAGCGGCGGGTGAATCTCCTGTCCACTGTTTAAACGCTCGGCTAAGACAAGCAAGGTCTTCAAATCCTAGTTTTTCTGCGATGGTTGTCAGTGGTTGTGTGCTGCGAGTGAGTGCTTGAATGGCATAGTCGCGACGGTATTCGTCTTTAACCGCCTGGAAATGAGTACCTTCAAGTTTCAAGTGTCTTGAGAGTGTCCGCACGGACATATGTAGCGCATCTGCCACATGCTGAACAGTGCATGAGGTGGGTAAGTGGCGGCTAAGATGTTCGCGAACGCGGTGCGTAATCAAGCGATCTTCAAAAGAGACGTAGAACCAGTCAGCCGGTGCGCGTTGTAGAAATGCGCCAAGATGCTGTTTCGTTTGGCGTATGGGGTGGTTGAGAAACACCTTATCAAAGTAAACAGCTGTTTGCGGTTGATCAAATTTTAGCTTGCCGGGATAGAAGTAGAGATAGTCAGCACTGTGAGCAGGTTGGGCGTAGCCGCACTCCATCAAGATAGGTGGAATTTTGCGTGCGATCATCCAGGAGGCGATACCGTGAAACAGTTTCAGCATCAATTCATGAATCAATATTCGACTGCCGCGAAGCGGGGCGCGTTCTTCAAGCGCCATCCGAGCAAAGTCGCCTTCAATAGTAAAGTCGTAGCCGAAATCATCTAATAGAATGCGAAAAAACTGCGTATAGCGATGAAGCGCAACATGCAGCGTTGGTGCATCTAGCAAGCTCAAGCACAGCAGCTTTAGTGTTCCACAGCGTAGCGGCCTGGAGAAAAAGCAGGGTGTTTCATCATCTAGCTCAAGGGCAAGGAGGCGGTAAAGCTCGGCAAACTGCTCAACAGTGACTCGGCCGTTCGGTGCGCTGAGTAGAAAGGGGGAAATTCCAGCAAGCTCTAGGTAGCGGACAGGGGAATGCTCAGTGGCGGGTAAGCCACACAGTAGTTCGTTCACAAAGTGCATTGAGACGGTAACGGTCACGATGTCAGCCCTAAACGAGTAGCTTGGCGCTACCTTGTTATTATCACGTGATGGTGGGACGTTAGCACGATGTGTCGTTTGGCTCTATAAGGGCTCTCCTTAACGCGAGCGCATGCGTTACACTGTGCGGCTCATGATGAAGGAGGACACTGCGTGACCTTGTTACGACTCGAACAGCTGCAACTCGCTTACGGCACCCAAGTACTGCTTAACCGCGCCGACCTAACGGTTGAAAAAGGCGAGCGGCTGGCGCTGGTCGGGCGCAACGGCACCGGTAAATCAACGCTATTAAAACTGGTCGCGGGCGATATTCATGCCGATGATGGTTCCATTTGGCGTGCACCGGGCTTGAAGATTGGCGTATTGTCCCAGGAGCTGCCTGAATCCTCAGGCATGACGATTTTTGACATGGTCGCTCAGGGGCTGCCGGAAGCGGGGGAATTGCTTTCTGAATACCAGCATTTGATCAATGATCCAGACCCCGACATGAACCGCATGGCCAAGCTGCAAACCCGCATTGAGGCTATCGACGGCTGGTCTTTCCATCAGAGCATTGACGTTGTACTCACCCGTTTAGGGTTACCCCCTGAAGCTGAAATGAGCGCGCTTTCCGGTGGCTGGCGCCGCCGTGTTGCGTTGGCGCGAGCATTGGTTTCTGAGCCGGATTTACTGCTTCTTGACGAGCCTACCAACCATCTCGATCTAGACACGATTGCTTGGTTGGAAGAGCAACTGCTGGCCTTCAACGGCGCGGTATTACTGATTACCCACGACCGTGCCTTTTTATCTAAGCTGGCCACCACGATCCTTGAGCTAGACCGAGGCAAGCTTGGCCGTTATCCCGGTAACTATGCAGAGTATCAAGAGCGTAAGCAGCACGAGCTTGAAGTAGAAGCGCGAGAAAATGCGCTTTTCGATAAAAAACTAGCCCAAGAAGAAGTCTGGATTCGTCAAGGCGTCAAAGCGCGGCGTACACGCAACGAAGGGCGTGTGCGTGAGCTTGAGCAGATGCGTTTGGAGCGTAGCCAGCGACGTGAACGTCAGGGGACTGCCAACCTCACTGTCGACAGCGGCGAGCGTACTGGTAAGCGGGTAGTCGAGCTGAAAGGCGTAACACAGCGCTTTGGTAATGATGTCATTCTGCGTGATGTGAATCTTGAAGTGATGCGCGGCGACCGTATTGGTTTTCTTGGTCGCAACGGTGCAGGTAAAACAACGCTGCTGAAAATCTTGCTCGGCGAGCTTGCTCCAACAGAAGGTAGTGTTCAGTTGGGGACCAATTTAAAGGTCGCTTATTTCGATCAATTGCGTGCAGGTTTAGAGCTGGAAAAAACCGTCTACGACAACGTCGCACAAGGCAGCGATCGGGTAACCGTTGGTGGAAAAGATCGCCACGTAATGAGCTACCTTCAGGATTTTCTATTCACACCTGACCGTGTTCGACAGCCGGTGAAAGCCCTTTCCGGCGGTGAGTCCAACCGTCTGTTGTTAGCCAAGCTGTTTACTCAACCAGCCAACGTATTGGTGTTGGATGAGCCTACCAACGACTTGGACATGGAAACCCTGGAGCTGCTTGAAGAGCTGCTGCTGGACTTTGATGGCACGCTGCTACTGGTCTCTCACGACCGAACATTTATGGATAACGTCGTGACCAGCATGCTGGCCTTTGAGGGCGAGGGTTATGTGCGTGAATACGTGGGTGGCTACACGGATTGGATTCGCCAAGGAGGTAAACTGCCGCCTGCTCCGTGGGAAGGCGCTGCCCGCCAGAACACTGAACCGACCAGCATTGCAGTTGAAAAAACGCCAGAGAAGCCGGTTGCTGAGCCCGTTAAGAAAACCGTTAAGCTCTCTTACAAAGTGCAGCGAGAGTTAGATGCGTTACCTGCGGAGATAGAGCGCCTTGAGAATGAAGTAGAGGCGTTAGAGCAAGAGATTGGCGACCCCGCTTTCTACCAGCAAGAAGCCAGTGCCGTTACAGCGAAATTGCAAGCGTTAGAAAACGTACAGCAAACACTTGAAACGGCAATGGAGCGTTGGATGGAGCTTGAGGCGATGGCTAGCGGTGACTGACATCAGTATCGAATGAGTAAAGGCACCCAATGGGTGCCTTTCTACATTGGTTACTCGTCGCTCTCTTCACCTTTTTTGCCGACCCGAACGGCCAAAACGTCGCACTGTGCGCCGTGAAGTACGCCGGTAGAAGTGGAGCCTAGCAGCAGGGCAAAGCCATGGCGCCCATGCGAACCAACAACGATCAGGTCGACGTTGTGCTCTTCTGCAAAACGATGAATTTCCGTGTCCGGCATGCCGACAACGACATGTTGATCAGCGGGCTCGACGTGAGGGGCGGCAATTTCAGTCAGCCGCTTCTTCGCGTGGTCATCCAGCTGGTCTTGAATGCTGGTGAGATCCATCGGGATGTCACCACCGTAAGCGAAGCCCAGTGGCTCAAGGGTATGCATGATCGAAATCTTGGCGTCGTCATTGCGAGCAGCAATCGCGACTGCACGCTCTAAGATTTTATGGGAGTCTTTAGTTAAATCAACGGCTACTAAAATGTGGTGATAGCTCATGGCTTATCTCCTTCGTGATAATTAACAAAGAGAACGCTTTGTTAGATGACCTTTACTTTAGGCTTCAAGTGCCATCTTAACAACGATCTATGTCATGCTTTTTTAAGTTAACCCGATAGTATGACTAATTTTAACATCAATGCTTATGGCTAGTATTTGCGACGAGGAGAAGTGGCTAGATGGAGTGGCTTATTATTATTTTTATATCGCTGTTTGTTATTGCACCGGTAATGTGGCTTAAGCCCAGCCCGCGGCAGAAGCGCCATATGGCGCTGCGTTTGAATGCCGCCAAGAAGCACGGGGTAGTGATCAAGATGGAGAAGCCCCCGTTGCACAATTTTCGAGGCACGATGCCCGCTTATCGGTGGTATTTTTCCCAACAGCAGCCAGGGCCTGATTTTGTGTTAGTGCGTGAATCGAACGCAAGTGAAGCGCTGGAGCTTTATCATGCTGGGTGGCGCTGGCGCATTGCACCATTACGGCCATTGCCAGAAATGGCAAGCGCTACTTTGAAAGCCTTGCTAGAGCGCCTTCCACAAGATGCTTTGGTGGTCGAGTCAAACGCGACGGCGTTAACGCTATGGTGGTGGGAGTCACAAACTGCGGAGCGTTTTGCTATCTATGGAGAAGATTTTCAGACGCTAAGAAAGGCGCTTAGCGGATTGTCAGACCGCCCTGCTGCAAAGCCGCTAAACGGGGCTGGTGAAACAGCAGGGCACTGATGGACGTCTTACGCCGAGGGACCGTCTTGGTCTCTTAACTGAATCGCCATACCATTGGACTCTATTAGCGCTAGCCACTTGTCTAACTGATCCAGGTCACTCTCACTTAGGCCCGCCAGCATCTCTTTGCGTGCCTCCTGGACGACGCTGTCGATTTGTTCAAGTAGCGGCATTGCCGCTGGCGTCAGATAGAGTCGTTTGCTTCGGCGATCATTATCGCAGGCCCGTCGCTCAACCAGCCCTTGTGCTTCGAGTTGTCCAAGGGTTCTAACTAATGAGGGCGCTTCTACGCCAATCACCCTTGCTAAATCACACTGTGGGTTGCCTTCACCTAACTTCCATAAATGGTAAAGCGTCACCCAGCGTGTTTGTGTTAACCCCAAGGGTGCAAGCCTTCGATCAAGAATAGAGCGCCACAAGTGGGGCAGACGTGCAATGCGAAAACCAATTGTTGAAGCCATAGTAAACAGCTACCGAAAAATGTAAGTAGGCGAATTGTCATAAGCTGCGCCGCTGAATGCAAGGCGTTATGTTATTCGTCCGTTGATAGATCGTTTTCAGAATTGTTGTTTCCGGGTATAAAGCGCCGCAAATTTAGCGCACTCAAGCCGCTAGGTTGGATTTTGCTATCCGCTATCGTGGCTTTTTCCAAATCTTCCGAAACAGTAAACCGGATCAGCCCCAGTCGTTGTCCGCTAGCTGTCATAATGTCGATACGCCACTCTCCCGACGGCGCTTCTGGGAAATTTTGCTTATGGCTCCACGCACGATAGCCCTTTTCCCGTCCACCGTTGATAGCAAGTTCTACTTCATCTAACAATTCGCCGTTGTGGTGCCATGCATGATGAATTGTCTCGCTTAATCCACGCGGCGCCCGAATGGCGGTGTAAACATAAAGGCCGGTAGAGCGAATTGCGTCTGGCGTAAGCGCCATGCTTCCCTGCGGCTCGCGGCTCTGAATATCCAGCGCTGGGGAAAGTGCACTGTTTGTCATCCATAAGCTGGCGGGAGGGACCCATATTTTGCCGAGCCAGGCCGCATAGGCCAACACGATAGTGAGCGCAAAGAACCCGCACCAGCGCGTTAACGAGCGTTTTTTAAGTAAGTGCCAAAAACTGGGCAACGCTACAAGTATGGTGATCACCAGCGCAAGGATCAAGCTTTGGCCAGTCGTCAGCTGCAGCATGATAGGCAGAATAACCAGTACCACTAAAAAGACACATTGGGCATGAAAGATAAAATAGAGGCTTCGCCAGCGCCCAGCGAGTTTGTAATAGAGCGGATCTATAATCGACAGTATTGCCATTGCGATCACTAACAGCGCAAATAGTGTCTGCCCGCTATTCCACACGGTTGTAACCAGGATAAACGGCAACGTAAAGAAAAGTGTTTCCTGGTGAATCATTTGGGCGATAAAGGTAGTGACACCGCGGGGCAAGGTGGGATGGCCGCGTTTAGCAAGCCAGCGCCCGATGAGGCTCTCAGAAAGCAATAGCAGCCAGGCAAAAAGAAGTCCCAGCGCTAATACCGCCCCTAGCCACTGTTGGCGGTCCACCAGAAAAAAACTACCTAACCCGGCGCCAAACGCGATAGGTGGCCACAGCCAGCTCCAGGGTTTTAAGCGTTCGACAGTACGTTCAACCCGTGCTTGTAGTGCCGTTATACGGGCGGGAGTAAAGAAACTACCCATGGCGTTGTTGGCTCATAAATGAAAACAGCATGATCGTTGGATTCGTCGGTAAAGTCGATGCGTTCCCTATCCTGTCTATAAAAAGCGCAAAAAATGTGGGCCTGCTGTAAGTTGATTTGTGTAAGTGCACTTGAGAGATAAGCGCATTAGCCAAAAGTCAGGGCTTGACGTTCCTCATTATCTCAACCAAGCTTACGCAATCAAACGACCGTATGAAATGCGTGGCAGGTCCGATTAATGGTGCCAGCCCGAACTTGTGGAGAGAGCGCGGATGATCTATCAAGGCAATGCCATCACGGTGGAGCGTCGTGACACCCAAGGTGGCAATGACATCGCTAAGCTCACTTTCGATCTGAAAGATGAGTCCGTTAATAAGCTGTCCAGTGCTGTTGTGGCAGAGTTGGGCGAGGCAGTAAAAGCGCTTCAAGCTGAAAGCGGCCTACAGGGGTTGATGATTAGCAGCGGCAAAGATGCGTTTATTGTCGGCGCTGACATCACCGAATTTCACAGCCTTTTTGACAAAGGCGAAGAGTATCTCGTCGAGATGAACCTTAAGGTTCACGACATCTTCAATGCGATTGAAGACCTGCCTTTTCCAACCGTGACGGCCATTAATGGCTTGGCACTGGGTGGCGGCTGCGAAGTACTGTTGACGACCGATTTCCGAGTAATGAGTGAGAAAGCCAAAATTGGCTTGCCTGAAACCAAGCTAGGCATTCTGCCCGGTTGGGGTGGATGTGTACGTTTACCCCGCTTGATTGGTGCGGATAACGCCATTGAGTGGATTGCTGGCGGCACTGAAAATCGTGCTAACGCAGCACTTAAAGTCGGCGCAGTCGATGCTGTCGTTACTCACGAGCTGCTTGAAGAAGCCGCGCTGGACATTCTAGACCGTGCCAATGCCGGTGAGTTGGATTACCAAGCGCGTCGCGAAGAGAAGAAATCACCGCTTAATCTCAACGCCATTGAGCAAATGATGGCGTTTGAAACCGCCAAAGGGTTTGTCGCTGGCAAGGCCGGCCCTCACTACCCCGCGCCGGTAGAGTCGATTAAGGTGATTCAGAAAGGCGCTGGCGAGACGCGTGCCCGTGCCCAGGCGATTGAAGCGAAAGCATTTGCCAAGCTAGCACTCAGCAGTGTTGCTTTTAACTTGGTTGGCCTGTTCCTCAACGACCAAGTCGTGAAGAAAAAAGGTAGCAAGTACGAGAAGCAGTCGCAGCCAGTTAAGCAGACCGCCGTGCTGGGCGCAGGCATTATGGGTGGTGGTATCGCCTATCAGAGCGCCAGCAAAGGCACGCCCATCATAATGAAAGATATTAACGATGAGGCGATTGAGCTGGGTCTGAAAGAGGCGCGTAAGCTATTTGCTAAGCAGGTAGAGCGTAAAAAGCTGACGACTGAGCAGATGGCTGAAAAACTGACCAACATTCGCCCCACGCTTTCTTACGGTGATTTCGGTAATGTTGATCTAGTGGTTGAAGCTGTCGTTGAAAATCCCAAGGTCAAAGACGCCGTGCTGACCGAAGTGGAAGGCATGGTGAGCGAAAACACCATCCTTACCTCTAACACCTCGACGATTTCTATCAACCGTCTGGCCAAGAACCTTAAGCGTCCAGAAAACTTCTGCGGTATGCACTTTTTTAACCCTGTGCATCGTATGCCGCTGGTGGAAGTTATTCGTGGCGAGAAGACGTCAGATGCAGCGGTGGCTGCAACAGTTGCCTACGCTCGTGCAATGGGCAAAACCCCGATTGTTGTGAATGACTGCCCCGGCTTTTTGGTCAACCGCGTACTGTTCCCATATTTCGGTGGCTTTAGCTTCCTGGTAGAGCAGGGCGCTGACTTCCAACGCGTTGACAAAGTGATGGAAAAATTTGGCTGGCCCATGGGGCCTGCTTACCTGCTGGACGTAGTGGGTCTAGATACCGCAGTACACGCTAACGAAGTGATGGCGGAAGGCTTCCCTGATCGCATGGCGCGTGACGGCAAAACAGCTATTCAGGTGATGTACGACAATAAGCGCCTGGGCCAGAAGAACGATAAAGGCTTCTATGCCTATGAAGAAGATAAGAAAGGCAAACCTAAGAAAGTTACTGACGAACAAGCCTACGCACTGGTGAAAGACGTCGTGAAAGAGCAGAAAGAGTTTTCTGATGAAGACATTATCGCTCGCATGATGGTACCGCTTTGTCTGGAAACTGTTCGTTGCCTTGAAGATGGCATCGTGGAAACTCCCGCTGAAGCCGATATGGCATTAATCTACGGCATCGGTTTCCCTCCCTTCCGCGGTGGCGCACTGCGCTACATTGACGCGATGGGTGTTGCCGAATTCGTGAAGCTAGCCGAAAACCTTGCGGAAGAGTTAGGCCCGCTTTACGCGCCCACTGAGAAGCTGCGTCAGATGGCTCAAAATAACGAGCAATTTTATTCTGGCTCTCAGGCCTAACCACCACGCAAAGGAGATATAAGATGAGTTTGAACCCAAGAGATATCGTGGTGGTTGACGGTGTACGTACCGCCATGGCGAAAGCTAAAAATGGTGCATTCCGCAATGTGCGCGCTGAGAACCTGTCAGCAGCCGTCATGCAGGCGCTGTTTGATCGTAACGCGAATTTAGACCCGTCCGAAGTTGATGATGTTATCTGGGGCTGTGTTAACCAGACGCTTGAGCAGTCCATGAACATTGCGCGTAATGCGGCAATCATGACCGGTATTCCGCGCTCGGTGCCTGCGCAAACTGTTAACCGTCTGTGTGGTTCCTCGATGACGGCACTACATATTGCGGCGGCCAACATTAAAGCAGGCATGGGCGACTTTTACGTGATTGGTGGGGTGGAGCACATGGAGCACGTGCCCATGGCTCACGGTGTTGATGTTAACCCCGCTGCTAGCAAGTACGCCGCAAAAGCCGCCATGATGATGGGGTTGACCGCTGAGCTGCTGGGCAAAATGCACGGTATTTCTCGTGAAGACCAGGATAAGTTTGGCGTGCGTTCCCACCAGCGTGCCCAGGCTGCGATGGAAAAAGGCTACTTCGATAACGAAATCATTGGTGTTGAAGGCCACGATCAGCGCGGTTTTAAAATTCTGTTCAAGAACGATGAAGTGATTCGTCCTGAGGCCAGTATCGAGTCAATGGCCAGCCTCAAGCCGGTATTTGATCCTCGCAACGGTACCGTTACTGCGGGCACGTCATCTGCATTGTCGGTAGGGGCTTCGGCGATGGCTGTTATGAGCTACGAGCGCGCTCAGGCGCTGGGGCTTGAGCCGATTGCAAAAGTGCTTTCAACAGGTGTTGCAGGCTGTGATGCCTCTATCATGGGTTACGGCCCAGTGCCTGCGTCTAAAAAAGCGCTGAAAGCCGCTGGCTTGTCGGCAGCCGATATTCAAACGGTTGAGCTTAACGAAGCGTTCGCTGCACAAGGTCTACCCGTTTTGAAAGATCTGGGCTTCCTAGATGCCATGGATGAAAAAGTAAACCTCAATGGTGGTGCCATTGCGCTAGGCCACCCGCTAGGCTGTTCGGGCTCGCGGATCTGTACGACGCTGCTTAACGTTATGCAGCAGCGCGATACTACTCTCGGCCTTGCCACTATGTGTATCGGCATGGGGCAAGGGGTTGCGACCGTGTTTGAACGACTCAAATAAACACAGCGTTTACCCACAAAACGGCACCCATGCGGTGCCGTTTTTGCGTTCAGAGCGGCATTAAAATAAACCGTTATCCAGTCCCGCTGCCATGTAAAGGCCTAGCTCTTCTACTTGGTCGGCAAAAGTGTCCTGCCATTGACCACGTAACGTTAGTGGTTCCTGAACCCAGCGCCAACGTAGTCCTGTCACAATACTTTCTACTGCCCGCCGGGTGCCGGTGCCGTCGTGTCCAGCGCGAATATAGAGCGCGCATGGAAGCCCTTGTTTCTCTTCCAATATGCTGTAGTAACTGCGATCAAAAAAATCCTTAAGTGCACCGCTCATGTAGCCCAGGTTTTCTGTTGTGCCCAGCAAGATGCCATCGCAGGCGCGAATATCATCAGGGCCAGCCTCGAAAGGCGTTTTTACTATGCAGGCAACCTGCTCAACAACTTTTTGGCTCGCGCCCCGCTGGGTGGCATCACGCAGAGTGCGTGTATTAACTGATGGAGCATGGGCAACGATTAATAGCTGTTTCATTGTAGTGCCCCTGTTAGCTGGAAATTTGCGTAGTAAGTGCAAAGTGTCACACTGCTAAGTACTACTACGATGAGAGCCTATATGCCTGATAATGCCTCTATCAATGTTTTCTACGATGCTGTTTGCCCTATTTGTCGGAAGGATCGACGTCTTTTTGAGCGTTGGGCTGGCAAGCATGGTAACGGGATTAACTGGTGTGATGTGACTGAGCATCAGCAACAATTGCGTGAAAAAGGGGTAACACCAGAAGCCGCTTTACGCTCGCTGCATATCGAAAAAGCTGATGGCACGCTTATCGAAGGTATTGATGCCTACCGTTTGCTGATGATGCGTATTCCTCTGCTTGTGCCAATCGCATGGCTGATTGGCCTGCCAGGGATCAAAAAAGCGTTACGCTGGTATTATGATCGCTGGGTGAGAAAGCGCCTAAAGCGGGAAGGGCGTTGGTCTGAATAAGTATGGATATTGATATAGGGAATTTATCATGAAGCAGCGTCTTCAATGGTTAGCGCCAGCATGCGCAATGTTTACTATGTTAGTGGGGTGCGCTGGTCAGCCAACCTCCTCTCAAGCACCTGATGCCGCCGTTGCTCAGAAGGTTTCACCTGGCGTGGCTCAGGTATCTTCAGGAGCGGCGCAGCCAGGTTACGTAACTAACCGCCAAGTAACCGACTGGGTGCCACCGCTGTTAACGAGCCCTGAAGAGAAGGCGGCCTACTATGTTAGCCGATTGGCAGACAGGCGGTTTGTCTCGCAGTACGGCGGACAAGACAATCCCCGTACTTGGTATATTGCGGCAGAGCGGTTAGGAGAAATCGGCTTGCCCGCTGTGCCTTTGCTGTTTACGCGCCTCAATACAACCGATGACTATGAGTTGATGTTAGCCCTGTATGCGCTTCTGCTTGCCACCCAAGATCCGCTATTGATGGCAAAAACTCGAGGTGACTATATACAGTTGCCCACCGTGTTAGATGCGACGGCAAATGCTGAAAATGTGCGCATCGCGCGTCAGTGGTGGCAGCAGCATTCAGCACAGTTAGGTGAGTAGTAATGCGCTGTGTTGATAGCGCAAATTGGCGTATCCAGCTGGAGTATTGTGCTCAAGCCGTGTAGGCTCCATCGCTTTCTAAGTTCTGTGAATGACTAAGTCCTGTGTATTAGCCTGATGCGTTGGAGCCTATCATGAGTGATCTACCCAATTGTCCTGCCTGTGCCTCTGAGTTTACCTACGATGATGGTATCCAGTATGTCTGCCCGGAATGCGGCAATGAATGGTCAAAAGTAGCAGAAGAGGGCGCTGAAGAAGCTAGCTCTGGTATTCGTGATGCTAACGGCAATATGCTGGCAGATGGTGACAGCGTCACTGTCATAAAAGACCTCAAGGTCAAAGGCAGTTCACTAGTGGTTAAGGTAGGCACTAAAGTTAAAAATATCCGTTTAGTCGATGGTGATCACGATATTGATTGCAAGGTCGACGGTATTGGGCCCATGAAGCTTAAGTCAGAGTTCGTCAAAAAAGCCTAGTACTCAAAGACATAGTACTCAAAGGCATAGCGCCTTCGCCACAAGGTGCTGCCCTTTAAAAAAACCTGCGAAATCCTCGCAGGTTTTTTTCGTTTAGCGCGTCGATAGTTTTTTCAAATGATAATGATTGTTGTTTTTGATGCTATCAGAGCCGAACGTGCTGTTATTTTGCACAAATTGATAACGATTTTGCTCTAGGGCTTCACATCAAATTTATACAGGACTAAAATGGTACCCATTAACGGGTAAGCCAACTGTAACGGCGTATGGGAGTCAACATGCTCAAGCTTTCTCGGCTGACAGACTATGCCGCTGTCGTGATGGCACAAATTGCTCGCCATCCACAGGTGCCGCATGCGGCGGCTGATTTAGCAGATGCAGTGCAGTTACCACATCCCACTGTTAGTAAGACGCTAAAGATGCTGGTGAAAGCTGGCCTTCTGGAGTCACAACGCGGTGTCCAGGGTGGTTATCGTCTGGCGCGACCAGCATCACACATTACTGCTGCCGATATTATTGCCGCTATTGAAGGGCCCGTGGCAATGACCGAGTGTAGCCAAGCTGAGGGTGAGTGCGACCTGGCTGCTACCTGCGGTGTCGCTGATAACTGGCAGCGAGTCTCACTGGCGATTCGTACGTTACTGGAAAGCGTTACGCTGGCGCACCTGGCCGATACGACGCCAATCAAGCTACCCGTACAGCTACCGATTCAAAGCATTAGCCTGGCATCTGCTTAGGCAATGCAACATAGACTAACCCTATTGACGGCGAGCTAGGCTCGCCACCCAACTGCCCGGAGGGTATCACCATGGCAAGCGAAGAAATGGAACAGTTGGTTCGTCGCGAATACAAAGATGGTTTTATAACCGATATTGAAAGCGACACCCTGCCACCTGGCCTTGATGAAAACACCATTGCCTTTATCTCTAATAAGAAAGGCGAGCCGGAATGGATGCTGGAGTGGCGCCTAGATGCATACCGTCAGTGGTTGAAAATGAAAGAGCCGTCCTGGGCGCATCTTGATTATCCACCCATTGATTATCAATCGATCTCTTATTTCAGTGCGCCAAAGCGCCCTGAAGATCGCCCTCAGAGCCTGGATGAAGTCGATCCTAAGCTTCTCGAAACATATGAGAAGCTTGGTATTCCTTTGCATGAGCGTGCGGCGCTTGCCGGTGTGGCCGTCGACGCCGTATTCGATTCTGTTTCCGTGGCAACCACGTTTAAAAAACAGCTAGGCGAAGCGGGCGTTATTTTCTGCTCGATTTCTGAAGCAATTCGCGATTACCCAGACCTCATCAAACAGTATCTCGGTACGGTCGTTCCGGTGGCTGATAACTATTTTGCCGCACTAAACTCGGCTGTATTTACCGATGGGTCGTTTGTGTTTGTTCCTGAAGGCGTGACTTGCCCTATGGAACTGTCGACCTACTTCCGGATTAACGCGGCCAACACTGGCCAGTTCGAGCGCACTCTGATTATCTGCGAGAGCCGGGCTCAGGTGTCTTACTTGGAAGGTTGTACGGCGCCAATGCGTGATGAAAACCAGCTTCATGCGGCTGTGGTAGAGCTCGTTGCGCTGGATGATGCCTACATTAAGTATTCCACCGTTCAGAACTGGTATCCCGGTGATGAGAACGGCAAGGGCGGGATTTACAACTTCGTTACCAAACGTGGCGATTGCCGCGGTGAGCGTTCGCGCATCAGTTGGACACAGGTAGAAACCGGTTCGGCGATCACCTGGAAATATCCTTCTTGTGTTTTGCGTGGCAAAGACAGTATCGGCGAGTTCTACTCTGTGGCGGTGACTAACGGCCGTCAGCAAGCGGATACTGGCACCAAAATGATTCACATTGGCGAAGGCACCCGTTCCTATATTGTTGCCAAAGGCATTTCGGCAGGTAAGAGCGATCAATCTTACCGTGGCCTGGTCAAAATTGGCCCTCGTGCCAAAGGGGCACGTAATTTCACTCAGTGTGATTCGTTGTTAATTGGCGACAAGTGCGGTGCCCATACCTTCCCTTATCAAGAAATTGGCAACAGTACCGCCACGATTGAGCACGAAGCCACCACGTCTAAGATCGGCGAAGATCAGCTGTTCTACTGCCAAAGCCGTGGGATTTCTGAAGAAGATGCGGTCAGCATGATTGTGAACGGCTTCTGTAAAGACGTTTTCCAAGAGCTGCCGATGGAATTCGCGGTAGAGGCAGAAGCGCTGCTAAATGTGACGCTTGAAGGTGCAGTGGGTTAACCACTTCGGCCCCGACTTATTTTACGGGAGACGCGCAAGCGTCCCGCAAGAATTTAAAAGGTTATGACTATGTTGCAAGTTAAAGATTTACACGTCACCGTCGACGGCAAAGAAATTTTGAAAGGTTTAACGCTCACCATCAATGCAGGTGAAGTGCATGCCATTATGGGCCCGAACGGCGCGGGTAAATCCACATTGTCGGCAGTTATTGCCGGTAAAGATGGCTACGAAGTGACCCATGGTAGCGTTACCTTTGAGGGGCAGGACGTGCTGGAAATGGAAATTGAAGAGCGCGCTCAAGCGGGCTTGCTACTAGGTTTCCAATACCCAGTGGAAATTCCAGGAGTAAAAAATATTTATCTGCTCAAATCTGCGCTTAATGCACAGCGTGTCGCACGTGGTGAAGCAGAAATGCCCGCTCCTGAGTTTATGAAGCTCGTCAAAGAGAAGCTGGGCTTTATGAAGATGGATGCCAGTTTCCTGCAGCGTGCCGTCAATGAAGGTTTCTCTGGCGGTGAGAAAAAGCGCAACGAAATTCTTCAGATGCTGGTGCTTCAGCCAAAGCTTGCCATGCTTGATGAAATTGACTCTGGTCTCGATATCGACGCGATGAAAGTCGTTGCCGATGGCGTTAACAGCCTGCGGGCTGAAGAGCGAGCCATTCTGCTGGTCACTCACTATCAGCGCCTGCTTGACTATATCGTACCGGATAAAGTGCACGTCTTAGTCGACGGTCGTATTGTGAAGAGCGGCGACGCTGAGCTTGCTAAAGAGCTGGAAGCCAACGGCTATGAAGGCATTGAGGAGTCTGTGGCATGAGCGATACGCAAACGTTTTTGGACACGCTGAAAGCGCGTAGCCAACAGCGCGGAGTTGAGCCAACCTGGATCGCGGCTCGCCGCCAAGCGGGAGCTGCCCGCTTTGAAGCCATGGGGTTTCCTACTCGCCGCGATGAAGAGTGGAAATACACTGACGTACGCACGATTGCCCAGGGCAACTTTGCGTTGGCTGAGACTGCAGACTTTTCCCAGGCACAAGCAGCCGCGCTTACGCTGCCGTTGGATGCGTACCGACTGACCTTTGTGGATGGTGTTTTCTCAGCCGCATTGTCGGACTTAGAAGCACTGCCGAGTAGCGTTCAGGTAATGCCGCTCTCTAAGGCTCTGGCTGATAATCATGAAGCCGTGGGTGGGCCGCTGGGTCGCTTAACGGGAGTAGATTTCTCCCCGTTCGCAGCGCTGAACACCGCGTTTATGGAAGAGGGTGCTGTGGTGCGCATTGCACCGGGTGCCGTGGTGGAAAAACCCATCCTACTGCAGTTTTTGTCCCGTGCGGGCGCGCCAGTAATGAGCCATCCGCGCATTTTGGTTGAAGCAGCAGGGCGCAGTGAAGCAACGTTAATTGAGCACTATATCGGTGAAGCCGATGCGGCCAACTTCACCAACGTGGTTGCAGAGCTGATGCTTGATCGCGGTGCGATTTTGAACCACTACAAACTGCAAGAAGCGCCCTTGGGTGATCTGCACATCGCCAGTATTCATGTTGAACAGGGCCGAGACAGCCGCTACAGCTCCTACAATCTGAATTTGGGCGGTGCGCTGGTACGCAACGACCTTATTAGTGATTTAAACGGCCAAGGCGCAGAAACCAACTTCTATGGCCTGTTCTTTGGTCAGGGTCGCCAGCACGTGGATAACCACACTAAGGTTAATCACAATGCGCCACTGACGTTCTCGAACGAGAACTACAAAGGCATTTTGGATGACCGTGCTCACGGCGTCTTTAACGGTAAAGTGTACGTTAAGCGCGATAGCCAGAAGATCGAAGGTTTCCAAAGTAACCAAAACTTATTGCTTTCCGATCGCGCGCATATCGATGCCAAGCCTGAGCTTGAAATTTATGCTGATGATGTGAAGTGTTCTCATGGCACCACCACGGGGCAGTTGGATGAAGACGCGATCTACGCGTTGCGTACCCGCGGCATCGACAAAGCGACAGCGCGAGGCTTGTTAACGCTTGCATTTGCTGGCGAGGTGCTTGAACAGGTCGCGCTAGATGTGATTGCTGAGCGGGTAGAGTTGGCGGTAGCGGGCAAGCTGCCGGAACGCTTCAATCTCGCTGGATTGGTAGAAGCAGCGGCTGCGCTCAACGACTAACGCACTCAACGACTAGCCAAGGAGTCATCGATGCCCCATAGCGTGATTGAGAAACCCTCCGTGCTCGCCCCTGCAGCGTTCGATGTTGAAGCGTTGCGCAATGACTTCCCGATCCTAAAACGGGAAGTGCACGGAAAGCCGTTGGTATATCTAGATAATGCCGCGACCAGCCAAACGCCCCAGCAGGTTATTGACGTATTCAGCGACTATTACTCGCGTTATAACGCCAATATCCACCGGGGGCTGCACACCTTGTCAGATGAGGCGACAGCAGCGTTTGAAGCCACACGGCATCGCGTTAAGGCGTTTCTCAATGCGGAAGATGCACGCCAGATTATCTTTACGCGGGGCACGACTGAAGCAATCAACCTAGTGGTTCAAAGTTGGGGGCGCTCCCAGCTTGCTGCGGGCGATGAAGTGCTAATTTCAATGTTGGAGCATCACTCCAATATTGTCCCTTGGCAGCTATTAGCGGCTGAGATCGGCTTTACCATTAAGGTCATTCCCGTTGAGGCTAATGGGGCGCTAGACATGGCGGCGTACCGCGCGCTGCTCAATGAGCGCACTAAACTAGTGGCAGTTAATCATGTCTCTAATGCGTTGGGCACCATTAACCCAGTGAAAGAGATGGCAACGCTTGCCCACCAGCACGGTGCGCTTATTCTGGTCGATGGTGCTCAGGCAACACCGCACCAGCAGGTTGATGTTCAGGATATTGATGCTGATTTCTATGCGTTCTCTGGGCATAAAATTTATGGCCCTACTGGCGTTGGCGTGCTGTACGGTAAGCAGACTTTATTAGAAGCGATGCCGCCTTGGCAGGGTGGTGGCGAGATGATTAAAACGGTCTCTTTTGACGTCGGCACCACCTTTGCGGAACTTCCGCATAAATTCGAAGCTGGCACTCCCGCCATTGCGGAAGTGATCGCTTTGGGGCGCGCTATTGAGTGGTTGGAAGGCGTTGGCGTGGAGGCGATTGGTGCTTGGGAAGCCGTACTGCTGGAACATGCCACTGCAGAGGTGAGCCAAATAGAGGGCCTGCGCATTCTTGGCACCGCACCGCATAAAGCTGGCGTGCTTTCATTTGTGGTCGAAGGCGCCCATTCCCAGGACATTGGGCTGCTGATTGATCAGCTAGGCGTCGCTATTCGTACCGGGCATCACTGTGCGCAACCACTGCTACATCATTTTGGCGTAGATGCCACGTGTCGTGCATCATTTGCGGCGTATAATACGCTTCAAGAGATAGATACGTTTGTTGCAGCGCTAAAGCGTGTGATTGGAATGGTACGTTAAAGGCCGTCATTTAAGGACCGTTATGGATATTGAGCAAGTGGCCAGCCTTGAACGTGGTCAAAAACTGCCGCTTCAGCGTGATGTTGACGCCATTGCTATTCCGTTTGGCAAAACGGAGACACTGGCCGAAGACAGCGTTGTCAGCGTGATGCAAGCGAAGGGCAGCTCGGTAAGTGTTGGCTTTGAAGGACGGCTTTATCTTATTGAAGGGCGTAATTTGGATGCGTTAGGGCTCGAGCCATTGCCGCGTCCAACACTGCCTGAAAGTGCCAGCGATGAAGAAATTGAACAGTTTGTCTGGGAGCAGTTGCGTACCTGCTTCGATCCCGAAATACCGGTTAATATTGTTGATCTAGGGTTGGTCTATGGTTGCCGTCTTGAGCGCTTGATCAGTGGCGAGCGGATGGTCACTATTCGTATGACGCTGACCGCACCAGGCTGTGGAATGGGCGATGTCATTGCGGCGGATGCGCGGAATAAAATCCTAGGCGCACCTCAGATTAACAAGGTACATACTGAAATTGTCTTCAGCCCGCCCTGGAGCCGTGACATGATGAGCGACGAAGCCAAGCTTGAGCTCGGCATGTTTTAACCCCTGATGGGGAGCTGGATGCACAGCCTGCTATTACGTTACATAAAACGTTTTTTGATGTCTCTAGGAGCACTTATGCTGCTGGCGACATTGCTGTTTATAGTTGGTAATTTTTGGGTGGTTGCCAGTACGGCACGCTATATTGATGACAGCTTTGCGGAGTGTCGCCCAACCGATGTGGCGATTGTATTTGGTACCTCTAATTGGACACGCAGCGGCTTTCGCAACCCTCACTTTCAAGCCCGTATGCGAACCTCTGCACGTCTGATTGCCGATCAGCGGGTCAGCCATTTATTAATCTCTGGGGATAATCGTACTCAAGCCTATAACGAGCCTCGCGCCATGTGGCGTGATCTTTATCGTCGCGGTGTGCCAGCAGACCAGCTCACCATGGATTTTGCTGGGTTCAGTACCTATGACACGCTTGCGCGCGCTAGAGATGTCTTTCAGTTAGATAAGGCGTTGCTGGTTACTCAGAGTTGGCATCTTCCCCGTGCGGTTTTTATTGGTCGCGCATTAGGAATGGATGTAACTGGCTGTGTGGCGGAAGAGAAATCTGCTGCTGGGGAGTGGCGGTTGAAAATGCGCGAATGGGTGGCGCGGGTCGCTACTTTAGGTGATCTATATATTTGGGGAAGAGAGCCTCACTTTCTAGGCTCTCCAGAACCTATCGAATTAAACGCAAGTAGCAACGTCAGCGAAGTGTCTCGCCTCCCTATTGGCCTTGATATTTACCACTACACTGTGAGATCGGCGCAGACGTCACATGAGCAAGCGGCGGTGATCAATAGGGGGGATCAATAGGTTAGCGATGCGTTTTGCGCTTTTGTAAGTTATACAATTCGCGTATTAACTTACGGCAACCTTGCATACACTCTTCCACTACCGGCTCAATGGGGTCGGGCAGGGGGTGAGTGAATAGCGTTGAAAGGGCCTGCATCAGTACGCGCTCTTGTTCCAACAGCTCATTGATTAATACCTGACTATCGTTGCCCACAAAGCTTTTTAAACGGCTCCATAGCCATAAAAAGTCGTCACGCTCAACGTCAGCATCTCGAGGCAGCATTTTTAAGTGCGCACGGGCCAGTTCCTGAAGTTTACGCATCTGGTTTAACCGCTCGGTATAGTGCGGTTTCAGTGCATCACGCAGCGTGGGTCTCAGGCGTTCAATATTATCCTGGAAATAATCAATGCTATCGGCCAGCGCTTCCAGCACGCTGTCCATCGCCACTTGGCGATTGTCGAGAAACATGAGCGTCTACCTCCTTCGGTGACGCAGATTGTGGGGGTGGCAGCGCTAATTTGCCACCCCTAATGCGGATTATTTTTGCATTAAGCCTTAGCCTTTAGGCTTGGGTGGCGCTTTACGCACTGGCATGGCATTTTTTTCGATGTGTTCGATGATCATGCTGGCGATATCTTTGCCTGTTGCATTCTCAATACCTTGTAGTCCAGGTGATGAGTTGACCTCCATAATCACCGGTCCATGGTTAGAGCGTAGTAAGTCGACACCTGCAACGCGCAGTCCCATGGCTTTTGCCGCTCGAATGGCCGTTGAGCGCTCTTCGGGGGTAATGCGGATGACGCTGGCGGTGCCCCCACGATGCAGGTTTGAACGGAACTCGCCTTCGGCTGCCTGACGCTTCATCGAAGCAACCACTTTATCGCCAATCACCAGACAGCGAATATCGGCGCCGCGCGCCTCTTTAATGTACTCCTGAACCATGATGTTGGTTTTCATGCCCATAAACGCTTGAATAACCGACTCAGCTGCTTGGTTTGTTTCAGCAAGTACAACGCCGATACCTTGCGTTCCTTCCAGCAGCTTGATGACCAGCGGAGCACCCTTGACCATGGTAATAAGGTCAGGAATGTCATCAGGAGAGTGGGCGAAACCCGTGATGGGCAAGCCCAGCCCCTTCCTGGATAGAAGCTGTAGCGAGCGTAACTTATCCCGTGAACGAGTGATGGCAACAGAGTCGTTTATTACGTAGGTGCCCATCATTTCAAATTGACGCAGTACGGCGCAGCCATAAAAGGTAACCGATGCCCCTATACGAGGAATGACGGCATCAAAGGGCTCGATTTCGGCGCCTTTATAATGAATCGACGGATGGTGGGAGGCGATGCTCATATAGCAGCGCAGCGTGTCTACCACGCGAGCGGTGTGCCCACGCTGCTCGGCGGCCTCAATAAGGCGGCGAGTAGAATATAGATTGCGATTGCGCGAAAGCAGGGCAATATGCATGCAGGGCTCCGGGGCCAAAAAGTATGGCTAATAAGTTAGTTTAAGGCTCGCCGTGCAAAAATGCAGCCCCAGGGGCTATAAGCAAGCGTCGCATAGCGCGGCGCCCAAGCAGCATGGGATGGCGCATATTGCTACGGTCAGTCAGGGTTAGTTCAACCGGAAAATTTAGTTCACCCAATTGCATCGGGGTGCGAATAACATAACGCCACTCGCTGTGCCCATTAGAACTGGTAACGCGCCGCCTGTCGTGCAGGTGGAGCTGGTAGCGGTGGGCAGGCGTTTGCGGGCCGCCACTATGGGTAATAAAACTTACCCACAGCTGCCCATCCTCATCTTCATGAGTGTCAATCTCTTCGGCATGCAAAGCAGAGGTGCGCGCGCCAGTATCGGCTTTGCAGCAAAGGTGAAGCCCTAATTCAGGTAACGTCACCATTTCACGGCGGCCGATGACTGCTTTGGCCTGATAGGGTAATTCCTTCACGGCATACTCCTGGCAAATGAAGGTTTGTCATCAAGAAATGAGTCGATCTAGCGTCTCATAAATAAATAGCTAGCTTCTAGCTTGGTTAATCAACGCACTTAGCCTTAGCTGAATCGCGGAATCAGGCGGCGCGTCGCGTAGTGTCAGCATAACCAATAGGCGAAGTCTGGGAATCAGTGCAAGGTCACGTACGACTGCATTAAAGTTAGTGCGTTTGTCTTCTGCTAAACGCTGTAAAAGCAGTGGTAAACGTTCAGCGTCTTCTAACAATAACCACCCGCGGCCAGCAATGGCTGCGATAATATCTGGGCCGCAAGCAACAGGGTCATTTAGCAGGCTTGAGTACCATTGGCCGACATCTGCTGATGGAGTGCAGCCCACGGCGCGCACGCAGGCGCACAGGGTTTCTACGTCACCATCAATGGCTGCTTGCTCTCCACGCGCCCGTAATGCACTTACCAGCGGCTCTGCAAGAGACCTATGCTCCAGGCAATAGCACAGCGAGTGAGCGACACTAGTGGGCAACTGGGGAAGGCGCAGCGCTAGCGCTTCTGATGTGGGTAAGTCGAGGCGTACCACATAATCAGCGATGCCTTGTAATCCCAGTGCTTGCCAGTCAATAGTCTGCTGGCCACTAAGATAGGCCTCGACAGGCTCTAAGTGTTGGCTAGCGGCAAGCTCTAATGCATAAGTGGCCTGAGCATTAAGCATTGCTTGAAAAGTAATATCAGGCGAAAAAGCGAGCGGATTATCCTTCATTAGGTGATCCACGTCAGCAGTTTCTGCCTGGCCTAGCGGTTTATTTTCTAGCTGCGCCGCATTTCGCCCAAGGGTTTCGAGCAAGCGATTAATAAAACCGTCTCGTTGGGCGGGGGAGAGCTTGCCTTGTTCGTCTAGCGGCAGCGCCAAAAACCAGATGGCTGGTTCAGGCATGTCACCCATGCGAAATACTACGCCAAGGCGTGCCTGCTGTTGCCAGGGTTCCGGCCAGGCTATCTCGCCATTTTCGAATGCACGCAGTGTTTCTCGTGGGCAGTCCGTTACTCGTCGTCCCATATGGTAGAGGGAAACGTCCGCGCCGCTACGTGTAAAAAACTCATCAAGTGTCTGGATTGGTTGCATGACATCCTTCCGCATTTCAAGCCTGCACTCTACCTTGCTGATGTGTCACTGTCAGCCGCAAACGCTGATTAATCCGTGCTTTATTATCAAAATGGTTAAAAATTGCACAACATGGCGTAACCCGCATGAGAGTAACAGTAGCGACATCTTTCCATAGTTTATCCACAGCCTCTTGCAGGTTTTCTGTGAATCTGTGAATAAGACACAAACTCTGTCAGACGGTTGGCAACTTACCCACAGTGCTGGGATAATAGAGCTTTACTGATTCAAATGGAAAAGGTGCTTATGAGCGTCCATCAACAGCTTCAAACCGCGCTTCTTGAGCTTGAAGCCACTATGAAGGCCGCTAACTTATGGCGTATGCCAACGCCTGATATTTCAGCATTTAATAGCCAGCAACCCTTCTGTATCGACACGATGTCGCTGCCTCAGTGGATTCGATTTGTCTTTATCGCTCGATTAAATGCACTGATTGATGCCCAGGCCGCCATGCCTGCCAAGTGCGATGTAGCGCCGGCAGTGGCTGCTTACCTAATGCAGGAAAAAGTTCGTGCCAGTGACCAGCTACTGGTTGTTCGAGCCGTTGAAAAGATAGATCGGCTAGTTACCGAAAGCTAGGTCGCGCTAATACGAGGAGCTGAAGCCTAGTGTGATGAGGGTGTCAGCAAAGACAATGCCCAGCACCGCAAGCAGCGGGACTGGGCATTTTTCATGCGATTATACGGCTAGTACAGCCGTAGCGGTGTTAGAACCGATAGCTTAAGCCTGCCATAACCACTAAGGGATCAATCTCTACCGTGCCTGCAGCGGCACCGTTAATGGTCGCGTCAGTATCGATGTCGATATACCACGCTGCTGCGTTAAGTGCCCAGTTCTCATCGATAAGTAAATCGATACCCACTTGAGCTGCGGCCCCCCAGGAGTCGTCCAGCTCCAGTTCGCCAATGGCTAGCTCTTCATCAGAGAAAAAGGTGTAGTTAATACCTGCGCCGACATAAGGCTGTACGCGCGCATCAGTGCCACCTAGTGGGTAGTACTGGAGCGTTAGAGTTGGGGGAAGGTGTTTGGTAGAGGCAAGGTTATCACCGTTCAGGGCAATATCGTGCTCAAACGGCAGAGCTGCCAGTAACTCGATGCCCATTTTGTCGTGGAAGCGGTAGCCCAGGGTAAATGCGAAATCGGTTTTGTCCTGAACATCAACCGTGAACGCGCCTCCGGCTAATGAACCGTTGTCGCTTTTTGGCTCCACTTTGGCAACACCCACGCGAGTAAAGAAATCGCCAGCGCCGTAAGCTAAAACTTGGCCGCTTGCCATCAATGTGGCTGCTGCAAGTCCAGTGGTGAGCAGTGTTGAAAGAGAGTTATGGCGCATAGCGTCGCTCCTGACCATTAATGTGAGTCTTTGCAGTGAGTGGTTAACGTGAACCGTTGTTCGACATGATCGCGAACCATGTAAAGAGTGTATCGGGTAGAGGAGGGCAGGTTATTGACCTGGGGCAAAGAGTGGAGCTCCGCCGCTAAATAATGGGCTTATAAAAGAGGCCATCAGAAGTGAAAGAGGCCTTCCCGTGGCATGGGAAGGCCTCAATGATCAACTAATTGTTTAATTAAGCTGAGTGTGTCATTGACGCTCGTCTAGCGATCAATATGCTGATATTCACCCGCATCGGCAGTTATGCTACTAACCACCAAGATGGCAATAAAGGCAGCGATGAAGCCTGGGATGATCTCGTACACGCCGGGGCCACCCATAAATTCTCCGTTCCAGCCTAATGCAATCCAAATCATGACGGTAGCAGCGCCCACTACCATGCCTGCAATGGCGCCAGCTCCGTTCGTGCGAGACCACATTAGCGACAGAATGATCAGCGGGCCAAATGCTGCGCCAAAGCCAGCCCAGGCGTTACTTACTAGCCCAAGAACTTGGGAGTCTGGATTTGACGCAATCACAGCGGCCACCAGACCAACCAGTACGACACAGATTCGACCCACCTTTACGCACTCTTTATCGGTTGCTTCCTTTCTGAGGAACAGGCGATAGAAATCTTCGGTCAATGAAGACGACGATACTAACAATTGGCTGGAAATGGTGCTCATAATCGCAGCAAGCAGTGCCGCATAGAGGAAGCCGGTGACCAGCGGGTGGAATAGCAGGTTCGCCAGAATGATGAAGATCGTTTCTGGATCCTCGATATCCATGCCGTTGCGGATTGCATAAGCCCGGCCAAATAGACCTAGAGAGACTGCGCCAATCAGGGAAATAAGCATCCAGCTCATGCCGATATTACGGGCAGTAGGCACATCTTTCAGCGTCCGGATGGCCATAAAGCGCACAATGATATGTGGTTGACCGAAATATCCCAGTCCCCAGGTAACCGCAGAGAGCCAGCCAATAAAGGTCAGCCCTGACGTCCAGGATAGCAGGGTGGGGTCGACTTCATTTAGCGTCTGTGATGCTTGGGAGAACCCGCCACCGCCTTCGCCAAATAGCACCACTGCAGGCATGATTACTAGCGCTAGCATCATGATACAGCCTTGCACGAAGTCGGTCATACTCACGGCCAGAAAGCCGCCAACAACGGTATAGACAAGTACCACACCAAGTGTAATGAGGATGCCTACAGCATAGTCGCTCATGCCGCCGATGTTAAAAATACCGGCAAACGCGCTTTCAAACAGTTTGCCCCCAGCGACTAGGCCTGATGCCGTGTAAACCGCGAAAAAGATGACGATAACGATAGCAGACACCGTGCGCAGTGAAAGCGCACGTGTCGGAAAGCGGTTTGCCAAAAAGGCTGGAATGGTAATCGCATTACCGTAGTGAACCGTCTGTTCACGCAGTCGGGGGGCGACCAGAGTCCAATTGAAGAACGCACCCACCAGAAGGCCAATGCCGATCCAGGCGGATCCTAAGCCGGAAACAAACATTGCGCCGGGCAACCCAAGCAGCAGCCAGCCGCTCATGTCCGAAGCGCCAGCCGACAGAGCTGCTACTTGTGGACTGAGGCCACGTCCCCCCAGCATGTAATCTTCTGATGAAGATGTCGCTTTGCGCATGGCATAAATGCCGATGGCGATCATGAGCGCAAAGTAGGCAAAAAGACTAATCCAAACACCGATAGCCATGAAAGTTCTCCAATTTGTCAGGACGGAGCTAGCTCCGACAGGTTAGCGCGCTTGCCGTGCAGAACCGCTAGTAGCACGCATGTTTAACTCCGCTTCTTATTCGTGTAGCAAGGCGCTACCGCTTGGTCCTCGATATTCCTTGCTAGGGAAGCGCCTGTACTGGCCGCCTCCCGGCAACACGATGTTATTGTCGTCTAAGTTTAGTTGAGAAGCATGACGTCGACAAAGCCAGCGGGCCTATTCGGCCGTTGCCAGCAAGCTGGCGTTGCCACCCGCTGCGGTCGTATCGATGCACAGATGACGTTCCACCACGTAGCGATCTGGTGAAATGGTCTGAGTCTCGAGCGGCACGATGGCACCGTCGCGCTTAGCGAGTGCTATCCGCAGTTCATGCGTCCAATTACTTTTGCCAGCCGCGGCGACGGCGGCGATCCCTTGAACCTCGCTTAGTGTATCTGCTGTGATGCTACCGTCGAGCCCAATCACGGGCGCGCCAGCGTCGACCAGCGGCTGGACGGCTTGAGCTGCGCCTGGTGCGATCACTACTGCCGTACAGCCCGCGCCAAGCGCCTGTACTGCTTGGGCAGCGGCGATATCCAGCGTTGGCCCAAGGCACAGAACAGCGCCTTTTGGATACATCGCCAAGCGGTTGCTTTCCCCTGTGGGTCCTGGAAGCGTCTGCGGTGTCATGTCGAGGGCCGCTGTCTCGTTAAGGGCCTTGCGGATCACGCCGCCTTTGCCGGAGAGTGCCTTGCGGAGTACTTCGATCCGATTGGGTCGTACCGCCCAGTTCCGCGCATCTAGCCCATCTAAAGCCGATTGGAGGTCGCTGAGTGAGATGGTTTTCCCCTCAGGAGCCTCGTGGTGCTCGGCGGTGGCAGTGCGGCGGAAGCGAGTGACATAGAGCGGGCCACCGGCCTTGGGCCCGGTGCCCGAGAGGCCTTCGCCCCCGAATGGTTGGGAGCCGACAATGGCGCCGATTTGGTTACGATTAACATAAACGTTGCCGACATGGATGCGCTCGACGATTTGCTGCACACGATCATCGATGCGGGTATGCAGGCCGAAGGTCAATCCGTAGCCTTTGCCATTGATGTCGTCGACCACGTTGTCGATGTCTCGCGCCTTGAAAGTAGCCACGTGTAGAACCGGGCCGAATATCTCGCGTTCGAGGTCTGCAATGCCCCCAACCTCAATGACCGCGGGGGTGACGAAGGTGCCAGCTTCCGGTGCGGACAGTTTCTTCAACACCTTACCTGTCTTCTCGTGCGCTGCTACGTAGTCGCTTATCTCGGCTTGGGCGTCGGCGTCGATCACTGGTGAGACGTCGGTGTCAGTATTCCAAGGATCGCCGATGGTGAGCGAGTCCATGGCGCCATAAAGCATGTTGAGCAACCGGTCGCGCGCCTCTTCCTGCACATACAGCATGCGTAGCGCTGAACAACGCTGCCCAGCCGACTGGAAGGAGGAAATTAAGATATCGCGGACTGCCTGCTCGGTCAGCGCCGTAGAGTCCACGATCATCGAGTTGAGGCCACCGGTTTCGGCAACCAGTATCGCATCGGGTCCTGCGTTCTGCGCCAGGGCTTTGTGGATAATCTGTGCCACGGGGGTCGAGCCAGTGAAGCAGACACCAGCGATACGTGGATCGCTAGTCAGCGGGCCACCCACCGTGGGTCCATCGCCAGGCAGCAGTTGAAGTGCTGCTTCTGGAAGGCCAGCCTCACGCATCAACTCGACGGCGCGGGCGGCGATCAGCGGCGTTTGCTCGGCGGGTTTTGCAAGTACCGCGTTGCCAGCCACCAAGGCTGCGGCGATCTGCCCGGTGGTGATGGCCAGTGGGAAGTTCCAAGGGCTGATGCAGACGAAGATACCGCGGGCGCTACCGGGTTCTTCCGCTTCCAGCCGCTCACCCTCATTGGCGTAGTAGCGTAGGAAATCCACCGCTTCGCGCACTTCAGCGATGCCATCAAACATCATCTTACCGGCTTCGCGGGTGGTGATCACGGTCAGCTCAGCGATATGTTCTTCATAGAGATCCGCGGTACGACGGAGCACTTCGGCACGCTCGGCCACAGGACGTGCTGACCACTCACGGAAACCTTGCTCTGCAGCGTCGAGAGCGGCCGCTACCTCCTCAGGGGTGGCCTCATGCACCTTGCCGATAATACGCGAGCTGTCGGCGGGAGAGACTGCATCGCGAGCCGGGCCTTGGGGAGCAGGATTTCCCACTAGCATGGGACCTGCTGTCCAGGTCTTGTCAGCAAAGGTTTCCCGCGCATTAAGCAGCGGCAGGATCGAGGCAGGTTCGTTGATACGATAACCCTTGGAGTTCTTGCGATCTGGCGCAAACAGCTCACCGGGCTGGCGGATCAACGGACTTGAGATGGCCTCGCCAAGCTGTTTAAACCCTTCAACTGGATCTCTTGATACTTCGCTCGGGGGAATCGAGCTATCCACCACCTGGTTGACGAACGAGGAGTTCGCGCCATTCTCTAGCAGGCGACGCACCAAGTAGGCCAGCAGGTCGCGGTGAGCGCCGACCGGGGCGTAGATGCGGCAGTGCGTGCCCTCAGCCTCTTTAACGATGTGGTGCAGCGATTCGCCCATGCCATGCAGGCGCTGAAATTCGTAGCTGTCCTTGTCATCGCCTGCCATGGCCACGACGGCGGCGCAGGTATGGGCATTGTGTGTGGCGAACTGTGGATAGATGCGGTCGCGCCGGTCGAGCAGCATCTGAGCGCAGGCCATGTAGCTGACATCGGTATTGACCTTGCGGGTGAAGACCGGGAAGGTTTTAACGCCCATCTCTTGGGAGAGCTTGATTTCGGAATCCCAGTAGGCACCCTTGACCAAGCGCACCATGATCTTGCGGCCGAACCGCTCGGCAAGTTCGTAAAGTGTCTCTATCACCGGCGCGGCGCGACGCCCATAGGCTTGTACAACGACCCCGAAGCCGTCCCACCCATCGAGGCTGGGGTCGGACATCAGTGCCTCGATCACGTCGAGTGACAGATCCAGTCGATCCTGCTCTTCTGCGTCGATATTGAAACCGATATTGGCTTTGGCCGCTTGTTTTACCAGTTCCAACGCACGGGGTACGAGCTCTGCCATTACCGTGTCACGGTGGGTGTACTCATAACGCGGATGCAGGGCTGATAGTTTCACCGAGATACCGGGACTGCCACGTACATCGCCCTTGGCCTGTTCGGCGATCGCAGTGATCGCCTTGGCATAGGCCTCATGGTAGCGGACGGCATCCTCATCTGTGCGAGCCGCCTCGCCAAGCATGTCGTAAGAGTAGGTGTAGCCCTGTTTCTCTAGGTCGCGGGCATTCTTCATGCCTTCTTCGATGGTCTGGCCGAGTACGAATTGGCGGCCGAGAATCTTCATCGACTGACCAACCGCCTTACGCACTACCGGCTCGCCCATACGGCGTACTAGGCCGCGTAGCGCCCGGGTTGGGCCCTTGGGATCCTCTTCTAGTACTTTACCGGTTAGTAACAGCGCCCAGGTCGAGGCATTAACCATCGATGAGGACGATTTTCCCAGGTGCGCGCCCCAGTCGGACGGCTCGATTTTATCGTGGATCAGGTCGTCGATGGTTTCCGCATCAGGCACGCGCAGCAGGGCTTCTGCCAGACACATCAGGCCGACGCCCTCGGTGGTGGAAAGGCCGTACTCAGCGAGGAACGCCTCCATCATCGAGGGAGACCTCTCTTTGCGCACACGCTCCACGTAGTTGGCACCGGCGGCAGCAACTTTGCGTCGGTCATCCTCTGATAGCTTGATGCGTTCGATCAGCTCATGCAGCACCGCTGCTTCATCGGCGTCATAGTTGCTGCGGATGCGTGAGCGAAGATCACTCACGTCGCTATGCAAATTAAGATTAGTTTTGTTCATGATGGGGTTCTCCTTGCAAGTCGACACGTCAGCATTGCTGAGCTGTTCACTTATCGCCAAGCGCCAGAAGCGACGCGTTACCACCCAGCGCGGCAGTGCTGTTGGTGATTGTTTTTTCAGTCACAAAACGCTGTAGGTAGTGTGGGCCAGCGTTGAGAGCCTTGATTCACTGACGAAGGCATCCTCATCGACAAGATAGTGATCACTGATACGCTCCATAAGCGTATCAAGATCAGTTTGCCAGATGGCAGGGTCACGCATTTTCTTGGCATTGAGCATTGAGGCCCCCATAAGTCTAAACAGAAAGCGAAAAGCTGAATCAAATAACCGAAATAAAGCGATGGTAGGGCACTGCGCCCAAGATAACGGTCGAATGTAGAGCGAGCTGCCATTAGGTGTATGTCGTTTTCATGGCAAAACGTGTCAAATTCTCGGCAAGAAACGCTTTTTAAGACTTTAGTTTAGTCTCTAAACGGCTGCCAGCACGCAAAATAGCGTGTTATGTGCCCAAGCTAACTGCTTCATCACTAGCGAAATGAGAGTGCGCCAGTCTTGACGCTTGCTCCTGAAGAAGGCGCGGAAGATGCTAACGAGGTTGCACCGGATGTTGAAGACGGCGCTAAGTGGGTAGCCGAATCGAGCGGCGTATTGGTTGCGCCTACTCCTTGGCGTAGCTGGCGGGGGGACAAGCCGTAACTACGCCGAAAAGCATGCGAAAGAGCGCTTTGATTGGCAAAGCCTGTTTGAATGGCTATGTCAGTGAGTGGTAGACGGCTTTGTAATACAAGTTGCCTGGCTGCGTGTAAGCGTTGGCGTCGAACATATTGCCAGGGCGACAGGCCCGTTTGGACGCGAAAGCGTTCAGAGAAATGTGCCTCACTGAGGCAGGCCAATTTTGCTAAATCAGCGACTCTCAGCTCATCGGCCAAGTGGTGGCGAATAAATCGATCGATTTGATCAAGGTTGAGCCGCCGTTGTGATGCGCTTTCTGATGCGCCCAGACGAGCCTTTAATGAACCTAACAACGTGGCAGCAAGACGATCTTGCTGGAAAGACATTGCCGACGTGTCAAATCCTTGGGCGAGCTCGCTTTCTACGAAAGCAAGGTAGTGGCGCAATGGATTGTCGAGTGCAAAAAAACGCGGCGCATCAAACAGTGCTACTAATTCGCGGTGTTCGCCCGTTAAGGCAGGTGCATCTTCAGGCAGGTCCAGTATCAGTTGACGATTGTAGCCGTTACCTGAATAGAAGTGTTCATGATTCGCGGGAACAATGCAGCCTGAAAATGCGTTTACCCGGCCACCTAGGCCTTCAATCTCAAATTCTGAAGAGCCGCACAGCGTAATGACTATTTGGTGAAAATCGTGGGAGTGATGCTTTGTGGCACTTTCTAAAGGGATTTGACGAATAGTACTCGGCATGAGGTCTCCTCGGCACTACTGGCCTGTTTACCGCTGGCGCAGCGCTGTGTGTGCCGCTAAATGATCACGTAATGCTTTCAGTTCCGCGTAACCCTCTTGGTTAAGTAACGGTTTGCTTCGAGCAATTTGCCAATGGCGCCCGTGGATGTCCATTAAATGTGATGCACGACGGCGGACATTATCCAGGTACTCATCGTGGCGAATGGGGTAGCCAATGATGGCATTCCACTCCGTTTCGCTGATGCTGCTTTCCAGCGCTTTGTCGAACAAATTGATCAGGTCGTTAGGCTCAGTGCGGTAGCGTGGCGTACCTACGGTCATTAATATTACCAGCACGCCACCTATTACCAGCAAACAGACGCCAAACACTAATAGGTACAGCGCCATACTACACTCCCTGCAAAATCAGTATCAGCATTCGTTTAACAATGCACGACAGTATACGCCTGCTGCTCGTTAAGACGAAAATTTTGCAGTTTTGCGAACTTTTCCCCTGCAAGGTGTCAGAGTGTGTACAGGCAACATCGCGATAGCAGTCGTTAATAGTGTTGTTCTGGCTATTGTTTTCGATCCCTTGCTTCCGCTGCTTATCAAGCAGCGGTTTTTTTTGCTTATCAATCGGTCGTTTTCTGACGTAGTACGGCAATAGATAGTACGGCGATAGGTAGTACGGTGATAGTTAGTGTCGACGAATCGTTAGCAGCGCCATTAAGATGTCGCGGCGCGTGACAATCCCCACTAGGCGTTGCTGCTCCACAACGGGATAAACCTTTGGTTTTGCTCCGAGCATTTCCTGTGCTAAGTCGGTGATACTTTTATTGGGCGTTGTGGTGAGCACGTCTTGGCGCATTAACTCACGTACCAGCGGCGCTTCATCATCGTGGTAGATGCTGTCCAATACGCGACCCATCACATCCTGTTCGGATATAAAACCAATCAGCCGATCAGACGCATCTACCACTGGAGCGCCTGGTAAGCGATGCAATGCCAAACCTTGGGCTAAGTTGGTGATAGAGGTTTGGCCAGTGACGCGGTAGCAGTCCCGTGACATGACATCGCGTACGGTATCGGGGGTTCTATTATTCATCTTGACACTCCTTGACGTAATACGCGCAGTTTCACTCTTAAAGAGAGTAGAGCAATAACCGCTTGCGGCATGAAAGCTATGAATCACAAGAGCTATGAATCACAAGAGCTATGAGTCACAAGAGCCATGAGCCACGAGACCTATAATTCTATTAATGTAGAAGATTTAACTCACCCTGCGTTGTCCTTATTATTGATACATTCAACGCTTTGCTTCATTTCAGAAGCTGCAAGGAGTCAGTATGGACGCACGTGAATACCTCAATCGCAAAGGCGTTGGCATAGAAAGAGACCCTGAACGGCCCAACACATTAGAAGAAAAAGCGTGGGAGAGAGCTCGTGGGGCAGGTAGCCAGCGTCCAAAATCCGGTACACCACATGATTGGGAAGACTGGGAGCGCCATCACGATGATTTGGCAGACGGCGCGGAAACGTTAGAGCAGAAAATTGATAAAGAGGCTCACCAAAAAGCACTAGCTAAAGAGAAGCAGCAAGCTAAGCAAGCGCAAGCGGCGGTAGAGCACTTTACGCCTACCGCGCAAACAAATGAGGCTGATAGTGCGCTTAAGCATCAAGCCCCATCACCCATTGCTTCTGAAGCAGCGCCAGCATCGTCTCAACCGTCATCGGTTCTGTTTGCCTACCGCGCGCTAGCTGTTTTGCTACCGCCTTTGGCCGTTGGGTTAACAGAGGGCGGGGCAAAACGTGTTGCTCTTAGTGTTGTATTGACGTTGTTGGGCTGGCTTCCTGGCGTAGTGCATGCGTTTATATGGTTAAAAAAGCACTAAGCTAGCGATTCTTCGTCTAGCCCATTGGCAGTTGTTGTGAAGCGCGTATAATCCCTGTCAACTTTTCTTTTTGATGGGGTTTACTATGGGCTACCTTGTTGGCGTGACGGCGCTGTGGGCGTTCTCATTCTCGTTGATTGGTGTATATCTGGCAGGCCAAGTAGACAGCTACTTTGCGGTGCTTGTACGGGTAACGCTCGCCATGCTGGTGTTCCTGCCATTTTTACGGCCCAGCTTGCTGCGTGGAAAACAGCGTTTAGCGTTAATGGCGCTGGGTGCGGTGCAGTTAGGTGTCATGTACACCTTCTTCTATCACTCGTTTTTACTGCTATCGGTTCCTGAGGTTCTGTTATTCACGATTTTCACGCCAGTTTATATTGCACTTCTAGATGACCTAATGTTTAAGCGCTTCACGCCTATTTATTTAGTAACCGCACTATTGGCGGTGATCGGAGCAGGCGTCATTCGTTACGATGGTATTGATAGTGGGTTCTGGATGGGCTTTTTGGTAGTGCAGGGGGCTAATCTCTGTTTTGCGTTAGGTCAGGTTGGCTATCGTCGTCTCGCAGCCGATTTGCCGCCCACCTTGGCGTGGCATAACGTTTTTGGCTGGTTCTTTATCGGCGCAATGCTAGTGGCACTCCCTGCCTTTTTGCTGTTTGGTAATGCGGCAGCGCTGCCCAGTACACCGGTGCAGTGGAGTGTATTGGCATGGCTTGGGCTAGTCGCTTCTGGCGTGGGTTATTTCGCTTGGAACCAAGGAGCCACTAAGGTCGATGCAGGAACGCTGGCAATAATGAACAATGCGCTGGTGCCCGCTGGTTTGGTGGTTAATCTGGTGATTTGGAACCGGGATGCAGATATAGGCAAGCTACTATTGGGCGCCGCTATCATGGCCGCTTCTCTGTGGTTAAATCACTGGTGGTTGCAGCGTCGTCGCGCTATATCTGTCTAACTAATTCAAGCTATTGTTTTTGCCCAGAGTAGCCAGCGGTTTCGCGTTGCGCTGGGCAATTTGCTCGACACCCTCATACTCTCCATAATGTGGGCTGATGCCAGCGAGAGTTGTCCATGTCTAACACCCCATCGTCAGGTTTAGCACCCTTGAGCCAGGCCGAACGCACGCAGCCTTTAGAAGAAGCGCCCCTTAAAAAAGCGACGTCCTCTAAAGCGACGTCCTTTAAAACAATCGGCTTAATCGGCCGTTTAGGCAGTGACAAAGTGGTCGATTCGCTTAAGCGGTTGGTCAGCTATCTAGTTGCCCACGATTATAAAGTTCTGATTGAAGACCGGACCGCAACGGTGTTACCGAACCATGGACTGCCTGAAGCCAGCCGCCGCATGCTGGGGGAGCTGTGCGATTTGGTCATCGTTGTAGGGGGGGATGGTAGCCTTCTCGGGGCTGCCCGCACGCTATGTCTTAGCGGTACGTTGATGTTAGGCGTGAACCGGGGGCGGTTAGGCTTTTTAACGGATATTTCTCCTGATGAACTAGAAAGTCGGGTTGGCGAAGTGCTGGCGGGAGAGTTTGAAGTTGAAGAACGTTTCTTGCTAGATGCCGTGTTGTACCGAAACGGTAAAGCGGTGGGTAGCGGTGCTGCGCTCAATGAAGTGGTGGTTCATCCAGGTAAAGCGGTGCGCATGATTGAGTTCGAACTGTTTATTGATGGGCAGTTTGTGTATAGCCAACGTAGTGACGGCTTAATTATTGCCACGCCCACTGGTTCAACCGCCTATGCACTTTCTGGCGGCGGGCCAATCATGCACCCCAAGCTGGATGTAGTGACGTTGGTGCCCATGTTCCCCCATACGCTGTCGAGTCGTCCTATTGTGATTGACGCTGCCAGTGAAATCCGTGTTCACATTGGTGAAACCAATCAGACCTATCCCCATATCAGCTGCGACGGACAAACTCGTGCCGTGGCTAAACCTGACGATGTGCTCGTTATTCAACGAAAACCAGAGCGCGTTCAGCTCGTGCATCCTATTGGGCATAACTTCTATGAAGTGTTGCGCAGTAAACTCGGCTGGAGCCATCGGCTAGGGGATTAATATGGAGGGCTACGATTTAATCGGGGATGTACATGGCTGTGGTGCAACACTGGCAGCGTTATTAGAGCGGCTTGGCTATCATCAACGGGGTGGGGTGTATCGTCACCCACGCCGAAAAGTGATCTTTTTAGGTGATTTAATTGATCGTGGCCCCCGTATTCGTCTAGCGGTTACCATCGCACGCAGAATGGTTGAAGAGGGCGAAGCATATATTGTCATGGGTAATCATGAATATAATGCCCTGGCCTATACGCACCCTGCGCCCCCTGGTAGCAACAAGCGCTGGCTGCGCGAACATACGCCGCGCCATAATCGTATTATTGAAGACACGCTGGCTCAGTACCGCGATTATACAAACGAGTGGGAAGACACCCTGGCGTGGTTTAAGACTATTCCGCTATGTCTGGAGCTGGATGGGATTCGTGTGGTGCATGCCTGCTGGGATGACGAGTTGATTCGACAGCTCAAACAGCGTGCGCCCAACGCCTGCATGGACAACCACTTTCTGGTTGAGTCCACTGACCCCTCTACACAAGCCTTTCGTATACTTGATCGCCTAACCCGTGGGCCTCATATACCGTTACCAAAAGGCATTGCGATACACTCAGGCGATGGCTTTACTAGGCAGAGTTTTCGTGCGCACTTTTGGTCAGCGAACCCGCAGCAGTGGGGGGACGTGGTATTTCAGCCAGATAACCTTCCTGGTGACCTAGAGACCAGAACGCTGACCGATACTGAACGTCAGCGCCTTAGTTATTACGGCCCTGAACAGCCACCTTTATTTATTGGCCATTACTGGTGCGAGGGTATTCCCGCCTTACCAGCACACAACATTGCCTGCTTGGATTATAGTGCGGTGAAATTTGGCCGTTTAGTGGCTTATCGCTGGAGCGGAGAAGCGCGGCTCAATGCCGATCATTTTGTGTGGATACAGGTGCCGAAAGAGGAGCGTGCACTGCCTAAACCGTGGGAAATAGATTTTGATTAATAGCGATATTTTTCAGCTTTACACACGGTTACATATTTTTTTCAAAATAGCTGAACTAACGGTGTTGTCGGTTATCAGAGTAAGTGTTCCCTTGAATGATCCCTTGCTTTTTGATCCGGCGGCCCCCTCCGCCGGATTTTTTTCGTCTATCCGTTGGTGACGCGGCGTGACGTTACGCCGATTCTTATTGGTTGAAAGGAACCTGCCATGCATCCAGTAATGCTTTTACCCACGGGCGCGGACACAAAAGAGCTGCGTAAAGCGCTATGGCACTACCGCATTGGTCATCGCATTACCGATGAAGCAGATGGCCAGCTGCTATGGGTTGCCGACCCGCGCCAGCATGATGAAATGAGATCGTTGGTGAGTCGCTGGGAGCGAGGTGAGCCTCTGATTACGACGACTGTTCGACCCACCCACCGAAGCGGGATGAATCGTTTGGTGCCGATGTTGCGCCAAGTGCCGGTTACAGCGCTGATGATTGGTATTAGCCTATTTGTTTTTGCCCTAACAGGGGTATTTGGCGACTTACTAATTGTTGGGCTCACTATCGTGCCGGTGGGCGTTTCAGGTGGGCAGCTCGTATATGGCAACCTTAGTGACACAATAATGTCTGGCCAAGTATGGCGCTTACTGTCGCCTGCGTTTTTACACTTTGGCTGGATGCATTTGATCTTCAACCTGATGTGGGTATGGTACTTCGGGCGTCAAATCGAGCAGCTTCAGGGTAGTCGTACCATGCTGCTACTGCTTCTGGTTGCCGGTATTGGCGCTAACATTGCGCAATATGTCACTGGCACAGTGCTGTTTGGCGGTATGTCTGGTGTGGTTTACGCCTTGCTGGCCCATGTGTGGCTGATGTCTTATCGTGCCCCGCAAAGCGGATTTTTCGTCCCCCAGATGCTAGTCGTCTTCATGCTGGGCTGGATGGTGTTCACCATGACCGATATTGCCGGTAGCGTGGGCTTTGGCAACGTAGCGAATGAAGCGCACTTGGGCGGGCTGCTCGTGGGGCTGGTCACAGGCTGGTATTATTCTTCCAAACGAAGCAAACATTAAAGGTGCCTACGATGAGTGATATGACCTTCGATAAAATGATTAATCAAATGACGCCCGCCATTTACGAAAGCCTTAAGCAGGCAGTGGCGTTGCGCAAATGGCCCGATGGCCGGTATTTAACGCCAGAACAGACCGAGTTGTGCCTGGAGGCGGTGATGCGTTTTGAGGTGGAGAATAACGTTCCTGAAGAGAGCCGTGTCGGCTATCTGGAGCAGCGTACCTGTGGTGCTGGCGCGACCGGTGCCGGTGTTTCCCCTGAAATGGCAGGCCTTGCCCGGGATGCTACGCGTGACTGATGATCTGTTTGCCTCGGTAGCATCCCCGGTGCAAGGATGTTTGCAAAAAATGGCGGCTGACTTACCTAGCCGCCAAGATGATCGGGTGGTGTATCACCTTCGCGCGGGCGACCATCGAATACCACTGAATGAGCGTATCGGCTCACCGATGCGACTTGCCTGGAGCGGCGCTATTGCTTGTACCCACTGCGGGCGGGCAACCAAAAAAAGTTTTGCTCAAGGCTACTGTTACCCCTGCTTTAAGCGTTTAGCCCAGTGTGATACATGCATTATGAAACCCGAGGCGTGCCACTATCATCAGGGCACCTGCCGGGACCCCGAGTGGGGTGAAAAGCACTGCTTCCAGCCACACATTATCTACTTAGCGAACTCATCCGGTTTGAAGGTAGGTATCACCCGCAAAACGCAAATGCCAACCCGCTGGCTGGACCAAGGGGCCATTCAGGCATTGCCCATTCTTGAGGTAAATACCCGGCAACAGTCTGGTTTTGTCGAAATGCTCTTTAAAGAGCAGGTGGCCGACCGAACTAACTGGCGTGCCATGCTTAAAGGCGAGGTGAAGCCATTGGATTTGTGCGCAGAGCGTGACCGTCTTTTTAACCTGTTAGCCGATGGGTTAGGGCAGTTACGTGACGTGCACGGTGCGGATGCCATTCGTATCCTGGATGAAACGCCACTGGACTTTCATTATCCCGTGGCGACTTTTCCGAGTAAGGTGACGTCCCATAACTTTGATAAGCAGCCGCTGATTGAAGGTACTCTTCAAGGTGTAAAAGGGCAGTACCTGATCTTTGACACCGGGGTTATTAACCTGCGTAAATTCACCGGTTACGAAATCACTGTGGAGTAGCTCTCGCTATATCTCCTAACACGGGCTTTTAACTGATTATAACTGCTTATCTTCACTATCCTGCCTAGCTAGAGTCGCTTTTGTTAACTAAGGTTATCTGGGGCAAATCCCGTTATCGCCTTACGCAACGCAAGGAAGCCTCAATGCCATGGCTAAAACTGCTGCACATCGCCGCGCTAGTTACCTGGTGCGGCGCGCTTCTCTATTTACCCGCTCTGCTTTTGCATGCGCTCCAGCTGCGTAAAGACGCGGGGTTCGCGCAAGGCACGCCCCCTATGCCGCGATTTTTCTACAACTCCATTGCAACACCTGCTGCCCTGGTCGCCATCGCGTCGGGCACGCTGCTGTTTCTGTTACATGGCCTTCTCGGAGGGTGGTTAATTCTAAAGCTAGGTGCCGTGGTGCTAATGGTGGCTGCCCACGGCTGTTTCGGCTGGCTGATTTTGCGGCTGGAAATGGGGATTTTCAAAGGCGTAAAAGTTGCCAGTCTATGCGCCTTAATCCTCGCGTTAACGGGGATATTGGGTGTGCTTGGGTTTGTGCTCTCCAAACCGCTGGCTTGGAGTTAACGCGATGAAGATTATTCGCTTAAGTGCCAACACTACTATTGCCGACATTGCACTGTTAAGGCGACTTCTCAACGTCGACGCCGACAGCATGCTCGTATACCAACTGGCCGCCCAGCCAGCCTGCCAGCGCGATCAGGCAGGCAGTGGCCAGCGAAATGGCCAGCCCCCAGGGCAGTACCGCGCCAGGTTCATTAAATCGCAGAAGCCAATTAAGCGACGCCAGGGAAAGCATAACAACGGCTACAATCGCGTGGCTCCAGCCGGTGATCAGGCGGCGGATCCGCGCCACGGTGACCAGGTCAATAATGCCCGCTACCGAAGCAATCCAGCCGCCAAACGCGCCTACCCCCGCCAACCACAAACCGCTGCGCAGCCAGAATGGGTCTTGGGTATACCAGTAAGCCAGGTCGCTGGCGACCAGCGCCATCAGTGCGGCCACAGGAAAGTGGATCATCACTGGGTGAAGCGGATGGCCAGCCAGCGCGGCACGGCTTTTTATCGAGCGTTGGGGAGTAAGTGTCATGGTCACTTCCTGTGGTTAGACAAAGCGAAAAAGTCATTCAGACCAACGGCATGCCAGGAAAATTGCAAATGAGGGAACGTAATGGCGTAACGTCCACCATCATTTCATATTTATCGTCGCGATGGGGCCAGCGAACAGCATGCTTGCTTGGGACTTTCTTACTGGTGAGCTTAGCGGGCTGCACAGGTGATAGATCTATCTTAGACCCTGCTGGGCCTGCTGCGCGAGACGTGCGGCTAATTTGGTGGGTAATGCTCGGATTTGCCACCCTTGTACTGATTGGGGTGACAGCTCTTTGGCTTTACGCCTTTAAACCAAGAAATGTGGAACGCACACCTACCCAGGAGCGCCGTATCGCTCGCCGATGGATTATTGGCGGCGGCATTATGTTGCCTGTGGCCAGCATTACCGCGCTGCTACTGTTTGGCGTTCCCGCCGGCCAGCGGATGCTAACGCTACCCATGAGCGAACCGCCAGAAGTTATCGAGGTGATTGGCCATCAGTGGTGGTGGGAAGTGCGCTATCCCGATGCTGAAGGCGGTGAGGTTGTGACCGCTAATCAACTGGTGATGCCTGCTGGAGAGCCAGTAGATTTTCATGTCAGTGGTGCCGATGTGATTCATGCGTTTTGGGTGCCCCGGCTGGGGGGGAAAATAGATATGTTGCCGGGTCGCGTAAATAAAATTCGTTTACAAGCCGATGAGCCCGCGGTGTTTGGTGCGCAGTGTGCCGAACTTTGCGGCGTGGGCCATGCCCATATGCAATTGCATGTGGAGGCCTTGCCACGCAGCGAGTTCGAGGCATGGTTAACTGCAAGACAAGAGGCGACGCTTAGCGAACTGGCCGTTGCCGATGCTACTTACGACGACGCGCGAGATGCTTTTATGGCGCATTGTGCCCGCTGCCACCAGGTAGAGGGCGTTAGCCAAGGGGGCATTGGGCCAACGCTTTCAGATGTGGGCGGTCGCGCCACGCTAGGCGCGGGGGTGATTGCCATGGAAGAGGGGGCGGTGAGTCGCTGGTTGCAGCATCACCAAACGCTAAAGCCAGGCAATAAGATGCCTACCCACAGTGAAATTGAAACGGACACCTTGGATGCCCTGGGTGCTTGGCTGGAGGCCTTGTCACCATGAAGAGTGTCAATCAAGAAGCCATTGAGCATGACCCGCAGCAATTGCACGAAGACTTGCACACCATTTGGGGGAACCCCAAAGGTCTAAGGTCCTTAACTATCGTCAACCACACCACGCTTGGCCTACGTTTTATGGTCACGGGGATGGTGTTTTTCCTGATTGGCGGCATTTTAGCAATGCTGGTGCGAACCCAGTTAGCGATGCCCGACCAAAACTTTATGTCGCCAGACATTTATAATCAGGTCACCACCATGCATGGCACGGTGATGATGTTTCTGTTCGCCATTCCTATGCTGGAAGGGCTGGCGATTTACCTGATCCCAAAGATGATCGGTGCCCGCGACCTGGTCTGCCCTCGGCTAACATCACTTGGCTATTTCTGCTATTTATTTGGCGGGATTATTCTTACTTCCAGCTTGATTATTGAAATGGCGCCTTCCAGCGGCTGGTTTATGTACACCCCGCTTAGTAGTAAAGAGTTCGCGCCTGATCTGGGCTCAGATTTTTGGCTGTTAGGCATCACGTTTGTGGAAATTTCCGCAGTGTCTGCGGGTGTCGAGTTGGTAGTGTCGATATTGCGTACTCGCACTCAGGGCATGGCGCTGCATAAAATGCCGTTGTTCGCTTGGTATATCTTGGCCATGGCGCTGATGATCGTGGTGGGGTTTCCACCGTTGATACTTGGCAGCGTTTTACTGGAACTTGAGCGCGCCGTTGGTATGCCATTTTTCCAGATTGCGGGAGGCGGCGACCCCATCCTGTGGCAGCATCTGTTTTGGCTGTTTGGTCACCCTGAGGTCTACATCATCTTTCTACCTGCCGCGGGCATTGTTTCCACGCTAATACCGGTTTTTGCCGGGCGGCCTATTGTCGGTTATGGGTGGGTGGTAGCTGCCATCGCTATTATGGGTTTTATCAGTTTTGGGCTTTGGGTACACCACATGTTTACAGTGGGTATCCCTCAGCTGGCTCAGGCATTTTTCTCGGCGGCTAGCATGCTGGTGGCGGTACCAACGGCGATTCAGGTGTTTGTTTGGCTGGCTACCCTGTGGCTAGGTAAACCTAAAATGAAACTGCCCATGCTTTGGGTGATGGGCTTTTTGATTATTTTCGTTTGCGGTGGCTTAACCGGGGTGATGTTGGCGCTAGTGCCATTTAACTGGCAGGTGCACGATACCCACTTTGTGGTAGCCCACATGCACTATGTGTTGGTGGGAGGCATGTTCTTCCCACTCATTGCCGGGCTTTACTACTGGTTGCCGCTATTTTCCGGGCGTATGCCATCTGAAAGCCTCGGGCGTTGGGGGTTCTGGCTAACCTTTTTAGGTTTTAACGGTACGTTTCTGATTATGCATTGGACGGGCCTTTTAGGTATGCCCAGGCGTGTTTATACCTATGAAGCTGGTTCTGGGTGGGAGATTTATAACCTGCTCTCATCCGTCAGCAGCTTTGTGCTATCGGCGGGTATTGCCATGGTGTTGCTGGATATCGCGCTGCACTTCCGGTTTGGTAAACCCGCCAAACAGAACCCATGGAATGCCGATACGCTGGAATGGGCTAACTCGATGCCCCCAAGCGCTTATAACTTTGTCAGCTTACCTACTGTAGAAACACGGCATCCGTTGTGGGATGACCCGAATTTGCCACATACCATGGCGAAGGGTATGCACGGCTTAGCGGTGGCTTCCCACGGCCGGCGTGAAATCTGGGGTAGCGACCCGATTACTGGCAAAGTGCGCGAAATCATTCACCTGCCTGGTAACTCTTGGTGGCCGCTGTTTGCCGCAGCAGCGCTGGCAGTGGTGTGCATTAGTTTATTAACCCGTGTCTATGCGCTAGCGGGCATCTTTGTAGTGATTGCTGGCGTGTTGCTACTGCGCTGGTCGTGGGAGAACGGTGCACACCCGAATGCGGCTCCTGATGCCGGCGTGAAGCCAGGCGATCCGCCGCTCCATTCACGTACGATGGATGGCCCTGGGCTTTGGGCAATGGCGGTGTTTTTAATTGCCAACGGTTCGTTCTTTCTTTCCTATCTGTTTGGCTGGTTTTATCTATGGACTGTTTCGCCTGAGTGGCAAATGCCAGATACACCGCCTCTGTCTCTGCTGATAACGGGCATAGCTGGCGGGGCGGTTTTAGCTGGGTGCGTGGTGGTAGAGAAGCTGGTGCGCGGGCTGCGTCAGCAGCGTGATGCAGGGTTAAGAGCAAGTCTCTATTTAGCCGCTGCGTTAGGCGCGCTTCAAGTGGGGCTCGCTGGCTGGGCGCTCTGGCGAGCCGATCTTTCACCGACCCAAACCACCCACGATGCGGTGATGCTGGTGGGGCTTGTTTACGCGCTTTTTCATGGTGGCTTGGCGGTTATCTTAACGGTATTACAAGGCATGCGCGTTGGCTATGGCTACGTGGGTGCTCATGCGCCGTTTGAACCCGCCGTAGTGGCACTACTTTGGCGCTATAACGTGGTCACATTCTGGTTGTTAGTCGGGGCGTTGGCGATACTGCCTCGGGTGATAGGAGGATAATGGTGATGGTACGACTACATTTTACTCATCCCATCCACTTAATTATCGGACTAACGCTATGGAGCCTATGGTTTGTGGCGGTTTATAGCGGCCTTTCAGTAGCCTGTGCGGTGGCGCCACCATCGCCAGAAGCGGGAGCGCTTACAGGTCTTAATGCCGCGCTAGGTGGTGTTAGTCTTATTACTGCCGTAGGGCTTGTGGCGCTTGCCTGGGGGAGTTGCCAAGTGGCGAAGCAGCATCAAGGCCGTCAGCGCTTTCATGCCACTGTCTCGGCGTGGCTATATTTGTTTTCCGCTTTCGGTGTGGTGTTTGCGGGTATGCCGATTATCAGTGTGCCGCCTTGTCTATAAGTCATAACGCCCACGTTAGCTCGATGCCAGAAGACGATAAAACATCTAGCCATAACAATCCCCTCTATACCCTGCATGGTATGTGGTGTACCAGCTGTGCTCTGGCAGTAGAGGGGGCGCTAGCACGTCTGCCTGGGGTCATCGACGTTAGCGTCCACTACCCCACGGCAACCGTGTGGGTGAAAGGTGCGCGAGACGCAGTCGATCTGACGGAGCTTGCGCCGGTAGTCAAACGGTTGGGCTATCGGCTAACTGAATTAGAAGCTGTTGATGATGCCCATGATCGTCTTGAGCAGGAGAGCCGCTACCTTACCTTGCGGTTGTTAGTAGGCACGGCTTTCGGTATGTGGACCATGTTGGCATCACTGCTTATTTATGTGGGAGCGCTACCGAACGCATCGATAGAGCAAGTGGTGGCGTGGATATCGGGCGCCTTTGCGCTACCCGTAGTGGTGTATTCGGGCTGGCCGTTTTACCGAGCAGGCTGGCGTACGTTGCTTGCCAAACGCCCAGGGATGGATGTGCTGGTTAGCCTTGGTGCGATCGGTGCAGTGAGTGTGTCGATTGGGTTGTTGTGGCGCGGCTCGGCGGAGGTGTATTTCGATACGGCGGTTATGCTGATTGTGCTGTTGCTCGTTGGGCGACTGGTAGAAACGCTGTGCCGACACCGTGGACTGAAAGCGCTGGATGCACTGGCGTTGCCAGATGCGGCTATAAGCGCTTGGCAAAAGGGGGCCTGGGTCTTACTACCTGTCAATGATGTGGCTGCGGGTACGCGCGTTAAGCTAGCGCCGGGGGAGCTAGTGACGCTAGATGGCATTCTTGATGCTCCCGGTTGGATTGATACCGCCTCACTGACCGGTGAAAGCTTGCCACGTCACTTCAATGCAGGGCAGAGAGTGTATGCCGGCTGTCGCTACCTAGGCACGACACCACTGATAATGCAGGTCACTGCAGGGGTTGGTAAACGCCGATTGGATCGACTGCGTCATGAAATGCGCCGCTATCAGGCCCAAAAAGGGCAACTGCAGAAACTAGCCGACCGTTTTGCCGCCTGGTTAAGTCCTTTGGCACTTGTGCTCTCGCTAGTGACGTTGCTTGGTGCGCTACTCGTTGGATTGGGCTGGGAGGATGCATTGGTGCGTGCGCTCTCAGTGCTCGTGGTGGCATGCCCCTGTGCCGTTGGGCTGGCGGTGCCGTTGGCTAGTCTTGCCGGTAGCGGTCAGGCTATGCAGCAAGGTATTGTGCTGCGTGACCCCGCCGCGCTAGAAATCTTGGCGCGTATTCGTTCAGTAGCGCTGGATAAAACCGGAACCTTAACGACAGGATGCCATGCGGTACTGCACTGGCAAGCGCGGGATGGCATTGATGAACACACGTTGCAGCACAAGCTCACCAGCGCTGTTGCCGGGAGCGAACACCCATTGGCGCAAGCATTGGCGCGCTGGTCGGGTGGCCAAGATCAACAAAGCTTTCAGCCTTCCATAGAAGACGTTGATGAATTCCCCGGGCAAGGACGCCGTGTTCGCCTTGTAAACGGTGAATGTCTGATGATAGGTAGCGCCGGTTGGCTGACACGACAGCAGGTTGATGTTCCTTCCCAGGCGGAAGAGGCCGCGCTGGCTTTTGCTTCCCAAGTAATGCTGGCGGATGAGTCAGGCTGGCTGGCGACGTTCTACCTGACCGATCAACCCGTCGACGATGCGGAGCTAAGCGTGAAGCACCTGCTAGGGTCAGGTTATCTGGTTGCAATGATCAGTGGTGATCGACAGGGCGCGGTTAGTTGGGTAGGCGAGCGTGTTGGTCTGGTGCGCGAGGCTTGCTATGCCCAGCGCTCTCCGGAAGCCAAGGCACGGCTATTACGCGGGTTACCATCGCCAACACTGTTTGTGGGAGATGGCCTAAACGATACGCTAAGCTTGGCGGCAGCAGACGCTGGCATTGCCCCACTGAGTGCCAGCGAAGCTGCCCGCGAGGGAGCATCCGCCCAGCTAATGACACCAGGGATCGGTGGGATAGTAAAATTGCTTAGCATCGCTAAGCGTACGCGGCGTGTTATGGAGCAAAATCTTTTCTTTTCGGCACTCTATAACACCCTGGCACTTGGCGTAGTCGTCGTCATGGCTATACCACCGTTGATCGCAGTGCTCGCCATGGCAATAAGCTCGCTCAGCGTGACGCTTAACGCCGCACGATTAGCATGGTCAGAGCCGGATAGTTAAACGGCGGGTAGTTCTCGTTCAGTGCTTAGGGAAGCCGTAAATGAGTAAACAGGCTTTGCATAGCCGGTGACAGTGATGCTTCATCGCGATAGCACAAGCACAGTTGCCGTTTGGCCCACGGGTCGTTTAGATTCACAACGCTAAGGTCGTAACGCTGTAGCCATTGTTGCGCAATGCCTTTAGGAATAATGGCGATGCCTACTTGGTGGGCTACCAAATTGCACAGCTCACCAAATCCTTTCATGCGTATCCGTAGTGTTAATGAAGCCCCAAGCTGGCGAGCCTGCTCTTCGATTTGAGCTTGCAGCGCACTTTCCTCGCTCAATCCAACCATTGGCAGTCCGACAACTTCGTGAAAGCTAATCCATGATTGGCTAGATAGTGGATGCCCCTTGGCCACCACAACGACTAAATGGTCAGGCACCAGAGCGTCGCGTTTTAAGCCCTCTGCGTTAGCCGCATCGGTGATGATTCCCCCCTCAACAATGCCGGCTTGGATCGACTGAATGATTGCTAGGCTGGTTCGCTCCTTAACGTCCATATGCAGTGAAGGGTGGGCTTGTAACCAGGGCGCAAGCTTGCGAGGCAAAAAAGAGGCAAGTGCGGCAGTATTTGCATGCAGTCTAAGCGTTCCTGACAGCCCCTTGGCAAACGCTTCAAGTTCACCGCGCATTTTTTTATGCTGCAGCAACATTTGCCGAGCGTGGTGAGCTAGGGCTTCTCCGGCTTCTGTTGGCATAACACCGCGGGGGTGGCGTTCAAGCAGTTTGACTTCAACATCGGCCTCAATACGGCGCAGGCGTTCACTGGCAGAACCCAAGGCTAGGTGAGCATTCATGGCTCCTTGAGTGATGCTACCTGCTTCGACAATACACAGAAAAAGATGAAGATCTGATAAATCCAAGCGCATAAAAAGCTCCTATTCCACCCTAAGGCTGAGCCGAAGCCTAAGAGGAAAATACCTGATTGTGGCGGGGTTCCAGTCACGCTTCAATGTCGTCATGACAAACGATATTGCTACGCTAATTTGGTTGTTGGGCACATTCCTGCTAGCAGGCTTGGTGAAAGGAGTAACCGGAATGGGGCTGCCTACCGTTGCTATGGCTCTTCTGGGGGCGCTTTACTCACCCGTTGTTGCCGCAGCATTATTGATAGTGCCCTCGTTAATTACCAATATTTGGCAGTTTTTGAAGGGCGGTTATCACTGGCACGTTCTAAGCCGCTTTTTTAGCATGATGCTTGGTATTCCCGTCGGCGCTTTTTTGGGTGCGCCGCTATTGAGCCAGCTTGACGCAGATTGGGCAGCGTTTAGTCTGGGAAGCGCCTTAATGCTTTATTCCATATACTCTTTTTGGGCGCCTGTGATTAATATTCTGCCCAAGTATGAGTCCTGGTTGTCACCCATTATCGGTCTTTTAACTGGATGGATTACAGGGGCAACAGGTGTGTTTGTACTTCCAGCAGTGCCTTATTTGCAGGCACTTGGGATAGAAAGGAACGAACTGATCCAAGCATTGGGACTCTCGTTTACGGTTTCTACCCTGGCGCTACTCAGCAGCCTAGCGGTGCAACACTCTTTGGAAGCCGTGCACCTGACGCTTTCGCTGTACGCGGTACTCCCTGCATTAGCCGGTATGTGGTTGGGGAGCTTAATTAGAAACCGTATATCGACAGGGCAGTTTCGTTGCTGGTTTTTGCTAACGTTGTCGCTGTTGGCCGTAGACCTGATGTCACGACCCTTTCGCTAAGTGCTTGTGCGTCAGCAATAGCCAAGTGCCACCTTTAGCCGTTCCGCATGAGTAGCAACCCAGTGAGGATCTATCGCCCCCCAGTCACGTATCTGGTAGTGGCCAATATTATGGCGCTCACCTTCGCTTTTCTCGAATACACACTCGATATCCAGCTCTGTAAGTGAGGCGATAGTATCCTGCGCGGTACGACGAGGCATACCGGTGGCCTCAATTAACGCTGGTACGCTTGCGACGCCTTGCTCAATTAAATGCGCGACATACAAGCGGCGGTAAAAACTTGATTTGGTCTTGCTAAGCGAGGTCATTGGGTTTCCTTTTGCGGGAAGCTACTACATCAAAAGGCTTAGCTTAAATGAATAAATCCCCTTGCGCCCGTGGTGGTCGAAAGTCGTGGGTGTTCAGGCCCTGTTCGGTGCGTGGCTGCATGTTCCACTGACGGCTGGCGCGATTAAAGCGCTGGGCGATCAAGTCGGCAAAGACACCTTCACCTCGGAAGCGTTTACCAAATTGTGCATCGTAGTTTTTGCCGCTTCGGCATTGGCGAATCAGGCTCATTACCTTAGCGGCTCGCTCGGGGTAGTGGGCTTGTAGCCAGGCTTCAAACATTGGTGCGACTTCATGGGGCAGGCGCAGCAGCATCCACGTTGCTGTGCGCGCGCCAGCTCGACTGGCCGCTTCTAGAATGCGTTCAATTTCGTGATCAGTAAGGCCAGGAATAATCGGTGAGACCAGCGTACCCACTGGAATGCCTGCGGTGTTGAGCTCGCGGATCACTTTTAAGCGCGTCTGAGGCGAGGCCGCCCGGGGTTCCAAGGTACGTTTTAGGTTGGCATCCAGGCTTGTCAGGCTAACAAACACCCGCACTAACCGATGCTCGGCCATTTCTGCTAGCAGGTCTAAATCCCGCAGTATTAGCGTGCTTTTAGTAACCAAGGTGACCGGATGCCTACATGCCAGTAGCAGCTCTAATAAACGACGAGTTGTTTGGTATTTCGCTTCCAGCGGCTGATAACAGTCAGTGTTACCGGAAAGGTTGATAGGACGACATACATAATGGGGGTGGCTAAGCTCGTCTATTAAGTGCTCAACTAATCCTGTGCGGGCGATTAATTTAGTTTCAAAATCGAGCCCCGGTGACAAATCCCAGTAGGCGTGGGAAGGGCGAGCGTAGCAGTAAATGCAGCCATGCTCGCAGCCGCGAAAAGGGTTGAGTGAGCGGTCAAAAGGTAAATCCGGTGAACGGTTCCAGGAAAGCGCGCTCTTGCTGGGTTCCTCGCGTATCTCCGTTGCAAGCGAAGTAGTGGCCCCCTCATGCCACCAGCCATCATCCTCTACCACGCTGCAAGTTGGCGAAAAGCGGTTATGCGGGTCGTAGGTCGCACCACGTCCTTTATACACGGTAGCGCTGGAAGGGGAAGAAGCCATTAGTTGCCACCTCTGCACGGACTAGAGTTGCCATATATGTGTATATATACAGTATATGGCGTTTGGCTCTATGTGCAAGGTACGGCTTGGTGAGGTAGCGAAGTCAGCTGAGCATGTGATTGGGTGTTTTCACTGCTGGCGTTGAGTTTAAACCTAAGCACAACCTCGGTTAACCGTTCAGCCTCATGTTCTAACTGAGTGGCGGAGGTGCTGGCTTGCTCCACCATGGCAGCATTCTGTTGAGTCGTCTGCTCCATTTCGCCAACAGCACTATTTACTTCGTTGATGCCAACACGTTGCTCCTCGCTAGCGACTGCGATCTCATCCATCAAAGTGGTAACACGCTTAACGGATTCCATAATGGCGACCATTGACTCACTGGCTAAATCCGCTTGTTGAGTGCCTGCTTCTATTTGGCTTACTGACGTTGCAATCAATTGACGTATATCCGCTGCGGCATCAGCGCTGCGGGTTGCCAGCAGGCGAACTTCACTGGCTACCACGGCAAATCCTCGACCATGTTCACCTGCTCGGGCTGCTTCAACTGATGCATTGAGCGCTAAAATATTGGTCTGAAAAGCGATTGAGTCAATTAAGCCAATAATGTCGGTAATCTGTTGCGAGCTACGACGTATCTCATGCATTTTACTAACCACATGAGTCACGACATCACCACCTTGCTGTGCATTATGCGCAGCTTCTTGAGCAACGCTGCTAGCTTGCGCTGCGTTGTCACTGTTGCGTTCCATGGTGGCCGTCATTTCTTCAATACTGGAGGCAGTTTGTGTTAATGACGCGGACTGACGCTCGGTTCGCGAGGCGAGATCTTGGTTGCCTAACGCAATTCCCCGTGCGCCTGCAAAAACCTCTTCACTGCTATGGCGCACGGTTGCCACCGTTTCCAACAAATCTTTTTGCATGTTACGTAGTGAGTTGAAGAGAATGCCGATTTCATTTCGGCCATGCACTTCAATTTCTCTAGAAAGGTCACCTTTAGCAATATATTGAAAGTGCTCGTTGATGCGTTGCATTGGGCGAATTAAGTTGACGCTTACGCCCCAGTAGACAATGGCAGTGATGATTAACGCGATGATGAATACACTGATAATAGTTGAATTAGCTAAGTTGACCACTGAAGAGAAGTTATCCAAACGCTTATTACCTTCGTCTTCTACCGTATGAAAAAAATTAACGGCATCTTGATAAAAAGTGTCATAGGCATCATGGGTACCATTGCGCAGGCGTTGGTAGCCAGTCGTGTCCCCTTGGTAAAGCGAGTCAAGTTGAGGGAGTAGCTGGTGACTCATCATGCTATTGAAGCTACTCTCTATTTCACGAATGAAGTGCTCATGAGAAGGGTTGAATGATAAAGAAAGAAATTCAGCGAACACGTTGTCTGCGCTTTCAAGCAGATTACGCATTTCATCAGCTCGTTGGCGTCTTTCAACGGCAGTAAGAGAAGGTTGCGCCTCTAGCAGCTCTTGGTACAGGCGGCCCATTTGTAAACGTACATTTTGTATCGATGAATTGGTTCTGTTCAGTGTCGATTGTTGATTGACATTGACGTTGGTAAATTGCTCGATGCTTTCCTGACTATGATTGACCGCGTAGAGTCCGGTGCCACTCAGTAGTAGCAGTAATGTCAGAAAAGAGAATAAAACGAGTGACCAGCTCATTCTCATTGTTAGATTGTTTAAGCGGTGCATGTGTCACTCCATTAATATCATTATTGTATTCTGCAATAACGCAATAGAACTGCCGGGCTAGCGGCAGTTCTAAAGCGTCGTACATGTTTTAAATGATGGTCTGGTTGCTAATTAACACATCATTATTCGGCATGAACGCTACGTTGGCTAAGGTTATTACCTTGGTTATTGGTTTCGTCCTTAGTGTCTTTATCTTCGTTAGCAATCTTTTCCCTTTCTTTAGCCTCATCTGAAAGAGATTTTTTGGGTAGGACGATGTTCAGAGTGAAAGCCGTAATAGCGGCCACAACGATAGGCGCTCCGCCAATCAAGTCTCTTAATACCGCAGGAAACTGCTCAATAGCTGATGGCTCTGCAGCGATGCCTAAGCTTAGTGCTAGGGAAAGGCCGACGATGGTCATATTGCGCGCAGACATCTCATCTTTAACCAGCAACTGGATGCCGGTCATGGTAATCATGCCAAACACGGTAATTGTTGCACCACCTAGAACGGGGTAAGGAATCGTCGTAATCATTGCGCCGAATTTCGGACTGAGACCCGCCAGAATCATAAAAATACCTGCCAGCGCCAGTACGTATCGGCTAATTACCTTGGTCATGGCTACGATGCCAACATTCTGGCTGAACGTAGAGGTGGGCAGGGCGCCGAAGAAAGAGCTGACGGTAGTGGTTAAACCATTGCCGAGTAGGCCGCCGGTAAGCTCTTTTGTTTTTAGCTCACGGTTCATACCGCCAACGGTTGTGGCAGATAAATCCCCAATAGTTTGTACGGAGTTGATAACACAAATGACGACCATCGAAGCAATGGCCGCAGTGTGAAATTCCATCTCAAACGGCATTAGTTTAGGAACGGCTACCCAGGATGCATTGGCTACGTTATCGAAATTAACCAAGCCTAGCGATAGGGAAAGTAAATAGCCCACCACAATGCCCACAATAATGGCAGAGAGCTTAATCACCCCTTTACCAAATTGAGCTGCAATTAAGACAGTGAGCAACGTAACGACAGCGACGATCCAATTAATGGGGTCACCAAAATTGGCAGCATTAACGTTTCCACTGCCCGCCATATAGCGAATAGCGATGTCATATAGCGACAGACCGATTACCAATACCACTGTTCCTGCCACGACAGGGGGGAACAGGTGGCGTATATATTGGATGAAGTAGCCCACCACGACCATGGTCATACCGCCAATCAACTGGGCGCCGAGTATTCCTTCAATCCCGTACTGAGCGCCAACTGCCACAAGCGTCGGTACGTAGGCAAAGCCGACACCAAAGATAGCAGGTAAGCGTGCACCGAATTTCCACACACCGTATAGATGGAACACGGTACAGACACCTGATGCCAGTACCGCTATCTGGATAAGCAGGAGCTTTTCTTCGACGCTCGCGCCAACGACTCCGGCAACGATAATAGGCGGTGTTATCACGCCAGCAATCATGGCCAGTAGGTGCTGAAGAGAAAGCGGCAGCACCTTTAAGAATTTGGGTTTTCCATAAAAATCAAAGAGGGAGGTGCTCTTTCCATCTATTCGCGCTCGCTCTTCCGACGAGGCAATTGCGTCACTCATGAGGGACTCTCCATTGTTGTTGTATTCAATGATTTGAAATTATTGTTCATTTTTGAAGTTAATACTGTACACAAAAAATCTGCTGAAAATAAATAATTTCGCCCTGTTTATGCTCATCTATTTGGCTAATAGCGCTTCTTGATACGAAAAATAGCATGCTGGTTTCTCAGCTACGTCTACCATATTTTTTGCTCAAGCTTTTGATTTTTAATTTATTTTTAAATATCTCTGCCAGGGAGGGGCTTGTGTATAGATGCCTGGTCGTCGCCTAGGAAAGAAAATCTGAGTAGCTAAGGTAGCGTCAAAATTTTGGCGCTGGACAGGGTGAACAACGCTTCCTAATAAAAATGTATACAAAAATTCTTTGAAATGTGTCGATTTTTTATATAGAAATGTAGTCATTGGGTTTTGGGCTATGCCGTGTCTTACCCACTGTTGAGCTACTTATTGTAAGTAAGGCATTGGGAAAAAACAGGGTAATAGCTCTAATTACATTAATAAAATATTGGAGAAACCAATGGGTTACGTGACAACTCATGTTCTGGATACTGCGCAAGGCTGCCCAGGCGAGGGAGTCAAAATTGATCTGTATCGTGTCGTTAACGGCGAACGCAGCTTCCTCAAAACGGTAACCACCAATGATGATGGCCGCTGTGACCATCCCATATTAGATGGCGACGAGCTACAAGAAGGGGAGTACGAGTTGGCGTTTCATGCAGGCGATTACTTCGCCAGTCAGGCTGGCCGAGTTGCGGATAACGGGCCTGCCTTCTTAAACGTGATACCGCTTCGCTTCGGGGTCAATGACGCCACACAGCACTATCACGTGCCATTGCTGCTATCGCCCTATGCCTACTCTACGTATCGCGGCAGCTAAAGAGACTTAATCAATAGTCCCGATAAAAATAGCCCTGATAAAAAACCTAATGCTGCCGACTAACAACAAACAAATGAGGCGAGGAAGCCGACATGCTGTCCTACTTAATTGATTTTTCTAATTTTATGCTTCGCTGGCTACACGTTATTGCCGCGATTGCCTGGATTGGTGAGTCTATCTACTTTGTCATGCTAGATAATGGCTTAAAATCCCCCAAAGATGAAAACTGCCGCAAAAAAGGCGTGTTTGGTGAGATGTGGGCCGTGCACGGTGGCGGCTTCTATCACAATCAGAAATATGCCACCAGCCCGGAAAAGCTGCCTGATGACCTCCACTGGTCCTTCTGGAAGGCTTATACCACTTGGTTATCTGGCTTCGCTTTATTCATTATTTTGTACATGTTTAATCCTGGCTTTTATTTGGTTAATCCCAATAGTAGTTGGGAGTGGGCTGCCAATATGACCGGCTGGCAGGCCAACGTTTTGGCGCTGACCTTTTTGTTATTGGGTTGGGTGGTTTACAACGAAATGTGTAAGCGCATCAGCCCCAACATGGAGCGCGATGGCCTATTAAGTATTGGTGTTGCGATCATGATGGTGGTGGTGGCGTACCTGAGCACTCAAATGTTCTCAGGTCGTGCCGCATTTCTATTGACCGGGGCTGTTATGGCAACGGCGATGTCTGCCAACGTGTTCTTCTGGATCATTCCAGGGCAGCGCCGCATTGTTAAGGCGATGAAAGCTGGCGAAACGCCAAATCCGTTAGACGGCAAACGTGGTAAGCAACGCTCGGTACACAATACGTACTTTACGTTACCCGTTGTCTTATTAATGATCAGTAATCACTACTCCTTTGCATACTCTCACGCCTATGCATGGGTCATCATGGCATTGCTGATTTTTGCGGGTGCATTAATTCGTCAGTACTTCGTGTTGATGCATGCTGGGAAAATACGGCCTGGTTATCCTGCGGCAGGTGTCCTCTTGATTATGGTGGCGTTTTGGATAGGGATGCCAGCTAACCAACAAGCTAATGCTGGTGCAGAGAGTGGGACAGATATTGCTGATGTGCAGGCGGTTATTGAGCAGCGCTGCGTTGCGTGCCATGCCCAATCGCCAACACAGCCCGGTTTTCCTGCTCCTCCTGCGGGCTTTGCCTACGATAACCTTGAGCAAATTTTGCATCACAAAGAGAGCATTCAGCAAGTCGTGGCCAGTGGATACATGCCCCTTGGCAACATGACCAATATGACAGATGAAGAGCGCGGGTTGATTGGAGAGTGGTCTGAGTAACTAGCTCGCTCGTTGTGACGTCAGCAGCTAACACCTTCTAGCGCTCTAGTGGTGATAGCTGCTGTATTAGCTGAGTTCCTTAACGCATGCTCAATGTTGCTTTAAATCATTAATGGCAATCGGTCAGTGGTAGATTTGCGCAGGCGTTGGGGGTTTTACGTTATCTCGATAATACAAATAACGAAGTGAGTTAACCCGCCATGAGTGATAAGGAAAAAAAACATTTAATTCCCGCGCTTGAACGCGGGCTGACGATTTTAATGGAGCTCAATCGTCATCATCGCGAAATGAGTTTTGCTGAGATCGTCAAACGCGTTGGTTATCCCCAGTCGACGTCGTATCGCGCAGTCCAGACCTTGGAGCATATGGGGTTTCTACGCCATCACCCGGTCACTGGATTGTATTCGCTGGGTGTGAACGTGCTAAAACTGGGCTTTGAATATGTGGCCTCATTGGATGTTGTGCAGGTAGGCCATCCTGTTATTGAGTCGCTATGCGAGCAGACCGGCTGCTCAAGTCATATTGCCGTTCGCGACGGAAGGGATGCCGTTTATGTGGCCCGTGTGGGTGCCACTAACGCCACAATTCGTCGCGTTAGTGTAGGAACACGAATTCCACTGCACTGCACGTCACTAGGGCGACTGCTTCTGACAGATCTCTCAAAAGAGGAATTTGAATCGCTTTATCCTGACGACCAACTACTTAATAAAGAACTCGGTGCCCCCATCCGGCGTGATGTTCTATGGGACTTAGTTCAGGAAGACCGTCAGCGTGGTTATGTCATTGCCGATTCTTACTATCACTTTGGTATTTCATCGATTGCCTACCCGCTCTACAACCATGATGGGGTAGTGGAGGGCGTTGTTAGTATCATGGTGCCTGTGCATGAATTTGCCGAGGATGAGCGAACCAAGCTGCAAGCGCTGGTGCAAGTGGCCGCGAGAACAATCTCCGATATGCTAGGGCACGATCAAGCCCTTGCGAAACGCGATGGCTAGGTATTGCAGACGGCAATAGCACGCTGCGTGCGGGATTAAATCTACACCATTTTCCCCCTGTATGGACTGGATGCAAAAGCACCGGTCCGATTGGCATGCCTGTTTTTACCAATGCCGAGAGCGTTTCGTTAGTAACACTTGCGCTCCCTTGTACGTGTTTATACCCAATATAATCCATATTAAATATTTGATTTAAAATGATTTTTATTGCGTTTGCTGAATTTAGTGGAAATATTTTCCATTAAATATTGACAGTGCTTCGGATGGCGCATACTTTGAATATTGTTTCGTATACAAAATTAAATACAAAAATGAATACAAAATGTATTCACTCTTCGAGGAGAAGTTGTGATGGCTAAAATGACAGCTGCAGAAGCCGCCATTCACGTCCTGAAAAAAGAAGGTGTTGATGTTGCCTTTGGTGTGCCAGGTGCTGCTATCAATCCTTTCTACGCTGCGATGCGTAAAGTGGGCGGCGTAGATCACGTGTTAGCACGCCACGTGGAAGGCGCTTCACACATGGCGGAAGGGTATACCCGCACAACCGCTGGCAACATTGGTGTGTGTATCGGTACTTCTGGTCCCGCGGGCACGGATATGATTACGGGCCTGTATTCTGCCAGTGCTGATTCAATTCCGATTCTATGTATCACTGGCCAAGCTCCCCGCGCCAAGATGCATAAAGAAGACTTCCAGGCCGTCGATATTCAGACGATTGCTGGCCCGGTAACCAAATGGTCCGTTACGGTGATGGAACCTGCCCAGGTACCGCGCGCATTCCAGAAAGCCTTCCAGCTTATGCGTTCTAGCCGTCCTGGACCGGTACTGATCGATCTTCCCATCGATGTACAGATGAGCGAAATCGAGTTTGATCCGGACACCTACGAGTCACTTCCGGCTTATAAACCCTCAGCATCTCGTGCCCAAATTGAAAAAGCATTGACGATGCTCAACGAAGCCAATAAGCCGCTGATCGTGGCTGGTGGTGGCATCATCAATGCCGATGCTGCCGAGCAATTAGTTGAATTTGCTGAGCTAACCGGGGTGCCGGTGATCCCGACGCTGATGGGGTGGGGAACGATCCCGGATGACCACCCGTTAATGGCAGGCATGGTAGGGCTGCAAACGTCGCACCGATACGGCAATGCGACCATGTTGGCCTCTGACTTTGTCATGGGGATTGGTAATCGGTGGGCTAACCGACACACTGGCAATGTTGAAACGTATACAAAAGATAGAAAGTTTGTTCACGTTGATATCGAGCCTACGCAAATAGGCCGTATTTTTGGGCCTGACTACGGCATCGTTTCTGACGCTAAGCTTGCCCTAGACCTGTTTATCGACGTCGCTCGTGAAATGAAGGCCAGCGGACAGCTTAAAAACCGTAGTGCCTGGGCACAAGAGTGTCAGGAGCGTAAGCGCACGCTACTGCGCAAAACGCACTTCGATAACGTGCCGGTGAAACCGCAGCGTGTTTACGAAGAGATGAACAAGGTTTTTGGTAAAAATGCACGCTATATCAGCACGATCGGTTTGTCGCAGATTGCCGGCGCTCAGTTCCTGCATGTGTACAAGCCTCGTCACTGGATTAACTGTGGCCAAGCTGGGCCACTAGGCTGGACAGTGCCTGCAGCACTGGGTGTTTGCCGTGCCGACCCTGATGCCGAAGTGGTTGCGCTGTCTGGCGATTACGACTTCCAGTTCATGGTGGAAGAACTAGCGGTTGGGGCACAGTTTAACTTGCCGTATATCCACGTGCTGGTGAACAACTCTTATCTCGGTTTGATTCGCCAGGCTCAGCGTGGCTTCGACATGGATTACTGTGTCCAGCTCTCGTTCAAGAACATTAACTACACCGACGAAGAAGCGGCGCTCGCTGAGTATGGCGTAGATCACGTGTCGGTTGCTGAAGGCCTTGGCTGTAAAGCGCTGCGTGTCACTACACCCGATGAGATTGCACCTGCGTTAGAGAAAGCGCGTGAGCTAATGCGCCAATACCGTGTGCCGGTCGTGGTGGAAATCATTCTCGAGCGCGTTACCAATATCTCGATGGGCACTGACCTTGATGGGGTTAATGAGTTCGAAGCGTTAGCTGAAAACCTTACCGATGCACCGAGTTCTATTGCCAGCCTGACGTAACGCACCAAGGTGCTTCCAGGCAAGTCGCTGAAGTCGTTATTAAGACGCTAAAACGTTAGGAGAACACTATGGCTAAGTTTGCCGCGAATCTCAGTATGCTGTTCACTGAAGTCGATTTTCTTGATCGCTTTGAGGCCGCCGCAAAGGCGGGCTTTAAAGGGGTTGAGTACCTTTTTCCCTATGACTATGCGGCAGCTGACATCAAGCAGCGCTTGGATGCGAATGGCCTAACCCAAGTGTTGCACAACTTACCTGCGGGAGATTGGGGAGCAGGCGAGCGAGGCATTGCTTGCCATCCCGACCGGGTAGAAGAGTTTCGTGCCGGTGTGGATAAAGCGATCGACTATGCCACTACGCTTGAGTGCAAGCAGGTGAACTGCCTAGCGGGTATTCAGCCTGAGGGCGTTAGTGATGCTGAAGCTCACCGTACCCTGGTTGAAAACCTTCGCTACGCTGCCGAAAAACTCAAAGCAGCCGGCATTTTGCTGCTTGCAGAGCCTATCAATACCCGTGACATTCCAGGCTTTTTCCTTAATCGCACCGAGCAGGCGTTGGCACTTTTTGACGAAGTCGGTAGCGATAACTTAAAGCTGCAGTATGACATCTACCACATGCAAATCATGGAGGGTGATCTTGCACCCACTATTGAAAAGCATTTTGCACGTATCGCTCACGTGCAGTTGGCGGATAACCCAGGGCGCCATGAGCCAGGAACGGGTGAGATCAATTATCCCTTCTTATTTAGCCACCTGCAGCAGCTTGGCTATGACGGCTGGATCGGCTGCGAGTACAAGCCCAAGACCACGACGGTAGAAGGTTTAGGTTGGTTAGATAAGGCGCGTTAACCCTGTATGACTTAAAACAGGCAAGTGAGTAGATAGTCGTTAACTCAGGAAATCTAAATCATTTAGAAACAATAGGTTGGTTTCTAAAAGACGCGAATGGAGAACAATTATGAGTAAGATTGGTTTTATTGGTTTAGGCATTATGGGGCGTCCTATGGCGGGGCACCTGCTCGACGCTGGTCACTCTTTAGTGACTGTTAAACGCGGCACTTTGGATGCTGCGCTTGCCGAAAAAGGCATGAGTGAAGTCGCTTCTCCCAAAGCGGTGGCTGAAGCGTCTGATGTCATTATCACCATGGTGCCCGACACGCCCGATGTCGAAAGTGTGTTATTTGGTGAGGAAGGCGTGATTGAAGGTCTGAAGCCCGGCACCCTGGTGATTGATATGAGCTCCATTGCCCCAATGCAGACCCAGGCATTTGCCAAGCGGATTACCGATGCGGGCGGAGAGTTTGTCGATGCGCCGGTTTCTGGTGGTGAAGGTGGTGCAATTAACGCTGTACTTACCATCATGGTGGGCGCAACAACGGAAGGCTTTGAGCGAGCCAAGCCATACCTGGACGTTGTTGGGAAGACGATTACCCACATCGGCGGCTATGGTGCAGGTCAGACGTGCAAAGTGGCTAACCAGATTGTGGTTGCGCTAACGATTGAAGCAGTGGCAGAAGGGTTGCTGTTTGCCTCTAAAGCCGGTGCTGATGTCGCTAAAGTACGTGAATCACTGATGGGCGGTTTAGCTCAATCGAAAATCCTCGATGTTCATGGCGAGCGCATGATCAAGCGCACCTTTGAGCCTGGGTTCCGCGTTCGTCTGCACCAGAAAGATCTCAACTTGGCGTTAGAGGGTGCTAGGACGTTAAACCTGTCATTGCCAGGCACCGCCAATGCACAGCAGCTGTTCCAAGCGTGTGTTGCCAACGGGGGCGAAGATTGGGATCACGCAGGTATTGTGCGCGCTTTAGAAAAGCTGGCAGACCATGAGGTTGGCCAATAGCGTGCCTTTGTCAGGCAGGCCAGCGTCTGTTGGCCTGCCATTAAGCTCTTTTTACTGAGTTTTAAGTTCTTTTACTAAGCTTTCCTAGCTCTTTGTTTACGTTCTTTTCTAAGCTCCTTTTTGAGCCCTTTTCCTGATCCCTGCCCGAGGAGTCTCTTGATGAATTCCCTTGTTCGCTTGGCGCCTTTTACCAGTGAAGAGGCGACCCGCCAGTGGCTGAATCAACTGGCCGAAACGGCTATTGCTGCGGTACATCCCGATAGCTTATTAACTGCCCAGTTGCCTGAAAAACCGCCAGGCCGAACTGTCGTCGTGGGCGCGGGTAAGGCCGCCGCCGCCATGGCGCGCGCATTAGAGTTGGCGTGGGAAAAACGCGCTCGTGAGTCAGGCGAAGAGGTCGACTTAACAGGCGTAGTAGTGACCCGTTATCAGCATGGGGCAGCCTGTCGCTATATCGATGTACTTGAAGCCTCTCATCCAATGCCTGATGCGCTGGGTGAGCAAGCCGCTAAGCGCATGCTTGATGAAGTGAGAAACCTGGGTGAAGACGATCAAGTGATCGCACTCATCTCCGGCGGCGGCTCCGCGTTAATGACTCTGCCGGCGGACGGCATTTCGCTAGAAGACAAACAGGCTCTGAATAAGGCGCTGCTTCGATGCGGTGCACCGATCCGTGAAATAAACACCGTAAGGCGCCATTTGTCTGCAATTAAAGGCGGGCGGTTGGCCACCGCTGCGCACCCCGCGCAAGTGGTGACGCTACTTATTTCGGATGTTCCTGGTGATGTGCCTTCATTAATTGCCTCAGGCCCGACGCTGCCGGATAACACAACGTCGTTAGATGCCTTGGCAATTTTAAACCGCCATGAGATTGAGGTGCCTGAGCATGTGAAGCGTCATTTAATGGCCGACCATCGTGCTCCTCAGACCTGGAGCCAAGGATTTTCACGGGACAAATCGACTATCCTGGCCCGTGCGCGGGACGCACTGAAGGCCGCCCAACTCAGCGCCGAAGAGAGTGGCCTAGAGGTAAGAGTGCTAGGTGATGATCTTGAGGGTGAAGCAAGAGATTTAGGCATTGCCCAAGGGCGTATGGCGTGCAAGTTGCAGTCTGAAATTACTCGTCCGCTGCTGGTACTGTCAGGTGGTGAAACCAGCGTTACCGTGCGTGGTAATGGTCGAGGAGGGCGCAACGTTGAGTACCTGCTGGGGCTTTTTGATACGCTAAAAGGATGTGATGGCATTTATGCAATTGCTGTTGATACCGATGGCATTGATGGCTCTGAAGATAATGCAGGCGCGTTAATTGGGCCTGAATGCTGGCAGCGAGCTAAGGCATTATCGCTTTCTGCACAGGATTACCTTGCCCGTAACGATGCGTACAGTTTCTTTGATGCGTTAGATAACCTCGTGGTAACGGGGCCAACCCGAACCAATGTTAACGATTTTCGAGCGATTCTTATTCTACCCAACCCGTCGTAAGGCTGTGGTTGTGCCCTCATATCGACTCGATTACCCGTTAAGGCATTGTTTTGCGTGGTTCTGAGTGGTTGTCCGAGGGGTAAACATGATAAGTTTCGTCGAGGTTCATTAGAGAGTTAGGCCATGACCCTCGGCTGGCACAAGAAAGGTTTTACCAAAACGAAAGAAGGTCGCGTTAGCGATCAAGATATTGTTGAACACATCCGGTCTGCGGTACTGATGCAGCGACTGGCACCAAATACAAAACTGCCTGAAGTCACCATCGGCGATGTATTTGGCGTCAGCCGTTCAGTGGTGCGTAAAGCGTTAACACGGCTTGATGCTGAACATGTTATCGACCAACGGCCGAACCAGGTTGCCCGCGTCAGAGCGCCTTCGATTGACGAAACGCGAGAGACGTTTTCCGCGCGTAGGTTAGTGGAAGGTGAGATTGTCTCACTGTTGGCGGGTAAGCTGGATGTGGCGACTTACAAGGCGTTAGAGAAGCAGGTCGCCCTTGAAAAGCAGGCGTTTGAAAACGGTGACGAACCGTCACGCATTGAACACTCCCTCAATATTCATCATCTCCTTGCGCAGCATGCCCCTAATCGTATCTTGGGTGCGATGTTGACCGATCTCGTCTTGAGAACGTCAATTGTCATCGCTCTCTATAAGCGTCCGGGCTTGTCTTCTTGCTACTTGGAAGGCGATCATGCGAACTTGCTTGGGCACTTGGCGAGTGGTGATGCACAGGCGGCTAAGCAGGCGATATACACGCACCTTAATAGCTTAGAGTCTTTGCTGGTGCTGTCGTCTCAAGAGCCAGAAAACGACGACTTGATGACTATTCTAGGCGGTAAATCTGTTAGGGCGTGATTTGCTAGCCCTAGGTTTTCGGTAACCCTGGGTTTTCGCGAACAATAGGTTTCAATGCTCCAAACTGATGTCTCAAAAAAGCGGCGCCCTATTGGGCGCCGCTTTTGGCTTGCTGTGAGACGATTACAGCAGTAATCGGCGAATATCCGTCAGCACATCGGCCAGGAAGGCCGTAAAGCGGGCGGCATCCGCACCGTTAATCGCCCGGTGATCGTAGGAGAGCGATAGCGGCATCATTAAGCGCGGCTGGAAGGCACAGCCATCCCATACCGGTTTCATCTGCGCTTTCGACACCCCTAGGATCGCCACTTCCGGCGCATTAACGATCGGTGTGAACGCGGTTCCACCAATCGAGCCAAGGCTCGAAATGGTGAAGCAGCCACCGGTCATCTCATCACGCTTAAGCTTCTTGGTTTGCGCTTTCTTGCCTAGTTCCGCCATCTCCTTGGCTATCTCGATCAAGGATTTCTTATCGGCGTTGCGCACTACCGGTACCATCAGGCCATCTGGCGTATCCACGGCAATCCCGATATGCACGTAGTTTTTCCATACCAGCGTTTCGCCGTCGCCTTTCAGGCTAACGTTGAACTGGGGGAATTTACGCAGGGCAAAGGCACAGGCTTTGACCATAAACGGCAACGGTGTCAGCTTAGCGCCCTGGGCTTCAGCCTCGGCTTTCATGGCCTTACGGAAGCTTTCAAGCTCGGTAATGTCGGCCTCGTCGAACTGCGTCACGTGAGGCACATTGAGCCAGCTGCGGTGCAGATTGGTCGCGCCCATCTTGAGCAGGCGCCCCATCGGCTTCTCTTCTACGTCGCCAAACTGACTGAAGTCGACGTCCGGTATCGCGGGAATGCCAGCACCACCACTTGCTGCTGGGGCAGTCGCTGTTTTTGCTTTACCTTGGTTGGCTATGGCCTGTTTCACGTAGGCCTGTACATCTTCTTTCAGCACCCGGTCTTTCGGGCCACTAGGCTTAACAAGACTAAGATCAACATTTAGTTCACGTGCCAGCATGCGTACTGCTGGGCCTGCATGCACCAGCTTACTATCCCGTGGCTGATCATCAGCGATTTGTGCTTCCGGACTCGGGGTGCCTTCAAGAGAAGGCGCTTGTTTTACTGGTGCTTCAGCGACAGGTTTTTCAACGACCGGCTCTTCAGCAGCAGCCTGCGCTTGCGATGCGTCTTCTTCAGCCGATGCATCACCGCCTTCGCCAGCGATTTCCATCTGGCCGATCACGTCGCCTTCCGAGACGGTGTCGCCTTCCTTGACGGTCAGCGCAACGATCTTACCGCCGTGCGGGCTGGGCACGTCCATGGAGGCTTTATCCGACTCCAGGGTGATCAGGGTATCTTCGGCGTTGACCTCATCACCAGCGCTAACCGCGACTTCGATGATTTCAACGCTGTCGGAACCGCCCAGGTCAGGCACCTTGATGTCAACGGTCTGCTTGCTGCCACCGGCTTTTTTAGCTGCTGGGGCCTGCTCTTTAGTCGGTTCTTTTGGTTTGTCTTGTTTCGCTGGCGCGTCGTTGGACTGGCTGTCAGACGCGGGGGCTGACGTCTCTTCGCCACCGTCTGTGCCGCCTTCAACCTCCAGCTCAACGATGTCGTCGCCTTCGGAGACAGTATCGCCTTCTTTGACCAGCACTTTGAGCACCTTGCCGCCTTTCGGGGCCGGGACGTCCATGCTGGCTTTGTCGGATTCCAGGGTGATTAGGGTGTCTTCCGCTTCAATGACGTCGCCTTCTGACACCGCAATCTCGATGATTTCGACATCGGTATCGCCACCGATATCGGGAACTTTGATGATTTCGCTACTCAAGGTCGCGCTCCTTCCAAATCGGATCGAGCCGGCGGGCTTCTGCCCGCCGGGCAGCGGTTTAGCTGGTCAGCGGGTTCGGCTTGTTGGCGTCAATGCCATACTTCTTCAGCGCTTCGCCGACGTGCTTGCGATCAAGCTCACCGCGGTCTGCCAGCGCGCGTAGCGCCGCCACGGTGACGAAGTAGCGGTCTACTTCAAAGAAGTAGCGCAGCTTCTCGCGGGTGTCGGAACGGCCAAAGCCGTCCGTGCCCAGCACGGTGTACTCGCTCGGCACCCAGGCACGCACCTGGTCGGCGTAGAGCTTCATGTAGTCGGTGGAGGCAATCACTGGGCCGTCACGGCCTTCCAGGCACTTCGTCACGTGGGGCTTGTTGGTCTCGGCGTCCGGGTTCAGGAAGCCTTCACGCTCCAACAGCAGCGCTTCGCGGCGCAGCTCGTTAAAGCTGGTCACGCTCCAGATATCCGCGCCAATGCCCCAGTCGTTGGCCAGCAGCTCTGCGGCGGCTTCGACTTCGCGCAGGATGGTGCCGGAGCCCAGCAGTTGCACGCGGCCTTTGTCGCCCTGGGTTTCGTTGAGCAGGTACATGCCTTTGACGATATCGTCGGTGGGCACGTTCTCAAGCGCGGGGTGCTCGTAGTTTTCGTTCATCACCGTCAGGTAGTAGAAGCAGTTCTCTTTGTCGGAGAACATGCGCTTCAGACCATCCTGGAGGATGACCGCCACTTCGT
>NZ_JAIRBO010000010.1:0-105620 GCF_021151565.1 Halomonas sp. IOP_6 | reverse complement strand
CTAGCACTTCCCCTTGCCGGGCGTGCAGGGGACTTTCACCCCCAAGTCATCCTGAGGCACCACCCTCAGGAATAGCGCCTGTTAAGGCGCTGCGCGCCATGCCTGGCGCACCATAAAAAAAGCCCCATGCTAAGAGGCATGGGGCTTTTAAGTATCTGGTAGGACCAGGCGGATTTGAACCGCCGACCTCCACGATGTCAACGTGGCGCTCTAACCAACTGAGCTATGGTCCTAAATATAACTAATCAGCTGCACGTAATATGGTAGGACCAGGCGGATTTGAACCGCCGACCTCCACGATGTCAACGTGGCGCTCTAACCAACTGAGCTATGGTCCTGCTGTGCAACGGATGCGTATTCTACGGCTTCATAGCTGAATTGCAAGTAGTTTTTAGCATTTTGAAATGACGTAAATGAATTAACTCCCCTCAATTTTAATGTCTTATCGACACTTATCTACGGTTACCGCTAAGCTAAACGTAGATTAACCACTATTCACGGTTAAACCAGGAGGCAAACCTTGCTTGGGCCTTTGCTAGGATGCATCGCCATCTCATTGTTACTCGCCACACTGATTGCCCGCGTGCCTATGCGCTGGTGGTGGGTGCGCAGTTTTGAATTTCCCCGACTGCAAATTGCCGTAATGGCTTTAGCGTGTGGCTTAGCTAGCCTGTGGTTACTAGACCCAGGGCCGTGGCGAGTTACCGCGACACTGGTCTCACTCGCCACGCTAGCGCTTCAACTGCGCTACATTTTGCCATGGACAAAGCTCTGGCCTGTGCAGGTAAAAGCCGCCCATAATGCCCCTAAAGACCAGATGATTACGCTGCTAATCGCCAATGTACTGACACCAAACCGTCAGTCAGAAGAATTACTGGCGATGATAACGCGCCACCAGCCCGACATGATTCTCACGTTAGAATCCAACCAATGGTGGCAAGAACGACTTGACCCAGCATTAGATGCGCTGTGGCCTTATAGCGTTAAGATCCCCCTAGATAACCTTTATGGCATGCACCTCTATTCTCGCCTAGCACTGAAAGATACTGAGATTAAGTGGCTTATCCAGGATGACATACCTTCGATTCACACCCAGGTAGAGCTTAAAAGCGGCCAGCATATTCGCTTATTTGCCGTTCACCCAAGACCACCAGCACCCAATGAAAGCGAAAAATCTTTATGGCGTGACGCAGAGCTGTTGTGGATTGGCAAAGAGATACATCGACACCCAAAGGCCACTATCGTTGCCGGCGACCTGAATGATGTTGCCTGGTCACGTACAACACGCCGTTTTTGTCGCATAGGGGGTATGCTGGACCCACGCCGTGGTCGCGGCTTGTACAGCACCTTTCACGCTAATTACCCCCTATTGCGCTGGCCTCTCGACCACGCGTTTGTAAGCGAGCATTTCACCCTCGTCAACATGCAGCGACTTGGGGCGTTCGGATCTGACCACTTCCCTATATTAGCCACTTTTTGCTATCGGCCTTCGCGTCAAAATGAACACGAAACGCCCGACGCCAGTGCAGAAGAGCGTCAAGAGGCGAACAAAACCATTCAAAAGGGCAAAACGGAAACGCAAGAAACCTAACCGCCTACCCTCTTAATATCTCAATAGAGGCTACTCAGGTACGCCTCCTTGCGTTAGTACTGCAGGGTCTAGCAAACGTTCGAGCGTTGAGCGATCTAGGTCGGTCTCTTCCTCCGCAACGTCGATGATTGGGCGCCCAGCTTGATAGGCTTTTTTAGCCACCGCGGCGGCGGCGTTATAGCCAATCACGCTATTAAGGGCCGTGACTAAAATAGGATTCCGTGCGAGCGGCCCCTGTAAATTATCGTCACGCACTTTGAATGTGGCGATAGCACGCTCACCCAACAAGGTGGCTGTGTTACTCATCAATCTAATCGATGTGAGAAGATTCGAAGCCACTAGCGGCAGCATCACGTTGAGCTGGAAGTTTCCACTCTGACCCGCCACTGTTACCGCGGCATCCAAACCGATGACTTGCGCTGCCGCTTGGGCGGCCGACTCAGGAATCACAGGATTTACCTTACCCGGCATAATGGAACTACCAGGCTGTAGTGCCTCAAGTTCAATCTCGCCCAGCCCCGCCAACGGCCCCGAATTCATCCAGCGTAAATCGTTAGCGATCTTCATAACCACACAGGCCAACCCTTTCAACTGCCCCGATAACTCTACGGCAGCATCCTGAGATGCCAAACTGGCAAAAAAGCTATCATTAGGCACAAAAGGTAGGCCCGTTTGCTGACTTAAATCGCTAGCCATTAGCTCGGCAAACCCCTCAGGCGCGTTAATACCGGTGCCCACCGCCGTGCCGCCTTGCGCTAATCGACACAGCCTTGTCATGGCGCTATCAAAACGCTCGATGGCCTGCCCCACTTGGCTCGACCACGCTCCTAGTTCTTGATCCATACGCAGCGGCATGGCATCCATCAGATGAGTACGACCTGTTTTAACAACATGGGCCAGCTCACTCGCCCTACGATCAATCGTGGCCTGCAGCGTCACCAATGCGGGACGAAGCGTTTCATTAACGGCTATCGCTGCCGATAGGTGAATGGCCGTTGGGATAACGTCGTTACTCGACTGCCCCATATTAACGTGATCATTTGGCGTCACTTCGACCCCTTTACGACTGGCAAGCGTCGCTAGCACTTCATTGACGTTCATATTGGTCGACGTACCAGAGCCTGTCTGGAAAACATCGATAGGAAAATGCCCATCATGCTGGCCACTAATCACCGCCCGAGCCGCATTCTCAATCGCCTCCGCGCGGGGTTTATCTAACAAACCCAACTGACAGTTACTCCGCGCAGCAGCGAGCTTTATCCGCGCGACAGCGTGAATAAATGCCGTGGGCATGGGGGTATGCGAGACAGGGAAGTTGTTGATAGCCCGTTGGGTTTGAGCGCCATAAAGCGCATTTGCAGGCACATCGAGCTCACCCATGCTATCCCGTTCAATACGTGTGTCCATCCTGGCACTCCTTTTTAAAAACGGCTTAGCTAACGCCACTCACATCACTAGCGTCACGTTTCCCAACGATTATTTTAGTGATAACGGTTATCTATACGCTTAGCCTAGCCCTACCGGCGCGTTAGGTAAATCCGCGCGTATCATCGACTCACACAGCCACACTCACACGATCCTTAAATTCACTTCACCACAATGTTGCACTGCACAAAAACCCCTGTTATGCTGCAACGCAAGATAACTAGATATCAGCTGCGGTGGATGCTTAACAAAACCGTTGCTGATCAACCAACACTAACGGCACCGTCAATCAATGGGCCGATTAGTGGGCAATGGAACAGGAGTGTTTACCATGCAAACATTTAACACCAACGAAATGACTCAGCAGTTCGACAACATGTTCATGGCACCTGTGCGTGCATACATGACGCTAAGCATCGATTACTCTGAAAAAATGCTTAACGCACAGTTTGATGCCAACAAATCTTACGTAGATACCGGCATCGCCCAAATGCGTCAGCTGATGAGCGTGAAAGACGCCAACGGCCTGCGTAGCTACATGGAAGGCCAGCAAAAAGTGGCTAAAGAACTAGCTGAACGTGTAAAAGGCGATGCAGATAAAGTCGTTGCTCTTCAGCAAGACTTTTTGCAGAAAGGCCAAAAACTGACAGAAGATAATGTTAAGCAAGCGCAAGCTGCTGCTAGCAAAATGAGCAAAACTGCTTAATCCTGTTAGTTATTGACTTGCTGTCATTAAAACGCCCCTGCCAGATAACTGGCAGGGGCGTTTTATCAATTGCGCTTTACCAATTAAGGGCAGACTTAACGAAAGGAATAGTCAGCTTCCGTTTAGCGGATAACGATGCTTGATCAAGCGTTTCCAGCGCATGGCACAAATCCCCCAACTCCCTCGGCCCGCGATGCATAATGTAGCGCCCTACGTCATCAGGCAACTGCATTCCACGTACGTTGGCGCGAAGCTTTAACGCTGATAGGCGTTCGTTATCATCCAACGGATGCAGATGAAACGTAACTCCCCAGGTTAGCCGTGACGCCAAGTCCGGCAATGCAACGTCTAATTGACGTGGGGACGTATTGGCGGCAATCACTAAGGCTTTTCCCGCATCACGCAGCCGATTAAAGGCATGAAACAGAGCCTCTTCCCAACGCTTACGCCCTATCACATATTCAAGATCATCAATGGCGACGAGATCCAAACGTTCGATATCCTCCAGCATCAGCGGTGGAAAATGACCAAGGTCTGCCAATGGAAGATAAAGTGCCCGCTTATCTGCATCCGAGGCGGCATGACACGCCGCCTGTAAAAGATGGCTACGGCCACTGCCCGGCGCGCCCCATAAATATAAGAACGGCTCAGCATCTGACTTAAGCTGCCGGCTCAGGTACTCCATTAATGAAGCGTTTGCTTGTGAGGCATAGTAATTATTAAATGTCGCGTCGTCTCGCAACCCTACCCCAAGCGGTAGCTGTGCCGGTAATCGGCTCATGGTGACTCCCTTTCGTCGTGACGACCCAGTCCATCATTGTAATGTTGCTGTTCTTGCGGACGTTGCTCGGCATCATAGAGAGCACTGCCTTTATAGCGGTCTTTAATTTCCCTTAAAAGCACCATAATGACCGCTGCGGCAGGCAATGCTAAGAGTACGCCCGTCAGACCGAAAAGATGACCGCCCGCCAGTACCGCAAAGATAACCGCAACAGGATGCAAACCTATCTTATCGCCTAACAGCTTAGGCTGAAGTATGACACTTTCTGCCGCCTGACCGATACCGAATACCGCGATCACGCCCAGCACAGCCCACCATGTATCAAATTGGAAAAGCGCCACGATAAGCGCCACCACTAACCCCACAATAAAACCAAGGAACGGCACAATACTGACAAGCCCAGACACAACACCAATCAGCAGGCCGAAGTTCAGCCCCATCAACGTTAGGCCCGCCGCATATATAATGCCTAAACACAGCATGACCAGTAACTGCCCACGTAGAAACGCTGATAGAACTTCATCACAGCGCTGAGCCAAACGGGAAACATCGCTTGTCCATTGACGAGGAACTAAATCAGCAAGACTAGAAATCAGCCTGCTCCAATCAAGTAGTAAATAGAACGTTACGACAGGAATCAGGGCGACGTAGGTAACCCAGGAAACGAAAGCCATCCCAGAACGGCCTATTTGACTTAACGCCTGAGCTGCATAGCTACCCGCATCACGCCAGTTTTCGATCAAAGTTTCTCTAACGTTCGTTAGCTCAGCGCCCAAATCGTAACCCGTCCACTCCTGAACTTGCGGCGCTAATATGTTCTCAATCCAGTTGAAGACACTCGGCAACGCCTCTCCCAGCTGTTTTGTCTGCTGCACAACCAGCGGGATCAAAATAAGCAGGCTTAAAATAAGGATCAGTAACAGGACAAAAAAGACGCTACTAACTGCCCAGGGCCGCTTCATGCCTAACCGCTGGAAATAATTAGCAAGCGGGTCAGCCAAATAGGCCAAAATTAAACCCGCAATAAATGGCATCAGTACCGCATCTAATAAGTAGAGGCAGCCCACCAATACCACCAAAAAAACAACGCCCCACCATGAATGTCGCATGCTCTTTATATCCCTCCTGGAAAGATGGTTAGCGCCCTTAGCGTACTGAATAGTAACAAAAGTAGCGTATTGAACATCGGTTAACGCCGCACATCGATGCGACTTACGTCTCTGGGTGTTACAATCCGTTCCGTTATCGCCCCAGCACTGGCCATTTCGCCAGCACTACCCGTATTGCTATAGGCTTCACAGGATCTGTCATGACCGATACCTCCACTTCTCAGGCCACTCCCTCACTCAGCTATAAAGACGCAGGTGTCGATATTGATGCCGGCAACGCGCTAGTTGATCGCATCAAACACGTTGCCAAACGCACGACACGCCCTGAAGTCCTGGGTGGCCTTGGCGGGTTTGGCGCACTGTGTGAGCTTCCCGCTGGTTATAAACAGCCAGTCCTGGTCTCCGGCACGGATGGTGTCGGCACTAAACTGCGTCTTGCCATGGACCTTGGTAAGCATGACACCATTGGCATTGACTTGGTCGCTATGTGTGTCAACGATTTGATCGTTGCCGGTGCTGAACCACTGCTATTCCTTGACTACTATGCCACGGGTAAGCTGGATGTGGATATCGCTGCAGATGTCGTGACCGGCATTGGCGCTGGTTGCGAACTGGCTGGTTGCGCACTAGTAGGCGGCGAAACTGCGGAAATGCCCGGTATGTACGAGGGCAATGACTACGATTTGGCAGGCTTCTGCGTTGGCGTTGTTGAGAAGGCCGATATTTTAGACGGCAGCAAGGTAGCCGAAGGCGATGTACTGCTGGGATTGGCCTCTTCTGGCCCGCACTCCAATGGCTATTCACTGATTCGCAAAATTCTCGAAATTAGCAACGCTTCACTCAATGATACTGTGGATGGGCAGCCGCTTGGCGACGCGTTAATGGCGCCGACGCGTATTTATGTGAAGTCGTTACTGTCGATGATGCACGGCACAGATATTCCCGTTCACGCGCTCTCCCATATTACGGGTGGTGGTTTACTGGAAAACATTCCCCGTGTTCTACCCGATACCCTCGCAGCCCACGTTGATCTTTCTACCTGGCAACGCCCAGAAGTATTTAACTGGTTACAAGCCCAAGGCAATGTCAGTGAAACGGAAATGCACCGCGTACTGAACTGCGGCATCGGCATGGTGGTTGTAGTTCCCCAGGCCCAAGCTGAAGACGCTATGGCGCATCTGCAAGCTCAAGGCGAGACCGTATATCGAATTGGTCAGATTATTCAGCGCCAGGAGGAAGCCGTCGTTTTGGAGAACCTTCGCGCATGAGCAGTACCGACTTTAATAGTGGCACGTTCAACGACACCATAAACGACATGGCGCCAGAACCAGCAGCGGCGCGACGTATTGTGGTGCTAATTTCTGGCAGTGGCAGTAATTTACAGGCGCTGATTGATGCACAAAGCCATGATCGACTCGGCGGGGAAATCGTCGCTGTTATTTCCAATGAGCCGGATGCCTATGGCTTGAAGCGCGCCTTAGAAGCGGGTATTGAAGCCGTTGCGCTACCTCATCGCGAATATGACAGCCGCGATGCTTACGACGGAGCGCTAATCAAAGTCATCGAACGTCATGAGCCTGACTTGATTGTTTTAGCAGGCTTTATGCGCATTCTGACGCCCCGCTTTGTGCAGCGTTTTTTAGGCAAAATGCTCAATATCCACCCCTCACTGCTGCCCGCCTATCAAGGGTTAAATACCCATGCTCGAGCGCTGGCAGATGGTGTCAAACAGCATGGCTGCAGCGTGCACTTTGTCACTGAAGAGCTAGATGGTGGGCCTGTTGTGCTGCAAGCAGAACTGAACGTTACAAATGAAGATACCGTTGAGACGCTGAAGGAGAAGGTGCACGCTCGTGAACACTTAATCTTCCCAATTGCCGTTCAGTGGTTTCTGCAAGGCCGCCTGCAATATAGCGCTGAAAACGCCACCATGGATGGCCATCCCCTGCCCCCCCATGGTATGCGGCTCTCCCACACAGATGCTGCAGAAGAGCTAGACGAAGAGTTTGACGAAAACACGTAAACGTCACTGTTCTGACCATAAGAAACGCCTTACCGCTATTTAGCGCGTAAGGCGTTTTTCGTTTAGCTTGCGGATATTAAGTGCGAGGCAGCGTAACGCCTCGTTGACCCATATATTTACCACCGCGATCTTTATAAGATGTTTCGCACATCTCATCAGACTCAAGGAATAGCATCTGAGCTACCCCTTCATGGGCATAAATCTTGGCAGGCAGGTTGGTAGTATTTGAAAACTCAAGCGTCACATGTCCTTCCCACTCTGGCTCAAGCGGCGTTACGTTGACAATAATGCCACAGCGCGCGTAAGTGGATTTTCCAAGGCAAATCGTCAGCACACTGCGCGGAATACGAAAATACTCAACCGTGCGTGCTAATGCGAAGGAATTCGGCGGGATAATACACACATCCCCCTTAACATCGACAAAGCTTTTGTCATCAAACGCTTTGGGATCGACAATAGCCGAATGTATGTTGGTAAACACTTTAAATTCATCGGCACAGCGAACATCGTAACCGTAGCTCGACGTGCCATAAGAAATAACGCGCTGATCATTCACATAGCGCACCTGCTCAGCTTCAAACGGTTCAATCATGGCATCGCTTTGTGCCATGCGACGAATCCACTTATCAGATTTAATACTCATTTGTTACGTCATCACTCGCTAAAAGAAATAGTGGGGCCGCCGCTATGGCCGGCATTTACCGATTGCGCTACTTGTTTGGCAATATCTGCAAACGTGCGACTCACTGAACTATCGGGTTCGGAAATCACGCTGGGGCGACCAGAGTCAGCTAACTCACGAATAGATAGCGTTAACGGCAACCGCCCAAGAACTGTCGTATCATACTCTTCCGCGATGCGATCGCCGCCACCGGCACCAAAAATAGCCGCTTCGTGGCCGCAATTTTCACAATGATAAAGACTCATGTTCTCTACCACGCCAAGCACTGGCACATTGACCTTACGGAACATCTCAATGCCTTTGCGGGCATCAAGGAGCGCAATATCCTGAGGCGTGGTGACAATCACGGCGCCTGAAACAGGCACTTTTTGCGCCAGCGTCAGTTGGATATCACCGGTACCTGGCGGCATATCAATCAGCAGGAAATCCAGATTATCCCATTGGGTTTGTGTCAGCATTTGCTGAAACGCACCAACGACCATCGGGCCACGCCAGACCATCGCCTCACGGGTGTTAACCATAAAGGCCATCGACATCGCTTGAAGGCCGTGCGCTTCTAGCGGCAGAAACTTATTGTCCTCCGTCGCCTGAGGCCGTACGCCTTCTTTAACACCCAGCATTTGCGCTTGGCTAGGGCCGTAAATATCAGCATCCAGTACGCCAACACGATACCCCTGGGCAGAAAGCGCTAGTGCCAAGTTCACAGTAACGGTCGATTTGCCGACCCCACCTTTCCCCGATGCCACTGCTACTATATGTTTTACACCGTCCATCAATGGCACTCCTGTCTATTGCGACTAATCTATCCGTGGTTTGAATGATACTCCTAGGCGGCCTATTTCTAAACCAACATACAAAAAGCGGATGCAGGGGGTACCTACATCCGCTTTATTACGCTAGCAATCAGCGCACGATCAAGTGTATAGATCAGTTACTGTTTTGTTGATCCTGCTCTTCAGAACTTGCTTCTTCAGCTTGCTCAGAACCATTTGAATCAGCGTTGTCACTCTGCTCATCAGTAAGAGAAGGCACTTCGTCATTCGCCGCATCGCTTACATGCAAACGACTCTCCAAAGATGAAAGCTCGTCACGCCAATCGCTAAGCTGGGTTTCCAAGCGTGCAAGCTGCTCTTCACGGGCTTCAATATCACTTTCAACATTGGCTACTTCTTCACGGCCAATATCCAGCGCGACCATAAGATCATCCATCTCACTGCGCACTTGGTCGAGGCTCTGTTGCTCTTCTTCTCGCAGTTGGGTTAACGAATCAACCTCGCTTTGCAACTCATCTCGCTCACTAGTGAGCGAGTCACGCTCGCTTTGCAAATTATCCAATTCACTTTGAACGGCTGACACCTCTTCCTCAGTACCGGACAATTGTTCGCTAGCTTCGCTAATCTGGGTTTCTAAACCCGACAGTTCCTCTTGAGCGGCACTAAGCTCGTCAACGGCCTCCTGACGCTCTTGTTCAGCTTGCTGACGTGCCGACTCCGCTTCTTGGCGGGACTCTTCGGCACTTTGACGAGCTTCTTCAGCTTCCTGACGAGCAGACTCAGCTTCGTCACGCGCGCTTACCACTTGATCACGTTCTTCTTTGAGTGCTTGCAAGTCGGCTTCAGCGCTTTCTACTTGCTCACTTAACGTATCGACTTCTTGCTGAAGTGCATCACGCTCAGCTTCTAGCTCTTCAAGACGCGATTGCACCGCACTTGTATCACGCTGAGCGGACTCTAGATCGCTTTGTGCCTGAGCCTGCTGCTCTTCCAGCGCTGCCATTTCCTCACGCATTGCACTTAAATCGGTCTCAGCTTGCTCAACTTCTGCAATCCGCTGGCTAAGCTGGTTATTATCTTGCTCAATGCTGGCTAACTGGCCTTCTAACGTTTCGACACGCTCTTGCCGTGTGCCCGAGTTCGATTGCGCCATAATTGCCCAAATAACAGCAATGGCGGCAATACCAGCAATGCCTTTGACACGGTTGTCTTTAAAAAGCGTTTTCATGTCCGGCTTACTCGCTGGCGCTTGATTATCCGAGTGGTTTGCTTCTGGCATACTGCGTCCCTCTCTTCTTTTTTAGGCTACCGATATCAGCAGCGTTGATAGACATTTAGCACCTGACATTCTTTTACTAGCATACACATCTAGCAACATCTAGCCAGCGATCAACGTATATGACTAACAGCCCATACGGTTACCCGCTTGTTGGTTAACCTAGTGTTTACTTTCCTTAAAGCCTATCGCATCGGCAGCGGCAACCTCAAACCAAGAAAGCGTGGCGTGTAACGACACAACACTGCCAATAATCAATAACGTAGGCGGTGTAATCTCACCTTGGTGAAATGCCTCAGGCAGCTGTTGCAAAGAACCAATATGCGTACATTGGTGCTGTGTTGTGCCCTGTTCAATCAGCGCCAAAGGGGTGCTGGGTGCGAGACCATGGTCAATTAATGCTTGGCGAATTGCCTCTAAGTTACTCAGCCCCATATAAAATACCAAGGTTTGTCCAGGGCTAGCTAACGCTTGCCAATCAAGCGTGCTCTCTCCATGTTGCAAGTGGCCCGTGACTAAGCGAACCGACTGCGCATGGTCTCGGTGTGTCAGAGGAATGCCCGCATAAGCTGCACAACCGGATGCCGCGGTAATACCCGGGATGACTTCTACCGCCACATTTTCAGCCATGAGCGTTTCTAATTCTTCTCCACCTCGGCCAAAAATGAAGGGATCTCCCCCCTTGAGACGCACAACTTGCTTACCTTGCCTGGCCCAAGCCACCAATGTTTGGTTAATTTCATTTTGAGGGACGCTGTGCAACGCCTTCGCCTTGCCAACGTAAAATCGCTCAGCCTTAGGCCCTATCAGGGCTAGCACTTCATCGCTAACGAGGCGGTCGTAGAGCACCACTTCTGCTACCTGAAGCCGCTTATACGCTTTCAACGTCAATAGCTCTGGATCCCCTGGGCCAGCACCTACCAAACTTACCAAACCACCGCCAACTTTTTGAGCGCTAGCCGAATGGCCTGTCTTTATAGTGGCTGCCTTTACTTCGCTCAAAGAAACACCCCGACAATAAAAAATGATCCAATCTATTAAAATGCAATAGGCCTTCCCGTGTCGCGCCAAAGTTTCTATGGAAGACACTTAACGTCACACTAAAATTCTTTTATAGAATATATATAGATCAATTGATTTTAAAAAAAGCAAGCATTGTCAGTAATGGCTTACATATTAGTTACGTTTTTAGGGCTAACCTTTACGATTAACTTTTATTTGGCATATGCTTTGGAGCTTCACGCATGCTCGTGAATGATACAGCCCCAGTACCGCACAGTACTGATAGTCTGATATCCCAGATACCAGGGGTTATTTTTCAATTCTATCGATCACATTGCGGCCGTATGCACTTTCCCTATCTGGAAGGCGGGGGCGAGGCGCTGGCACACATCGACCGACAACAATTAGCGCATGACGCTGGCCAACTTATTGAACACCTAACCGGTCACGATCACCCCAAAATCATGTCGTCTATTGAGCGATCTGCACGCTGGATGCTACCGCTCACAACTCGCTTCCGCCTCCCCTTCCCTAAAGGAAAACCGCACTGGATTGCGGTAAGTGCTAACCCTTCCCCGGCATCCAATGGTGTTCGCTGGAGCGGCATCATGATGGATATTACTGATCAAGTCGCTGAAGAGCAGCGACTAAGAAAACTCTGCGACACCGACCCTTTAACGGGATTGCCTAACCGTCGCAAACTCATGGTGCACTTAACGCACCTAGCCTCATTAAGCACGCGGCATGGGACGCCTTTATCTATCATGATGGTAGATATAGATTATTTTAAACAGCTCAATGATCGTTGGGGACACTTGCAGGGCGATAGCGTACTTGAACAACTTGCCGTGCAAACTCAGCAACTCCTGCGCTGCGAAGATATGGTGGCAAGACTTGGAGGTGAAGAGTTTATGGTCGTGTTGCCGCTTACACCGCTGCAACAATGCCATAAACTCGCTGACCGTCTCCGACATGCCATCGCAAGCTACGATTTTGGAATCGGTGCCGGCCAAGTAACCGTGAGCATTGGTGTAGCGGAGTATCGGTGCGGTGAGCCTTTAGCCAACTTAATAGAGCGCGCTGATCAAGCTCTATACAGCGCGAAAGAGGTTGGTCGCGACTGTGTATGCCTTCTACCCTAATAAGAGCAATTTTAAAAGGAGGCAACACATGACAACGCTTGCTCAGAAAACCTGTGAACCTTGCAGTAGCAACGCCATACCGCTCACTTATAGCGCATGCCAACCCCATCTAGAAGCACTTTCAGAGTGGCAGATTGTTGACCACGATGGCATCATGAAGCTGACGAGACAGTTTACGTTTCGCAACTTTGCCGATGCCCTGGCATTCACCCAGCGCGTTGGCGATATAGCAGAGCAGGCTGGGCACCATCCTGTCATCGTTACTGAGTGGGGTAAAACCACCGTGACATGGTGGTCTCATGCAATAAAGGGCCTGCATCTTAATGATTTCATTCTTGCCGCCAGAACCGACGAGGTAGCCGAATAAATGTTTGAGCAAATTGAGCGAGTCCCAGGAGATGCCATTCTCGGGCTGATCGAAGCTTTCAAAAAAGACACCAATCCCCAGAAAGTCGATTTAGGGGTTGGCGTATATCGCGATGCACAAGGCAATACGCCGGTCATGCGCGCTGTCAAGGAAGCAGAAGCTCGCCTGCTCAAGAATGAAACCACCAAGACCTATATTGGCTCTCACGGTGCCCCTGCTTACGGTGATGCTGTGCTGCCTATGGTATTAGGTACAGATTCTTCCGTATTGAAAGCCAACCGCGCGAGCGCTACCCAGTCTCCTGGTGGAACAGGTGCACTACGCTTAGCCGCTGACTTTATTGCTCACCAGCTTCCTGGAAAAGGAATCTGGGTCAGCGATCCTACTTGGCCAAACCATCACGGCATTTTCACCGCTGCAGGTATCGAACTTCACAAGTACCCCTACGTTGATGCTGACAACCGCCTTGATTTCGATGGTATGTTAGCAGCACTGAAAAAGATTCCTGAAGGCGACGTTGTGGTACTTCACGCTTGCTGCCACAACCCGACCGGCTTTGACCTGTCCAAAGATCAGTGGCAAGAAGTAATGGCGGTACTGAGCGAGCGCAAACTACTGCCATTGGTTGACTTTGCTTACCAAGGTTTCGGGGAAGGCCTGGACGAAGATGCCTATGGTGTTCGTCTGCTGGCCGAAAACCTTGATGAAGTTATCATCACCAGTTCCTGCTCAAAGAACTTTGGCATTTACTGCGAACGCACTGGCTGCTTGATCCTGATTGCAAAAGACGCCGAGCAGATGGAGAACGTTCGCTCTCAGGCTGCCATTGTGGCCCGTGAGAACTACTCTAACCCTCCCGCCCACGGCGGCGCGATTGTTAGCGAAATTCTCCACGACGCTGAGCTGTCTGCAATGTGGCGTGAAGAGCTGACCGAAATGCGTGATCGCATCAATACGCTGCGTCGCGACTTCGTTGAAGCCCTTAAGCCTTACGGCCTTGATGAAAAGTATGCATGCGTTGCAGAACAGCGTGGCATGTTCTCTTACACCGGTTTAACCCCCGAGCAAGTAGACCGCCTGCGTGACGAATTCGGTATTTACATGGTGCGCTCTGGCCGTGCCAACGTTGCAGGATTCTCACACGAGAATTTACCTTACCTCGCTAAAGCCATCGCTGCCGTTAACGAATAACGCCAGTGAGTTGTTAACCTTAGTGTCAACAGCTAAAACGCCCAGGCAAATTGCCTGGGCGTTTTTGTAGATGAATTGAAGATAAGCCACTGAACAGGCAAGCGATTGTTATGTACAATTGCCCGCTTGCCGCCAGAGCCTGGGGCGCCCGTGCGGCGTCCGCTACAACGCAATGCTTGACCGATCAGTCAAATCTTCGGCACACTCAGCATAGCCTTGTATACAACACACCATAACTAAGAGGCCTATCATGGCAGCTGTCGGCACTCACTATCCGTGGTACAAAAAAGAAGATACCGACGCGTTTTTCGCGCTGTTTCAAAACAATATTGCCAACTTTGTCATTATCGCAATTACCATGCTGGGCATGGGGTTCCCCACATCCATTGTGTATGGTCAGGTGTTACCTGGTGCCGCAGTGGCAGTCATGGCAGGCAATTTTTATTACGCATGGAGTGCCGCTAGGCTCGCACGCAAAGAAAACCGCAGTGATGTCACCGCGCTCTCCTACGGCATCTCCACACCGGTCATGTTTGTGTTTCTATTCGGCGTATTGCTCCCCGCCAAGCAGTTAACCGGTGACGCGGAATTAGCCTGGAAAGTTGCCGTGGCCGCCTGCTTTATTAGCGGCGCAATAGAAGCCTTGATTAGCATTATTGGCCGCTGGGTGCAGTATCACCTCCCACGGGCGGCCATGTTGGGCGCTGTTGCTGGCGTCGCACTCACCTTTATTGCCGGTGAGATGCTATTTAAAACCCTGGAAATGCCTATCATTGGACTTCTGGTGCTCGGCATTATCATTGTTGGTCTTGTGGCCCGCGTCAGCATGCCATTTAAGCTACCGACATCGCTGTTTGCCATTGTGGTCGGTACTGCGATGGCATATTTGATTGGCGATGCGGGCAGTGAACGCTTTAGCGATGCTTTTACACATTTAGGGTTCTACCCCCTACTGCCTAATTTGGCATGGTATGAAGGGCTAGGCTTGCTGTTTACCGGCATGCTGGCCGTACTTACCGTCGTGCTCCCCATCACCCTCTATAACGCTATTGAAACCATGAATAACGTTGAAGCGATGGAAGCGGCTGGCGATAAATACGATGTGCGCGAGTGCCAGGCAGTGGACGGAGCAGGCACGATGATCGGCGCTCTATTTGGCGGCGTATTCCCGACAACTGTTTATATCGCAACGGTGGGCGCGAAGTGGATGGGGGCAGGACGAGGCTACAGCATTTTAAACGGTGCCGTTTATGCCCTCGCCACCATGTTTGGTCTGATCGCTGCCTTAGCGGCCATTATTCCGGTCTCAGTAGTGGCCCCTATCTTGGTATTTGTCGGCATGTCGATGATAGCCACTGCATTTCAAGCGAACGATACCCGCTATTATCCGGCCATTGCGCTGGCGATGCTGCCCTACTTTGCCAACTACGTAATGACACGCTTCAACCGGGGTGCTGGTGACGTCGTCAGCGATATTTCCAGTGCCATTGTTGTCATGGGACAAGGTGCGATGTTTATGGCCATCTTCCTAGGGGCCATGACAGTATCGGTGATCGATCATCAGTTCCGGCGTGCAGCCGCATTCGCCGCCATTGCGGCAGGCTTCTCATTTGTAGGACTGATGCACGCCCCAAAACTGGCCTTCAACGCGGCGCCTGAATTTGTCATGGGTTACTTGGGCATGGCATTACTGTTTATGTACTTCTCGTTCCAGGAAGCCCCTAAGAAGCACTAAACTGCATTACTTGCTGAATCCCGCCTGCCGATGCGGGCGGGATAAAATGCGCTTGAGCACTATCCAAGCAACCATACCTGCCAACACGTTACCCAATGCCGCACCAGCGGCTAAGCCTGTCCAGCCAAACAACTGCGCACCCAACCATAAACAAGGTAGATAGCAAATAAACAAGCGTGCGCTTGAAAGCAGCATTGCTCTAAGTGGCCAGCCGAGAGCGTTACCTGCAGACACCACCAGCATACACACGCCCAGCGCAGCATAACTTGGCAACAAAAAGCGAATTAGCAGCGCGAGCTCACTTTGCACCTCCTGGTTCCCGGCTAACACCATAGCCACCCAGGGTGAAGCCAGCGCCAGCAACAGCCCCAGGCTAAGCTGCCATATCAACGCGACATTCACTGCCAAGCGCATCAGTTGCTGAATCTGTCCCCAGTCGCCCGCGCCATAGCAGCGCCCAAGCCATGGTGGTAGCGACATAGTCATCGCCAATATCACCATCAGCGAAACCGTTTCTAGGCGGCTGGCAAGCCCCCAAGCCGCCACTTGGGTATCTCCTAGGCTAGCAACAGCCGCAATCGCCAACATCGCCGCCAGTGGCGGCATCAACTGGCTAACCATAGCAGGAGCAGCAATACCGGTAAAAAGCCGCCACGAGCGCCTAGCTTCTTGCCATAGTGCGGTATTCGTCGTCCACTTTCGATGCTTTAGTTTAATACTGCTGAATAACAGCCCCACAAAAAATGCAATGGCGGTCGCCCAAGCCGCGCCCGCTAGCCCCCACCCCTGCCAAGAACCAATACCAAAAATAAATAGCGGGTCCAATCCCAGATTAACAAGGCTACTAAGCACCATCATCTTACCTGGCAGCCGTGTATCGCCGTGAGCACGAAACACGCTATAGATAAAATAGAGCAGCGCGCCTAGCCAAGCCGAAAATAGCTGTGGCCCCCAGTAAGCGCGAATATAGACCAGCGCGCTATCATCGGCACCTAGCAACCTGAATATGGGTACTTGAAGAAACCAGAGCACTACAGCTAATAGACCGATGACAAGCCCACCGGCAATTAGCACCAGACTACCTAACCGCTTCGCTCTACTCTCTTCTCCAGCCCCTAGAGCTCGGGAAATCAGCGCCGCAATCGCGATCCCCATTCCCACTTGAATACCAATAATCAGAAATGACAAAGGAAAGGTAAACGACTGAGCGGCCAAGGGCGCTGTTCCCAAACGGGCAATAAAAGCACTATCTACAAGCTGGAAACCCAATAGCGCCAACACGCCAATGGCCATCGGCCACGTTTGACGCCATAAGGTTATCGCCAGCTCGCGTTGCTGCATAATGACCGCTGCCAAAGAGAAATCCTCAAAACAGAGTAGATAACGGTGAACGCCACCTAGTTAACAATACTTACAACCTACGAGATGTAAGTTGTTTCTAGTAACTCCCAACGCAAAAGCGCCATCACCCAGGCAAGGGTGATGGCGCTTTTTGCTTACACTCGCTTACTGACGAATGCCTTCAAACGTCACGTAAAGCTCCAGCTCGTGCATTGATTCTGGGAAGTCGCTCATATCAATGCCGAAATCATCCAGTGTTAACATGGTGCTGCCTTCAAAACCTGCACGGTAATTGCCCCAGGGGTCATCACCTTCACCCATTAAGGTAACAGGCATTTCAATTTCTTGTGTCTCACCATGAAGCGTTAGCTCACCGGTTACGACGCCTTCATTTTCACCCGTTGATTCAAAACCTGTTGAAGTGAAAGTTGCCGTAGGATATTCGCTGGCATCAAGAAAATCGCTGCTCAAGAAGTGACGATCACGCTCTGCATGATTAGTGTTCAGGCTGCTCACCTGCACTTCCATTTCTACAGAAGAGGCCTCTAAATCTTCTGGGTCATAAGAGAATTGACCGTCAAACTCTTCGAAAGTACCCAGAATATAGGAAAAGCCGAGGTGGCTAATTTTGAATTGAACAAAGGCGTGCTGGCCTTCAGTGTCAATTTGATATTCTGCTGCTTGCGCTTGGCTGAACGTCGCTAGCGAAGCGGCGGCAATTGCAGTAGCAAAAGCGGTTTTCTTTAACATCGTGGAAATCTCCTTTATTTTCCTAATAAACACTACGAGCAAACTATCAGCGCAGTGGACAAAAAAATTCCATTACCGCTTGCGGCCATGAGCAGGGTTAACCATCCGCACGAGTGTCGAGTGGCGATCCCACCAATGATGCTTCATCGCGGCTAGCGCGTGCCCTGCGGCCAATACCATAAGTGCCAGGGCGCTGTACCAGTGAACATCGCCTGCCAGACTAGCTTGATCAGGAAGCCCGTGGAGCAGCGCTGGCACTTCAAACCAATCAAACACACTAATTCCGCGCCCGTTGGCAGTAGAAATCAAATAGCCACTAACAAGCACTAACAATAACAAGACATATAACATTATATGCCCAGCATGGGCAGCTAGACGTTCAAAGCGACTACCCTCTGCATGAGGCGTTGGTTGAATCAAGCGCCATACCAAGCGAGCAAAGGTAGCTATTAATAACAAGATACCAATCGAGCGATGCACCCACGGCGCTTGGTTATACCATGTATCGTAGTAGCCAAGATCTGTCATCCACCAACCTAAAGCAAACAACCCTACAATGGTTAATGCACTTAGCCAGTGAAGAGTAATACTAATGACTCCCCAACCACTCTGCGTGTTCCGCCACATCCTTGATTTCCTCATTTACAACAGCGATAGCTCATGCCCGCTGTAAGTACATACTTATATAAAGCATACCGTCTTGCTAATCAAAACACTGCTGAAAAAAGCAGAACACACCATTCGTAAAAAACGTTTGTTAAAAAACATTCGTAAAGTCGTAGTTAAAAACTGCCGCCAGCGAAGCAAGCAATAAAAAACCGGCCACGAATGACCGGCTTATCAAAACGCTATTTGAATCGCTCAGCTAGCCGCCAAAGCATCCAGGCCAGCGGCAAGATCATGCTGAATATCAGCTTGGCTTTCCAACCCTACCGCTACGCGAATCAGCCCTGGCGTGATGCCCGCAGCATCTTTCTGCGCATCAGAAAGACGCCCATGGGTGGTGGTAGCCGGATGGGTAATCGTCGTTTTAACATCCCCTAGATTGCCAGTGATGGACAGCATGCGCGTTGCATCAATCACTTGCCAAGCCCCTTTTTGGCCACCTATCACTTCAAAGCCTAATACGGCCCCAAACCCTTGCTGCTGTTTTTTGGCAAGCGCATGCTGAGGGTGGGCTTCTAAACCACTGTAATACACTTTATTAACGGCCGGGTGTTGATCTAACCAGAGCGCCAAAGTCAGCGCATTTTCGCAATGCGCTTTCATGCGCAACGATAAGGTTTCAAGACCTTTGGTGAAAATCCACGCATTAAAGGGGCTCAGGCAAGGCCCGCAAGTACGTACCACACCAAACACTTCTTCCAATACGTCGTGTTTACCAACCACTGCGCCACCCACAGCACGTCCCTGGCCATCCAGATACTTCGTTGCTGAATGGATAACTAAGTCAGCGCCAAGTGCAATTGGCTGCTGAAGTGCCGGTGTTAAGAAGCAGTTATCAATCGCCAAAAGTGCACCACTACGCTTAGCAAGTTCAGCTAATGCTGGAATATCTGCGACTTCAGACAGTGGATTGGAAGGTGTTTCCGCAAACAACAGTTTAGTATTTGGGCCGATGGCCTCTTCCCAGGCAGAAACGTTAGATAGCTCTACATAACGAGTCGTGATGCCAAATTTTCCCAGGTATTTGTCAAACAAACTCACGGTAGAACCAAACAGCGACCGAGATGCAACAATTTCATCGCCGGCACTTAGCAGTGCCAACGCCGTCGATAAAATGGCCGACATACCCGAACTTGTTGCCACGCACCGCTCACCACCTTCAAGCGCCGCCAAACGGCGCTCGAACGTATGCACAGTAGGATTAGTAAAGCGCGAATAGACGTTGCCCGGCTCCTGCCCCCCAAACTTGCGCGCGGCTTCAGCCGCGCTTTCGTAAACAAAGCTTGAAGTGGGAAAAATGGGCTCGGCATGCTCTTGCTCAAACGTACGGTGATGGCCCGCGCGAATGGCAAGGGTCTCTAGCGACCAATCATCCTGGTGACTATCATCATGCATGGCTGAGCACCTTTTAAAACGTCAATAAAAGTTATAATACGGGCTATTAAGCGGCATTAGTCGTCAAGATCATCATCATCTTGGTTATGCATATCCACTAGCGCATGGTCGCCCGCACTTTGATCTTTAGCCGCGTCATTACGACTCGCTTCAAGCACCGCCAAGTAGGCATCATCAATATCGCCAGTGACGTAGTTACCGTCGAAGACTGAGCAATCAAACTCATCCATCTCAGGATTAACCTCACGGCAAGCTGCTTTCAAATCTTCCAGGTCTTGATAGAAAATTCGATCTGCACCAATCAGTTGGCCAACCTCTTCTTCTGTGCGGCCATGCGCAATCAGTTCTTTTGCTGCTGGCATATCAATGCCATAGACATTGGGGTAGCGAACGGGCGGAGCAGCAGAAGCGAAATACACTTTACGAGCCCCTGCATCGCGAGCCATCTGAATAATCTGCTTACAGGTGGTTCCTCGCACAATAGAGTCATCCACCAGCAGCACATTTTTGCCTTTGAATTCGACATCAATGGCGTTCAATTTTTGACGCACCGATTTTCTACGCTGCGTTTGGCCCGGCATAATAAACGTACGGCCAATATAGCGGTTCTTCATAAACCCTTCGCGGTAGGTCACACCCAAGTGCTGAGCCATCTCAAGGGCAGAGGTGCGCGACGTATCGGGAATTGGAATGACAACGTCAATATCGTGATCAGGCCATTCGTTAAGAATGCGGTCGCCAAGTTTGCGTCCCATCTGCATACGCGTGCCATACACGTAGGCACCATCAAGAATAGAGTCGGGGCGCGCCAGGTAAACATGCTCAAAAATACAGGAAGTCAACACAGGTCGATCAGCACACACCTGGGTGTGAATCTGTCCCTGCATGTCGACGAAAATCGCTTCACCTGGTGAAAGGTCACGCTCCAGCTCAAAGCCACCTACATCTAGGGCGACGGATTCCGAAGCAATCATGACCTCCTGGCCCTCGTCACTTTGGCGAGTACCAAATACCACGGGACGAATACCATGAGGATCCCGAAATGCCACCATGCCAAAACCGTTAATGATCGCGACCGCCGCGTAGCCGCCTTTGCAGCGCCGGTGCACTCTACGAACGGCATCAAAAATATCCTCGGCTTCCAGGTGCAGACCCTGCTTACCCAGCTCATGGGCAAATACGTTTAGCAAAACTTCAGAATCAGAGCTGGTATTGATGTGACGAAGGTCAGTCGAGAAAAGTTCTTGCTTTAACTGCTCAGAGTTAGTCAGGTTACCGTTGTGAGCCAGCGCAATACCGTAGGGGGAATTGACATAAAACGGCTGAGACTCAGCTTCACTAGAGGAACCAGCGGTTGGATAACGTACGTGACCAATGCCAAGGTTACCTTTTAGGCGAGCCATGTGGCGGGTATGGAACACATCTCGCACCAGCCCGTTACTCTTGCGCAGTAGGAAGCGTCCCTCGCTCCAAGTCATCATGCCGGCAGCGTCCTGGCCCCGATGCTGAAGTACGGTCAGAGCATCGTAGATTCCCTGATTTACCGCCTGCTTGGCCAGAAGGCCCACTATACCGCACATTCAATTTACCTCGCTTTAGTGCCATGGTTCACCGTAGCAAACCCGTACGTTCATCAAACGAATGTGAGCCACTGCCTATTTTTCGATCGCAAAAGCGGGCATTGGTAGACAGCGGCTAACTGTATTACTAACTAAACATCACGTCGCGTTGAGCCAACATTAAGCAGTGACTCACTGGCCACCATTCTCAGATGTTGGCGTAAAAGGCTGTGGAACTAGCTCTTCCTGAGCGCGGAAATCTGGCAACGAAATATCGCGAAGCGAGTCAGGTGCTTGTGGCAGCTCCCGCTCCCATTGATCTAACTGGCTTACCGCCCAATCGCGCAGCTCAATAAACGTCGGCCGTAGCTCAGCTTCTTGCCAAGCCTGTAGCTCAGCTAAGGGCGTTAGTGTAATAAGGACGGTTGCCACCAATAAAATGACAGCGCCACGAGCAAGCCCAAAGGCAGCTCCCGCAAAGCGGTTAAGCAACCCCATACCGACCCACTCTACCGCCGCATGAACGAGGCGGATCACAATCCCACAAAGTAAAATGACTGCAAAAATCACTAAAATAAATGCCAACACTAAGCGCGCATCGAAACTGTCGATGAACCCGCTCATTAGATCCGCCACCGGCTCTGCCAAGACCCGCGCTACCAACAAGGCGACTACCCATGCGGCCAGCCCAAGAGCTTCCCTGACAAATCCGCGCGTAAAGCCGGCCAGCATGGAAAGTGCTAGCACCGCCAGGAAAAGCGCGTCTATCCAAGTAAGTGCCATAAGTTAATTTCTCACTCGCACTAACAAGCCCTGTACATTGGCACGCTGCTTAATAATCGCCATCGCAGACTCACCATCTTCAGACGTCGCATATGGCCCAACATAAACAGAGGTGAGGTTATTATCACGCTCGCGTAGATAGGCGCTAAACCCCGCCTGAGTAAGCTGATCACTTAGCCGCTGCGCGTTATCCGCATTACCAAAGCTTCCCACTTGAACGGCCCACTCGCCTTGGGAAGAAGATGTTGGACCAGCAGCAGTGCTAGAAGAGCTGGCAGAAGAACTTGTAGACGCGTTATTACGGTTATTTGCAGCCATTAACTCAGCAATTGGATCATTTGCTCCAGCACTCTGCGCGTTAGAGCTACTGGCTTGACCGGTTTGAGGCTGCCTTGGATTGGCATCAATTGGCACACTATTGACCCCGCTATCTACAGAACGACCTTCACTTGAGGACGTGTTGATGGATGACGGCATTTGCGGAGCCGGAACATCTTGCTGTGTTGCCTCTACAGGCCGTTCAATAACAAACGTAGGCTGAGGGCGCTCTTCTCGGGGAGCAGGATCACTCATCAACCACGGCACGAAAATCGCCAGCAACGCGAGTAAAATGACAATACCACTGATGCGTTCCGTTTTACCGTATTTCATATCCCTCTCCATCAAGCTTAGCGAGCACAACGGTTAGGCCGATTAAGCTTGCGGCAGTGTTATTTCCAACAAGGCCGCAACTGTAAAAAACGAGCCGGTAACTAACACCCGGTCGGAGGGTGCCAACTGCTCAGCCATTATCTGTACTCCGGCCTCTGGGGAACTGGCGCAAAGATGCACACGTCCACCCAAAGATGTGATACGCCCCGCCAGCTCGGCAGCTGACCGACCACGCTCGCCCTCCAACGCCACGCATACCCAGTCAGTAATGCGGGGTAGCAAAGCACTAATAACACCATCAGCGTCTTTATCATTGAGCATGCCGATCAACGCCCACTGCCGACCACCCTCAGGCACCGATGGGAGTCGCCTAGCGACATAATCGGCTGCATGAGGATTATGCCCGACATCCAAGCACCACTGCCCTATCCACTGCATACGTCCTGGCACTTGCACCCCATGAAACGCACGGCGGCATGCGTCTGCATTCACCACTAATCCGCTAAGTGTCAATGCTTGGAGAGCCGTTGCTGCATTATCAATTGGCAAACCGGGATCAGGAAGGCCTGCCAGAGAAATAACCTCTCCCTGGCAGTTCAGCCCACTCCAGCTCCATTCAGACAGGCTATCAGCGGCAGAGTCATCAGTAATTGAGTGGCTAAAAGCTTCACCAAGACAGTAAACAGGAGCGGCAATTGCATTGGCAGCCTCTGCTACACTGCTGGGAAGCAGTCGACTGCCCAATACAGCGGGTTTTGCAGCACGAAAGATGCCTGCTTTTTCTCGGCCAATTTGGGCAATATCAGACCCCAAAAAATTGGCATGATCCTGAGCAATGGTGGTAACAATAGCAACGTCTGCATCAATGATATTGACAGCATCTAATCGCCCACCCAGACCAACTTCGAGCAGCGCTAAGTCGAGGTCTTCCTGTGCTAGGCACCAGAGGGCGCACAGCGTTCCCGCCTCAAAATAGGTTAAGCTAATTTCAGGCGTTTGTAGCCTAGCTTCCTCTACGCGAGAGAAACCAGTCATTAGCCGCTGGTCGTCAGCATGGTCACCATTGATCGTGACACGCTCGTTATAGCGTACTAGATGGGGCGAAGTATAAGTCCCCACCCGCAAACCGTGCGTGCGTGCGACAGCATCCATCATGGCAAGGGTTGACCCCTTGCCATTCGTACCTGCCACCGTAATCACCTGTGGTGCAATCGGGCTGTTTAGTAACCCCATGCGCTTGGCAACTTCTGCTACGCGCTCAAGCCCCATATCAATCCCTACGGGGTGTAGGGTTTCAAGGTAGTGCAGCCATTCGGCTAAAGACCCTGGAGTTAAAGAGTCAGAAGCTAAAGATTCAGGGGCTATAGACTTAGGCATTGCGGGTCGAATCGTCGCTCTTAACGGTGCTGGCTTCGCTATGCGTTTCAGGCGTATCAACGTCTGTTGCATCTACAGCATCGGCTATTGGCGCTTCATCAACCAACGGCTCGTCAATCGATGCGTCGTCACTGACATCACCTTCGGTAGGTAGCGCGATATTATGAGTCAGCTTACGCAGCACACCACCAACACGAGCACGCATTTCATGACGATGCACAATCATATCTACGGTGCCGTGTTCCAGCAGAAATTCACTGCGCTGAAAACCTTCCGGCAGCGTTTCACGGACGGTTTGTTCAATAACGCGCGGGCCAGCAAAACCAATCAAGGCATTGGGCTCGGCGATATTTAGATCGCCCAGCATCGCTAGCGATGCGGATACCCCGCCAAACACTGGATCTGTCAGAACAGAAATGTAAGGCACACCCGACTGCTTAAGCTTTTCAAGCGCTGCCGAGGTTTTGGCCATCTGCATGAGTGAAAACAGTGCTTCTTGCATCCGTGCCCCACCAGAAGCGGCAAAGCAGATCAGCGGAAGTCGCTCTTCAAGTGCAATGGTTGCCGCGCGGACAAACTTCTCGCCCACAACCGCCCCCATTGAGCCACCCATAAAGGTAAATTCAAAAGCAACAGCCACAACCGGGAGCCCGTCTAGCTCGCCACGCATAGCGACCAGCGCATCTTTTTCACCGGTCTCTTTTTGGGCAGCCGTTAAGCGGTCTTTGTATTTTTTAGAGTCGCGAAATTTCAAGCGATCATTAGGCTCAATCTCAGCCGCGATCTCTTGTCGCCCCTCTTTATCCAAAAACCAGTCCAAACGTTTACGCGCGGTCAACCGTAAATGGTGGTCGCACTTGGGACAGACGCTGTGGTGCTTCTCAAGCTCAGGGAGATAGAGAACCGCTTCGCACTTGGGACATTTACGCCAGAGGCCATCGGGCACGCTGGCGCGACGGTCTTTACGCTGGATACGCCCCATGGAGGGCACAATCTTGTCTAACCAGCTCATATCAAAAAGTTTCCGTATACGTCATGCTTAGCAACGCCAAGCTTGATGAGTGTCGTCAATCAATTCAGTGTAGACGATGAGGGAATGCGCTTAGGCATCCATCGCGGTGCGCATTTCGCCCAACACGCTTTTAAGCTGACCAGCAATGGTTTCAGGTGCGTCAACGCTCTCTGCAATGCGGTTCACTAGCGCACTGCCAACAATCACACCATCAGCGACTTTCGCCACTTCAGCGGCAGTCACACCATCGCGGATACCGAAGCCAACACATAATGGCAAATCGGTCATTTCGCGCAAGGGCGCGAGATGCTCTGCCACATCGTCAGCATTGAGTGTAGCAGCACCGGTAACGCCCTTAAGCGAAACATAATAGAGATAGCCCTCACCGTGGGCGCATATTGTAGCGGCACGAGCATTGGAAGTGGTAGGCGCAACCAAGAAAATCGCTGCTAAATCGCGGGCTTTTAACAGCGGGCCGAACTCATCAGCCTCTTCAGGCGGCATATCTACCACGAGCACGCCATCAACGCCAACGCTTGCCGCTTTATCAGCAAACGTTTCATAGCCAATCCGCTCTATCGGATTGAGATACCCCATCAACACGATAGGCGTTTTAGCATCCACTTGGCGGAACTCAGCGACCATATCCAGCAGGTCAACCAAGCGAGTGCCCTGCTTAAGCGCGCGCTCACAGGCCTTTTGAATCACCGGGCCATCGGCCATTGGGTCTGAAAACGGCACGCCAAGCTCAATAATATCAGCCCCCGCCTCTACTAGGGCATGCATAAAGCCCACAGTGTACTGAGGCGCAGGGTCACCGGCGGTAATATAAGGAATCAGGGCCTTACGACCCTGCTCTTTTAATTCGGAAAAACGCTGGTCAATACGGTTCATGCTAGCCCTTAAAACTCAATGCCATCGATGTTCGCAACGGTCATGATATCTTTATCACCACGACCAGAAAGGTTGACCACGATATGCTGGTCAGGGCGCATGGTCGGTGCCAGCACCTTCGCATGAGCAAGCGCATGGGCCGATTCCAATGCTGGCATAATCCCTTCCATGTGCGTCAGTTCACGAAACGCTTCCAGCACTTCTTTATCGTTTGCGGCTACGTAGTTAACTCGCCCAACATCTTTCCACAGCGCGTGTTCAGGCCCAACCCCTGGGTAGTCGAGGCCAGCAGAAATCGAGTGCGTGTCAGACACTTGTCCCGCTTCGTCAGACATCAAGTAAGTTCGGTTGCCATGCAAAACACCACGCGGCGCATTAGTCGAAAGCGGCGCGGCATGTCGGCCTGTTTCGATACCATCGCCACCGGCTTCGACACCGTACATCGCCACCGCATCATCTTCGACGAAGGGATAGAATAGGCCCAAGGCGTTGGAACCACCGCCCACACAGGCAATTAGCGCATCTGGCAAACGCCCAATTTGCGCTAATGACTGTTGGCGCGCCTCACGCCCCACTACCGAGTTGAAATCACGCACCAACTGCGGATAAGGGTGCGGACCCGCCACGGTGCCGATAATGTAAAACGTGTTATCAACATTGGTGACCCAATCACGCAAGGCTTCATTCATTGCGTCTTTAAGCGTACGAGTGCCTGATTCGACCGGAATTACACGTGCACCCAACAGGCGCATACGATAAACGTTCAGCTTCTGGCGCTGAACGTCTGCCGCCCCCATATAAACGTCACATTCCAGGCCTAAGCGAGCTGCCACAGTCGCCGTAGCAACACCGTGCTGGCCTGCTCCGGTTTCAGCAATAACCCTGGGCTTGCCGGTTTTTTTGGCTAACAGCGCTTGGCCAATGGTGTTATTAACCTTGTGGGCACCTGTGTGGTTCAAGTCTTCACGCTTCAACCAAATTTGCGCGCCACCTAACGACTGTGACCAACGCTCTGCATGGTAAAGCGGCGAAGGACGCCCCACATAATGGGCAAGATCACGGTCAAACTCAGCCTGGAAATCGGGATCATCACGCAGACTCAGGTAGGTCTGCTCTAACTCTTCCAGGGCAAAGCTCAGGGTTTCCGACACAAACCGGCCGCCGTAGGGGCCAAAATGACCACGGGCATCCGGCATTCGGGTCAGGTCGCTGAACTTGGTTTCAGTCGCTGAGACAGTCACAGGCATACCTCACAAGATCGCCAGAACAGGCAAACAATAAATGAACTAACAATGAGGCGTAGTCACCCTGTCGGGTACGCTACGCAATGAGCTTAATGGGCGCAGGCTAACGCCACATTTTGAACAAAAGATGCCATTAACTCGGCATCTTTTATGCCATGAGATATTTCTATACCACCAGAGACATCAATAGCATAAGGCATTACTTGGTTAACCGCAGAAGCCACATTATCAGCCGTTAACCCACCAGCCAGGATAACAGGTTTTTCTAAGGTTGCGGGGATTCTAGACCAATCAAACGTCTCTCCCGTTCCCCCTGGGATACCAGGTCGATAGGCATCTAATAGCAGCGCCTGCGCAAGCGAGTAGTCAGCCGCCGCCTGATGCAGGTCGATATCATCACGCATGCGCAGTGCTTTAATCCAAGGCCGTCCAAACTGCTGACAGAACGAGGCAGGCTCTTCACCATGAAACTGAATTAAATCCAAGTAAGGTAAGCACTGCTCAATGAATTCAGCGGGCTGATTAACAAACAACCCCACACGCGTCACAAAGGCAGGTACTTCCACTGCCAACTCTTCCAGCACAGCAGGCGTTATGCTGCGGGCGCTCTTAGGCCACATCACGAAGCCAAGCGCATCCACACCAAGCGATGCTGCCAGCGCGACGTCCTCATGGCGAGTTAAGCCACAGAATTTAATCCGTGTACGACCAGAACGCGCGTTCATAATGGGGTCTCCTGCTGCTCTGAAGGCGCTGACTCTTGGTTTAAAGGCGTCTGACTCTTAAACGTCAACTTGCGCCGTGCCGCAATGCGCGGATTATCAGGTAACTGACGTTCCCCGGTCCACTCACCGGTAAATGCGAGCAGGTTGGGGCCTAACGGCTCTTTGGGCAGATCAAATCGTTCGTCATAAAGTGAGTCTACGAAATGAAGGCCACAGGCTGGTGCAGTGACATCGCCTTTTCGGCGATTCTTCAGTGCCAGCAGGCGCGCAATGTGCCCTTCATCTTGTGAGCCGCGCCCTACGCTGACCAGCGCCCCCGCAATATTGCGAATCATGTGGTGCAAAAAAGCATTGCCCTGAATATCAATGACCACTATTGGCCCATAGCGTTTCACTTCTACAAAGTGCATTTGCCGCCAAGGCGTTTTGGACTGGCAGCCCGCCGCTCGAAAGCTGCTGAAGTCATGTTCGCCTACTAAAGCCTGTGCCGCCCGATGCATAGCATCGGCATCTAGCGGATCTCGACACCAAGTTACGTTGTGGCGTTCTAACACCGGACGGCTAATTTGATTCAACAAAATATAACGATAGCGACGCCCAAGTGCGCCCAGGCGGGAATGGAAGTCATCGGACACAGGTTTTACCCAGCGCACAGCGACGTCTCTAGGAAGGTTGGTGTTGCTGCCAAAAATCCAGGCTTTTTCAGAACGCTGAACAGGCGGGTCAAAATGGATGATCTGACGGGTGGCATGCACGCCAGAATCGGTTCGACCACTGGCATGAATACGCACTGGGGCGCTGGCCACTTTTTCCAGCGCATCTTCCACCGCTTGCTGAACTGAAGCTGCGTGCTTCAAACGCTGAAAGCCGCAAAAGCGCGTACCATCATATTCAATGCCCATCGCTAGGCGCCCCGTCAGGGGCTTTGTTTCGTCAAAATGGTAAAACAGCGTCATGAAGCCACGTCACATAGAAGATAGTTAGGATGTGCCATTATCCCGACGTCGAGGCTCAAATGCCACCTCTTCGATTTCCCAGCGTTCCTCGACGCTCTTCCGCCCATGTTGGCTGTCCCCCATGACTGAAGGTGAAGACGTCTCCTGCCGTTCGGCCTCAACTATCGGTACTGGCTCACTGCTAGCTGATACTGTATCCGCCGCTGATGAATCCCGCGCTGGTGGCTCAGTAGTAGATGAAGGCATAGTAGGTGAAAGCGCAGTAGGTGAAGACGTAGTAGGTGAAAACGTAGCGGTTGGCATCGTATCAGCGTTATAAACTGATGAAGTGGGCGGAACATCTTCCCACTGCCGTTCGCGACGCCTACGCGACCATACTAGCGCTCCCAACAAAAGCGCTAACGCAGTACTAGCAAGCGGCCATTGATAGGCGGTAATGCGCTCAACAATCGTGTCTGAAGCACTCTGCGAACGGTTCAAGCTAGGCATCTCGTTAGGTGTATGGCTGCTTGCCATCAGCGCGGCACTCCCCGCCAGCGCATCAGATATTTCTTGAGCTTGCTGAAGCTCGCGCTGAGACACACTCAATGCTTGTGTTAGCGACACCACCTCTTGACGCAGCATGACTAACTCATTACGCATTTCTTCGCGCTCGTCAAGCGCCGCCAGCAGCCTATCCTGGCTCTCCAACAGCTGTTCAGCGAGCACTTGTTCGATGGCAACAGCACCAGATGCTCTCTGGGATGGATTAGCGCCTTGATCGTCACTTTCCAGGGTTGGCTCGCCTGCCTGCTCCGAGCTCGAATCACTATGGCTTTCAGGTTTTTCTTGGGGCTCAACCTGACGGTCTACAGGCTGACGCATCGCTTGAATCGCCGGGGCAGCATTGCTGGACGTTCGTGAAGCAACCTGTTGACGGGTAGGGATATTGAGCGTCTGGCCCGCACGGAGTTCATCTACATTGCCAGTGGGAAACGCAGCGGGATTAGCTGCTAAGAGCGCCGTCATCATTTGTTGAATGGTTACATCGGCTGGCTTCACCCTTGCGGCAACGCTCCAAAGAGTATCGCCACTGGCTACGTAGACAATATCGCGTGCGGCCGATGCCATAGAAGCGGCTGCGCTGCTGGTCGCTTCGGCCGAGCCAATGGCGTCAACAGGGCCACCTAACGCGTATTCAGGTGGATCAAACAACAGCGTTAAAGCGCGCGTCTGCCGCCCTTCTGGCGAAGAAATCGTTAACAGTAGATCCAACCATGGCTCATGAACTGCCTGGGAAGAGCGCAGCAAAAGTCGATGCCCAGCTGGCTGCTCTTGAACCTGAACACTGATACTTGCCGTAAGGGGTGTCCACTCTAACCCCAGCGCTCTAAACGCCGATTCGTTTGCCAGGTCGACACGTAAATCACTCAGCGCGAAATGCTCGCTTTCCTGAAGCGGCACAGTGGCCTCAAGCGGCGCATCTAACGGCGAACTTACCGTTGCCTGGCCCAACCCAAGCGCCACTGCCAGCGGGCTAATAGCGCTCAGCGATAGCCCCAACATCCCTGTTAACTGTTTTCTCATAAAGGCCTCTGCTGCCTTTTATTTGGTTGCGGCCAAGCCACACTTTCTTACATTTACTTAGCAAAATCACACTCTGCATCCTTTTTACCACACCCAGAGAATAAAAAAACGGGAAGCTGCGAACAGCTTCCCGTTTTTATCAACGCCTTTATTTAAGCGTGGCGTGCTCTACTGCTCGCGTAAGATCTTCAGCATACGCTTGAGCGGCTCGGCAGCACCCCATAACAACTGGTCACCAACACTGAAGGCTGACAAGTATTCGCCGCCCATATTCAGCTTGCGAATACGACCGACCGGTACTTGCAGCGTGCCAGTCGCAGCAGCGGGCGTTAGGCCAGCAACTGTAGCGTCTTTGTCGTTCGGGATCAGCTGAACCCACTCATTATGCTTAGCAATACGATCTTCGATCTCATCAAGCGGCACATCCTGCTTCAGCTTAATAGTGAACGCTTGGCTGTGAGAACGCATTGCACCGATGCGCACACAAAGGCCATCGATGGGGATCGGGTTGTTTTGCAAACCTAAGATCTTGTTAGTCTCAACGCTGCCCTTCCACTCTTCACGGCTTTGGCCGTTATCAAGCTTGGTATCGATCCATGGCAGCAAGCTACCCGCTAGCGGTGCACCGAAATTATCCGTGGGAAAGTCACCACTGCGCATCGCAGCAGTCACTTTACGGTCGATATCCAGAATCGCGCTAGAGGTATCTTTAAGCTCTTCGCCTACGCTGTCGCGCAGTTGACCCATCTGGTTCAACAGCTCGCGCATGTGCTTAGCGCCTGAACCGGAAGCTGCTTGGTACGTCATGGAAGTCATCCACTCGACCATGTCTGCTTCGAACAAGCCACCCAAGCCCATCAGCATCAGGCTCACGGTGCAGTTGCCGCCGACAAAGGTTTTAGCACCCTTCGCTAACTGGTTATCGATCACCTTACGATTGACCGGATCCAGAATAATGGTCGCTTCGTCTTCCATACGCAGGGTGCTGGCCGCATCAATCCAGTAGCCTTTCCAGCCCGCCTCACGTAAGTCTTTATAAACCGGCTTGGTATAGTCGCCACCTTGACAGGTCACCACCACGTCCAGTGCTTTTAACGCATCAATATCAAACGCATCTTTCAGTGGAGGCACGTCCACGCCGATATCGGGGCCAGGCTGACCAACTTGGGAGGTGGTGAAAAATACCGGTTCAATACCGTTAAAATCACCATCTTCCTGCATGCGCTGCATCAGCACTGAGCCAACCATGCCACGCCATCCCACGAAACCGACTTTCAACATGTGAAGTCCTCCAACTAAGAATGAGAGCGATATTATACACAAATATTAGACACAACGTCGGCCACCCCTAGGGTGGCCGACTGTTAATACCTTTCAGCGTCAATTAGTTAGCACGCTTTATACATAATTTAATTTTTTGCGAAGGCCGCCAATACTGCATCACCCATCTCATCGGTAGAGACACGGCGCGTTCCTTCAGAGGCGATGTCAGCAGTACGCAAGCCATCATCCAACACACTGCCAACAGCGGCTTCAATGCGCTCAGCCATGGCGGTTTCATTCAATGAATAGCGCAACATCATCGCGACCGATAGCATCATCGCTAACGGGTTAGCAATATTCTGCCCAGCGATATCTGGCGCGCTACCGTGGCAAGGCTCGTACATGCCCTGCCCACTCTCGTTTAGCGATGCTGAAGGCAACATGCCAATAGAGCCGGTAAGCATGGCAGCGGCATCGGAAAGAATATCGCCAAACATATTGCCCGTCACTACCACATCAAACTGTTTCGGCGCGCGCACCAGCTGCATGGCGGCGTTATCCACGTACATATGGGAAAGCTCAACATCCGGGTACTCTGGTGCCAAACGCTCCATCACTTCACGCCACAGAATAGTGACTTCCAACACGTTGGCTTTATCTACCGAGCAGAGTTTTTTGCCGCGCTTCTGAGCCATTTCAAAGGCGACGCGACCAATACGCTCAATTTCGCTTTCAGAGTAGATGTAGGTGTTAAAACCCACCCGCTCGCCGTTGCGCTCTTCAATGCCACGTGGCTGGCCGAAATAAATGCCACCGGTAAGCTCACGGACAATCATAATATCCAGCCCAGCCACTAACTCCGGCTTCAAGCTAGAAGCGCTAGCCAACTGCGGATAAAGCATGGCCGGACGCAGGTTGCCGAACAAACCCAAGTTTTTACGCAGACCTAACAGGCCTTTTTCAGGACGCTTGGAAAGGTCTTCGAGTGTATCCCATTTGGGGCCACCAACAGCGCCCAGCAAAATAGCACTGGCTGCCTTGGCTTTTTCAAGAGTTTCAGCAGGCAGTGGCTCACCGTGAACATCGTAAGCAGAGCCACCGACAAGGCCTTCTTCGACGTCGATATCCAAACCAGCTTCCTGGCAGGCCTTCAGCAAGCGAGCCGCCTGGGCCGCAATTTCAGGGCCAATACCGTCACCCGGCAGCAGTAATACCTTATGAGTCATGCAATTTCCTTAGCATTTCAAACGTTGAAGGTGAATAAACACTTACGCAGGCTGACGGAATAACCACGGGCGCTGCTGGCGATGTTTTTCTTCAAACGCGCGAATAGCGTCTTCGTCCTGCAGGGTAATACCAATATCGTCCAGACCGTTCAGCAGGCAGTGCTTCCGGAACGCATCCACCTCAAATTCGAGAATTTCGCCACTGGGCGTAATGACCCGCTGATTTTCTAAATCTACGTCTAATTGATAGCCTTCACTGCCTGCCACTTCCGTAAACAGACGGTCAACAACGTCTTCTTCCAAGGCAATCAGCAGAATGCCGTTTTTGAAAGCGTTGTTGTAGAAAATATCGGCAAAGCTTGGCGCAATCACCGCTTTAAAACCAAAATCTTCCAGCGCCCACGGGGCGTGCTCACGAGAACTACCACAGCCAAAGTTGCGGCGCGCCAGCAACACTTCAGCACCTTGGTAACGCGGTTGGTTCAAGACAAAATCTGGGTTCAGCGGGCGCTGCGAACAGTCTTGTCCTGGCTGGCCTTCATCCAGGTAGCGCAGTTCATCAAACAGGTTCACGCCAAAGCCAGTGCGCTTAATCGACTTCAAAAACTGCTTCGGAATAATCAGGTCGGTATCGACATTAGCACGGTCAAGCGGCGCTACGATTCCTTCTAAACGTTCAAACTTTTTCATGGCTTAGGCCTCCTGCGCGTGGCTAGTGTCGTTAGCGGGTAAGGTACGTACATCAACAAAGTGACCAGCAATCGCTGCCGCAGCGGCCATCGCAGGGCTCACCAGATGTGTGCGACCGCCGTAACCCTGGCGACCTTCAAAATTGCGGTTAGACGTTGATGCACAGTGTTCACCAGCGCCCAACTTGTCGGCATTCATTGCCAAGCACATTGAGCAACCCGGCTCACGCCATTCAAAGCCTGCTTCAATAAAGATTTTATCCAAGCCTTCTGCTTCCGCCTGGCGTTTCACCAAACCAGAGCCCGGCACCACCATGGCAAGCTTAATCGAGCCAGCGACTTTATTGCCTTTCGCTACCTTGGCCGCTTCGCGTAAATCTTCGATACGCGAGTTAGTACAGGAGCCGATAAATACTTTATCGAGCTTGATATCGGTAATTTTCTGGTTTGCCTGCAAGCCCATATATTCGAGGGCACGCGCATGGCTGCGCTGCACGGTGTCATCCAGCGCGGCTTGGGGATCTGGCACTTGGCCGGAAATACCGGTGACCATTTCCGGGCTAGTCCCCCAACTGACCTGAGGCTCGATCTCTTCAGCTCGCAGAGTAACTACTTTATCGAACTGCGCATCGGCATCGGAAACCAGGTTACGCCAATCGGCTACGGCGGCTTCCCACTGCTGGGCGGTGGGCGCAAAGGGACGCTCGGCCAGGTAATCAATCGTTGTGTCATCGACCGCAATCAGGCCCACACGGGCACCCGCTTCAATGGCCATATTGCATACGGTCATGCGGCCTTCCATAGAGAGCGACTCAATTGCACTACCGGCAAACTCAATGGCATAGCCCGTACCACCAGCGGTGCCAATCTTGCCAATAATCGCCAACACCACGTCTTTAGCGGTCACGCCCAGGCCAAGCTCGCCTTCCACGCGCACTTGCATGTTCTTCATTTTTTGCGCCAGCAAGCACTGGGTCGCCATGACGTGCTCAACTTCTGAGGTGCCAATACCATGGGCCAAGGCACCAAATGCACCGTGGGTAGCGGTGTGGGAGTCGCCGCACACCACGGTCATACCAGGCAACGTTGCGCCCTGCTCTGGGCCTACCACGTGCACGATACCCTGGCGCGGGTCGTTGATTTTGAACTCTTCAATGCCGTACTCAAGGCAGTTATCGTCCAAGGTTTGTACTTGGATTAACGACACCGGGTCTTTAATACCGCTATTGCCTTCAGCGCGCTCTTTTACCGTCGTAGGAACGTTGTGGTCAGGCGTTGCCAAGTTAGCATCTAAACGCCAAGGCTTGCGATTAGCCAGGCGCAGTCCTTCAAACGCCTGGGGCGAGGTGACTTCATGAAGCAACTGGCGGTCGATATAGATCAACGCCGTGCCGTCGTCACGCTGTTTCACCAAATGTTGATTCCAGAGTTTGTCGTAAAGCGTTTGACCTGACATGTTGCTCTCCTGGGCATTGCCCTGCTAGTTCGGTATGGCAGCCTCTACGTGCTGCTTATGTGGCTATACAGGCAGTGTCACGCGAGTCGCGCATAAAAGCAATTCATGTTATTCATAGATTAGATTCCAAACTGGAATACTTATTCAGTAGCACCTATTAACTACCTAGTTAGAAATACCTGTTCAGGGAGTCGCAAGTGGATACTCAAAGCCTGCAAGCATTTCTGGCCGTTGCCGAAACCCAGAGCTTTTCCCGCGCGGCAGAACAACTGTATTTAACGCAGCCAGCAGTAAGCAAACGCATCGCCACTCTGGAAGACCAACTTGGTACCCGGTTGTTTGACCGCATCGGGCGGCGCATTGCGCTGACCGAAGCGGGCAATGTATTACTTCCCAAAGCACAGCACATACTGTTTACCGTGGAAGACAGCCGCCGAGCACTCGCCAATCTTTCCGGCCAAGTAGGCGGTAAGCTAATGCTAGCCACCAGTCACCACATCGGCCTACACCGACTGCCCCCGCTTTTAAAGCAATACACTCACCGCCACCCGGAAGTGGCGTTAGACCTGCACTTTCTGGACTCAGAGCTAGCCTACCAAGGCGTGGTCGACGGCACGCTGGAGATGGCAATAGTCACTCTCGCCCCCCACCCCGTTGAACAGCTTCACGTGGTAGAGCTATGGCGCGACCGGCTGTGTTTTGTCTGCGCCACCGACCACCCGTTGGCGCAGCGTACCCGCCACACCAGCAGCCCGCTCAGCTTGACTGAATTATGTGAATTCAATTGCGTGCTGCCAGGTGCAAAAACCTTTACCCGCACCTTGATTGGCCAACGTTTTGCCGAAGTGGGCCTACAGCTTCCCGTCAGCATGGCAACAAACTATTTAGAAACGCTGAAAATGATGTGTAGCGTGGGCCTGGGCTGGAGCCTGCTACCTGAAAACATGATCGATAGCGAACTCATAGAGCTCAATGTAGACACCGCCCCCATCCAGCGCCCGTTGGGCTATCTCGTCCACACCAGTCGTACGCTTTCCAATGCCGCTAAAAAAATGATTGAAGAACTGGAAAGCACCCGCCACGCCACTCTCAACTAGCCGCACGCACCAGTGTTGCGGGAAAGCGATACTCGTGCCTACCAATCACCCGCGAAGCGATGCCTGAACAATTACAAAGCGCTATCCGTCTCCACAACCTCTCGGATCACACTGCCCAATTCAGCTATTGCGCTATTTCGTTCTTCAAAGGATGCGTCAGTTTCGGTGATATAAAACGCCACGATGGTAGGCTCGCGCTCAGGCGGCCATATAACAGCGGTTATCGATCTTGAACCAAAACCACCGGCTCCCGTTCGATCTCCAATTACCCACTCATCAGGCATTTGTGACCTAAACAAGCCATCAGCCACTTCATTATTAACCAACCATTCACGCAGCTGGTTTTTCGACTGGGGCGATAACGCGTTTCCCACTACCAGCTTCTCAAGGTTACTTACCATTGCATTGGGCGTGGTGGTATCACGCTCATCATGTGGAGCAGCCTCGTTTAGCTCTGTCTCCCAACGGTCCAAACGCGTGACACTATCCCCCAAGTCTCTCACAAACGCCGTCACGGCCTGTGGTCCACCAATCGCCTGTAAGATCAGGTTAGCCGCGGTGTTATCGCTGGTTGTCATCGTCGCTTCGCAGAGTTCAAACAGCGATATTTCCCGGTTATCCGCATACGCTTCGGTAACGGGTGAATAGGTGACAATGTCAGAAGCAGATACTTTCACTTGTCTTTCGAGTTGCTCACTTCCTTCATCCACACGCTGCAGCAGCGATGCACACGCTAAGGTTTTAAAAGTGCTGGACATCGCGAACAGCTGGTCTGCGTTGTATTCCCAGCGCTGCCCAGTTTCCAGGTCATAGGCTGCAAAACCAACGCGTGCATCCAACTGTCTCTCTATACGATCAACCTCTGTAAGCAAATTATCATCCTGAGCCATCAACACAGAAGGAACCGCTATTAAGCAAATCGATATAACCCAGCGCGAAACTCGTTGTTTGCAATCCACTTTCATCATCCTTTTAAAATCATAAAATCTATAACGAGAGGTAAATTGATCACTTCGCCTATCTATATGGCCTATAGAGAGCTCTCTAAGGCCTCCAGGATAAAACCCGCTTTGGCAGCCGTATATGCTTCTCTATCTGACTTAAATTCTGCCGCCCATAACCGCTTATTCTTCTCATACCGTTGGGCTAGCTCAGCATTGGCACGCAGTATGTTTCGAAATGCCAAGCGCTGATCCCACTCACGGCTACCGTAGACCATGAGGTGTAAGTGATGCGTCCTACGCCCTTCGGCCCACCGCATCAACCAACGCCGACCAACTAGCGAAGCGTTGAACGCCATTGATGTTGCATAGCCTGCGCGGCACAACGGTTCCATTAATTTGTCGGCACGTGACATCGAGTCCATTCCAGCCAAGATATCGATAACTGGCTTGGCAGAAAGCCCCGGTACGGCTGTACTCCCAACGTGTTCGATCGCCAAAAAATCATCTGGAAACAAATCAAAGAGACGCTCTCGCTCCTCCTCGAACATTCGTTGCCAGTTAGCATCAGATGGGAAGATTACCACTTCCTCATTAATCGCCCTGTTAAGGGACTCTGCTTCATCCATCGTCGCTATCCCTTGCTCTATCAACCTGATCAAAAATCACCATGGCCATGCACTCCCGTCCGGTCACTGTGGCGATGTTATTACCACGCCTAAACTGAACATTCATAGCGACAGACCTCGGTTATTTTCTGTGCGTCATGAAGCCTAAGCGACAACGCTTTTGCCAAATCACCCGCCCAACTCACCGACACCAAAGGATGCCCAGAGGAAGAGTTGACCAGCACAATATCAATACTAGGCAGTGCCGGCATTTCATGGGCAGCATCGACTTCGACCAAATCACTCGGCAAGGAAGCCGTCGCCGCCGCAGTGATGGCCTTGCCCTGCCGAACCAACCCCATCAAAGCTCCTGCGTTGGCACTGAGCGCCTTAATGCGGTAAGAGCGGCGTGTTTTGTTTAGGCCATCCAAAGCCGAGCTGTGAAATTTGCAGTCGGCTTCATACAGAGCTAAAGGCAACGTTTCGTGCTGCTGCCAGTCAAATTCCGGGTGCTGTATCCAAATTCCCTTATCAAGCATCAGCACATGACCTTCATCACTGTTGGCCGCTCGCGTCAGGATAGCCAAGTCCAGCGCTCCCTCATCCAGCTGCTTTCTCAACGTGATGGTAGGCGCGCATATCAGCTGTAGCTGAACACTAGGGTGTTGATCATGAAGGGTATCTACCAACAAAGGTAGCAGGCTCTGGGCGTAGTCATCTGGGCTGCCAATACGCAACGTCGGTAAAGCGGCGCTCGATCTCAGTTGAACTAGCGCCTCATCATGCATTGCCAGCAATCGGCGAGCGTAGCTGACAAGACGTTTGCCCTCGTTGGTGAGTTCTAGATTGCGGCCTTCTTTAAAGAACAAGCTGCAGCCGGCCTGCTCTTCCAGCCGCTTCATTTGCATGCTGAGCGCGGCCTGAGTTCGGTGCACCTGACGCGCGGCACGGGTAAGGCTGCCGGTATCAACAACGGCTATATAGGTGCGTAGGAGATCCATATCCATGTAACGAGGCCTCTATCCATCAGCCCCACTGATGGCTGATATTAGTACTATTCGTTTGTCGAACTTCGCGGAAAACGAAACACTGTCCTCCGTGGCTTGGGTGTGAATTCCAGACCGGCCACCCTTGCGTTAAACTCACTGGAGAAGACGATGATCTTGCACGACTACCTACCCTCCGGCAACGGCTACAAAGTGCGCATATTACTGAATTTGCTGGATAGACCCTATGACTATCGTCATTACGATATCGTGCATGGAGAAACGCGAACCCCAGCATTCCTGCAGAAGAACCCCACCGGCAAGATTCCGGTACTGGAGCTCGACGACGGCCGCTTTCTCAGCGAGTCGAACGCCATTCTCTACTATCTAGCCCAAGGGAGTGATTATTGGCCGGAAGATCACTGGGATCAGGCCCAGGCCCTGCGTTGGATGAACTTTGAACAGTACAGTCACGAGCCCAACATCGCCACACCGCGCTTCTGGCTGACTCACCTTGGCCTGAACGATGAACGCCAAGCACAGCTCGCGGGTAAACAAGCACTGGGGCGCGAAGCGCTAGCGGTAATGGACGATCACTTGGCACGACAGGACTGGTTCGCCGCAGGTCGCTACACCATCGCGGATATTGCCCTCTTCGCTTATACCCATGTAGCGGAAGATGGCGGGTTCGCATTGGTGGATTATCCCAACGTTTGCCGGTGGCTGGATCGGGTAGCGTCTCACCCGAACCACATTTCGATCATAGCGGAGTAGGAACCGTTCCCATGCTGACAATTGCTAAGCTTAAAATTGCACCAGCTCAACTTCATATAGCTTTCTCTTGGCTGGCACAGCCACGTTGTTAAAAACCGGGTTGTTGGTAATAGGACGAACATTTGACAAACACCAAGCCAAATAACCAGGTTCCCAGCCATTTGAACAAGCAGCCTTCACTTCTGAAGGCTGCCATTCATGTATCTCTTCAACATCCACAATTGCAACAGCCCTGCCATCAGGGTCAACGGGGTTATCAGCAGATAAGAAGTGAGAATTTTCTACAATCAAAAGATCACGGATAGGTAAAGATTCTGGGCGCCATGAGCGAACCTCCAGCGTCTTTTTTCCCGAAGCTATATTAGAGCCATGCGGGCTTACTATTGAAAGTGCGAGCATAGGCCTTCCTTCTTTAGTAAAAATCACAAACTCGAATTAAAATCGACAATAAAAAGAAAAAAACATACACAACATCAAGTTCAATTTTATTAAAAAACTGCGAATGCAGATAATAAAACCGCAACACAGCTATACCCTACTCCTATCACTGCAGGCAGTGTAGACATTGCAAACCCTGGCGCTCTCCATAACACATTACGCCTGTAACCTATCCAAAACATGACGCGACCAGCAACAAAAACTCCAGAATAGATGGGCAGCAAGCTCAATAATTGATAAGGAATTAAAACAGATAGCGCCAGTATATTAATAGCGAATATCATCAGCTGTTCATGAGTATTAGATAGAACTCTTAGGTCAACCTTCATCCCCTCTGTATTTGCTTCACACTTAGTGGGATCCGCTGACGGGTTTCCGTAACGTTGAGAGCCGATTCTAACAATCATCAAAAAAAACAGTGCAACAGGAAAAACAAGGCACATTATTGCGAGCTTTAGTCGCTCTACTACGACAACCTCCTCAGCAACTTGAGGCAAAAAACTATAGAAAGAGACAAACACCACTATTGTTCCAACAAATCCTAGCAGCATCCCCATTTTAACTGTTCTATCATCGCTTTTTTGAGTCATATTCTAATTCCTTTTAGGCCATAATGAGGCTTTAAGCATATGCTTTCAAAACGCTGCTAAAACGGTATCACAAGCATCTAGATCGGCAATATGAAGGTTATGTGAACGTCCGCTCTACAACCTCGACATTGAATCCCTCAGACTCTTCAGGTGACTCAAAGAAACCCGTTACCATCCTGAAAACTTCCTCGGTATCGAAGCTCGCCCGCTCAGGCTGCTCCCTTTAGCGCTGTTTCAGCTGTTTTAGACAAACCTCGTCTTCTGCCATCACATAGTACAGTTCGTGAGATATCCCTCGTTGCGAGTAGATATCCTTGAACCATGCCCTTTGCTTCCTGGTATTGCCGGGGAAATCTAGAACCACAGTGGTGCCTGCCAAGAGTATTTGCTCAACGTGTTTCCTAAGCAATGGCTTAAGGCGTGACGAGTAACTGATGTAGTCGTTGAAATCGTTGATTTCGCCTGGGAAAAGAATAGCTAACCAGTCGTCCTCTGAAAGAAGCACGGCGCCGCGCTCACGCGCAATGCTGACAGACAGCGTGCTTTTTCCAGCGCCCATCTTTCCACAGAAGAATATCAACGTTCCGTAAGAACTCATTATCTGCTCCTTTAATTACGCCTACTGCGTTTCTAATCCCTGCATCCATAACAGGCTTAATTGCTCAGCAGAAATGCCTAAAGTCGCTGACTGAGACTCAAATTGTGTTCCAAAAACTCTCTCGGCTACCTGTCTTCCAACGGCTTGAGCTGAGGACGTCTTAACTATTCGCTGTTGATAAAAACTTGTCAGAACACTTTCCAACTCACCTTGCTCTCCCAAAAGCCTGACAAAATGCCACGCATCTTCCAGCGCCTGACATGCTCCCTGCCCAGATGTTGGTAAAGACGCATGGGCCGCATCTCCAATAATGACAACATTGTCTTGATGCCAATAAGGCAGGGGATCAAGATCATGAACAAAAATGCGATTGAGCGATGCTGCATCATAGAATTTCAGCACGTTACGTACCGGGTCAGGCCAGCACCGAAAACGCTGATGCAGCTCATCATACCAAGTAGATAAGGGCCGTTGTTTATCAATATCGGCATTCCATGCGCCAGCCCAGAAACATAGCCCATTATTCACAGGGACAATTCCAAACCGCTCACCCAAGCCACGAAAATCATGGATGGCGTTATCTAAAACCCCCTCATTCAACTGACTGATACCAATGATGTTAATGAACCCTTGGTAACGGGGGCTCACCTTCTCGGCATATAGCGTGTGACGCACCACCGAATTCATTCGCCCATCGGCTCCTACTACCACGTCAAACTCTTGCTTTAATCGGCCAATATCCTGCGTCGTCATTGGGCAGCCAAGGTGTATTTTCACCCCCAAATCATCCAACCTCTCGGCCAGCATGCTCATAAGATCACGGCGCAATATTGTTATACTGGGGAAACCACTCAGCAGATTCACTTCCTCAAGATCAAGCTCACCCTGCCAAACGCCAAATTGATCAAACTGACGCATTAAACGGGGAGTCCCCCCCAGACGTTTTAGCTCTTTTTCCACCCCCATCTGCTGCAGAACAAAAATTGCATTTGGCCATAAAGTCACGCCAGCACCAATGGACGAGACCTTACTGTTACGCTCATATACGCTCACTTGATAGCCTTGTTGTGTGGCGAGTATCGCCAGCGCAATTCCAGCAACCCCTGCACCAACAATGGCAATACGATTAGTGTTTTTCATCAACCCTACCTAAATAATTAAATTCGGTAGAGATTGTCACAAAGCCACTCACAGGGATAAACACGCTATTATTGCGTTATTAATCCCATTTTCTGAGAGAATCTATGATTGAGAAAATCGAACTTCAATGGCTACTGAGCTTTCAGGCGGTATATGAACAACTGAGCTTTAAGCGTGCAGCGGAGCAACGTCAATTACCAACATCCAATGTCAGTCGCCATGTCGCGTTATTGGAACAACAACTTAGTTTGCGACTATTGGAACGCACCACCCGTAAGATGATTCCAACCGCCGCAGGCAAGCAACTTTATCAGGCCATCACGCCGCTCACACGGGCGATGAATGACGCACTTGAAGAAGCCTCACTACACGGTGACGCCCTATCCGGCCACCTTAAGATCATCATGCCTGACCTCCCCTTTCTGGCCGAAATCACCGCAAACTTTTGCCTCCAGCATCCTCAAATACAACTAAGTTGTGACACCCAATTAAACCCTTCAGAAGGTTTGCTAGAAGGATTCGACCTGGTGTTACGCTTCGGTAGAGGGCCATTGGAGGATTCTGGCTGGGTCGCTAAAGAAATCCAACGCTGGCCGAGTTGCGTAGTTGCCGCGCCGCAACTGCTTAAACAACACCGATTGCCTGGCTCACTGGATGAACTGAGTAAGGCGCCCTGCATTACCAGCCTGTCTGTCCTGCAAGGCATGCCCTGGCGATTCAAGCATAATCAAACCATTCAGGTGCAATCCAGCTATAAGGTCAATAGTGGCTACATGGCTAGAGCTGCCGCACTGAAAGGACTTGGCTTTGCTATTTTACCCACTCATGCATGCCAAGCAGATATAGAAAATGGATCGCTTATCAAGATTGATCTTAACTGCCAGCCAGAGGATCTCGTGTTATATGCGTTTTACTCGGGAAAAAAATACCCGCTGGAAAAAGTGAGAGTATTTTTGGAACACCTGAGATTAGCAATTATGGATCTTGATTCAGATGGAAATAAAGTCTCGTGATGACCTCACCCATATCAGCTTCCACCTGCTACTCAACGTCAGCCTGAAGACATATGTATGGTAGTGACGCTATAGCCACACCCAAAAGCCAGCGACTGGGCTGCCATCATAAACGGCGCGTGGAACAAGCGTCCGGCGGCGAACTGATGGCTTTGCCAGCACTGATACTACTCCGCAACCTCTTTTAGCAGCGCGGGGAATGAGTAACTCGTAACCACAGTCCGCGAACTGCTGTGTCTGGTTAAGTTTCGGCCGTCCAGACTTCAAACTCATCACCATTGACGATAATGGCTTGTGTATTACTAATTGGGCAAAGGTCTATTTTTTCATCATAGCTAGTGATTATGCCTTCAACGACTTGCTTGAAAGGAGCGTTGGTATGGTGTGGCACTGGATAAAAGCCAACCATGCCTAATGATGAAAAAGAGCCTACATTAGGTGCCGCCGTGAAATCGTCCATATCTTTCACATACTCGATGTTACGCGACATAACAATAGAGCCGGCAGACTCTCCGATATACATTTTCCCTGAACTTATTTGTTCCTTTATGATTTTATCTGCACCAGTTCTTTTCAACTCTTGAAGTAAAAAGAAAGTATTTCCACCAGTGACATAGATATAGTCATTTTCTTGAAGCTTGCTGTTTATCTCTTCACTTGGAGCAGTTGAAATCTCAAGCTCATCAACAATTAGCCCACACTTCTCGAGTGCATCTCTGCCTGCGGCCACATAAAAATCGACCTCTTCGACTAGGCTTGCAGTAGGGATGAATGTAACCGTTTTTCCTACACATTTTGCGCTGGTAAATTTCACAAATAGGTCTGCAACATCTACGAAAGATGAAGCTAAAAACATTTTTTTCATTCGACTTCCTTACTGTCTAAATGCTGTCATTATAGTGGCTCAACAGGCTGTAGAAAATCCATTTTCGAGCCCTATCTGCCACCTTCCATGTTGGTTAGTTTTGGGGGAAAGGTCATTGATTAACGATCATCCTAAGAGAAGCTCAATAAGCCTTTGCTATCAGATACGATCCGGCTCCAACCATTAAACCACCAGCCGTCACTTTAACTGCTCGTTCTGCTCTATGGTTAGTGCCAAATGACGAAACGCCCCCCGCGAAATATGCATAGCCTAATTTGACACCACCAACGGCGACTATGGTTATCATCGCAATTGCTGCGATATCCAATGCCCTGATAGTGGCCAAATCAACAAAAGTAGGGAATAAACTCGCGTAGAAAAATATAGCCTTTACATCACCGAGGGTGAGAAGTAGACCAGAGAAAAAGCTTACTGATAATTTCGCTGCTGGCCGGCCGGAAAGCTCCACTTGCAATGGAGCTTTCGTTCTCATGAGGCATATACCAAACCAGATCAAATACGCGCCTGCCAAATATCTCAGTATCAAGAAAAAGCTACCCACAACGTCTGCCAGCGCAGTCATTCCTAAAACAGCTAGCAATACCAAGATAAGATCACCGGCTACAATTCCCGCCGCAACGGCACAGCCGTTCGAGAACCCGGCAGAAGAAGCGCGAGCAACGACCAAAGCGACACTAGTGCTGGGAACTAGCGCTAAAGCTGCCATCACTATAAACAGAGCTAATATTTCAACTAAACTCATGGCAATTCCAGGTTTAACGCTTGGCTTTGCGAGTTGCCAGAGCGCAACGTAGGTGCATCTGCCAACAGCCGCTGGTTATGTGATGATAGCTCAATCTGGCAGCCCCTCGAACTTTGGCACCTCCCCTAACTCCCCATCCCAAGCAGCTTTGCTAGATAAAAAGATGTGTGCAGTTGGCAACATAGTGATTTCAGTGTCCAAACACCCAGCAGGAACGACGAGCAAACCCGCGATCTGAGTATTGGGTAATGCTGAACCACACAACTTACAAAAACTCTTATTATGACGAGAGCCTGGAAGCTCAAAGGAAGTCACTGCATCGGCACCTGACTGCCAGATCAATTTAGCTGAATTTGAGAATAGATTTGCCGCATGAGCCGAGCCTGTATCTTTTTGACAGTGCTGACAATGACACAGATAAAAGCTGTCAAACTCGCCTTTTACCTCAAATCTCACGGTGCCACACAGGCAAGAACCAAAATAATCAGTCATAAGAACTCCTTTCACGGCCTCACATAACGCCGTATTAATGTGTCACCAGCGCTTGCCATACTTGAGCGAAGCGAACCCGACAAGCATTTGAAATCACTCCTAAACGCCTTGTTTTGCGATTTTACGTGCTTTAATTGAGTACAACAGTAGAACCTGTAATCTGTTTCGGCCTCTTCCGGTGTGTCGATAAGGCATTGATCATCCCATGGGTCATTCACATGAACCCATTTATTCCGGTATTTTCGAAGTATTTTCAGGTCAGAGCGAAGATCGTCTGCAATGGGGTGACGCCGGCCTGAGACAATGGCAACGTTCCTAAATGCGCCATCATTTTTGAGCCAATACCTTTGCCAAACGAATTACTCGACACAGCTAAATCGTGGAGGAACAAAATTGATCCTTTTCGCGGGTGCCTCATTCGCTCGTTCCTCGCGAAATTCGTTACCGCGCGCTACAAGTTGCTTTGATTGGTTATAACGGCACGGCTAGTGGTGGCGGCATTATCATCGCGCTACGAAAATTCGACTTTTCTTTCGGTAAACGCCCTCTTAGCTTCTCTTCCGCTAGCCAATTGTTGAAAAGCCGATTAGCCTGCTAACTCAACCAGCAAGGGATTGAGATGCAAGAGACAACGATGCGGCAGCGGGTGGCGGGTGTTTTGATTCTGCTTGGGCTGTTTGCTCAAATTATTGGCTTTATCGGCGTGGTGCCGACGGCGCAGGCAGTGAGCTATGTGCTGTGGGCAGCGGTGGCGCTGCTGTGGCGGGACATTCCGCGCCGTTCGCGCATTCAGGCGGGGGTATTGATTACCCTTGGAGTGCTGATGCTAGTGGTGGCACGGGTGATTTATGGTGCCAATGTAAATTGGCCTGCCATGCTTCAAGGCAATGTGTTTGTGGCCACGATGCTGGTGGGCGTTAGCTTTATTTCGTTGATTGGCACCCAGGGTAATAAGCGCCCACCGGGCAAACGGGTGACCGGTGCAGATGGCGTGCTGCGCACGTGGCTGGGAGTGCACTTTCTTGGCACTATTCTGAATCTTTCGACGATTTTTATGGTGGGCGACCGCTTAGCTAGGCGCTCTCCGTTAACCATGCCCCAGCTGTTGGCCTTAAATCGTGGGCTTTCAAGTGCGGCATTGTGGTCACCCTTCTTTGCCTCTATGGCGGTGGTGATTGCCTTGGCGCCTGAAGTTCAGTACGGCCAGATTGCGCTGATAGGGTTTCCGTTGGCGGTGCTATCGGGGCTATTAACCACCTTAGAGTTGAGGCGTCGGTTTGATTTAACCGAGGTCGACGGCTTTTCACTTTCGCCACGTAGCTTGTTGATGCCGGCGAGCATGGCAGCACTGGTGATGCTGTTTCATTTTTGGCTGACGCCGTCGCTCACCATTGTCAGTATTATTACCTTTTTACTGCCAGTGGTAGCGGTACTGAGCAACTTACGGGAAGGCACACGCTTTACCCTGCGGCGCATTCGCCAACACACCACCACACGACTACCCGCCATGCGCGGGGAAATTTCGCTGTTTTTAGCGGCGGGCTTATTAACGCTGGGGCTTTCTACCCTGGTAGCGGCCGCAGCAGGTGACGAATGGACGCTATTTGCTACCTTTGGCATGTGGCAGGCCATGGTAAGCTTTGCGGCGATTACACTGAGTGCGCTGGCGGGATTACACCCGATCATTGGCGTTTCCGTGCTGGCATCTATTTTGAATTTAGCCAGCGGTGAGCAAACGCTGTTTGCCTTTGTTGCGCTGAGCGCTTGGGCGGTGGGTACCAGCGTTGGGCCGTTATCTGGCATAAACCTTTCGCTGCAGGGGCGCTACGGAATCAGCGGCTACCGCATGATGAAAAACAATTTACTGTATGCCGCCATGATGAGCCTGCTCTCGCTGGGCGCGATCGCAGGCCTGAGCATCTGGGTCAATTAAGTGATGAGTGCGCTAGCCTCTTAGGTTTCGACGATTTTACTGGGAAAGCGGTAGAAATAGCGGTGGCCACACTGGTGGCATGGTTCCAGGCGCGAGACGCTTTCTAGCATCACCTGGGCATCGCAGTGTACGCACGCCATCAGGCCCGGCGCAGCAACTTCACCTTCGCAGTAGTCGGCGCGGGCGGCTTCCAGGTCATCTTCGAAGCGTTCGCGCTCCACCACGCTGCGGTCGGCGATTGAAAGCAGCGATTCCGCCACACGCCGTGAAAGGCTGTCGATATCAATGCCCAACCAGCTAGCAACCTGCTTACCGGTATCTGCCATGTAGTAGCGCATATCTTTCAGGTCACGCTCTACCCAGGCACGCAGCAGTGCTAGCTCGTCTTTGGTGTACTCTTCCAGCTCCGCTTCAAAAGCAACGGCGTCGTCCAAATCCTTTTGTAGATTATCCCAGGTAAGATCGTTGGCCCCGTCCTGCATGCGTTCTAGCAGGCGCTCGTAGCCTTCGCGCAAACGGTGATCGTTATGTTGTTCCATGGTACCTCTCCTTTTGTCGACCCAAGGTGCGGCCTATCATCGGCTAACCGTTCAAGGATACACCTGCATAGGATACAATCGACGTTACTTATCTGACAGCCGTCATCCATTATTCACTTTGCGCCCTTTTTGGGCGAATTACCCCAAGGCATTGAAAACACCGATGGACGCACATTACAGCCCCCGTGAGATTGAACGTGACGCTCAGCAGTACTGGGATAAACACCAGTGCTTCAAAGCAGTAGAAGACGCTAACCGCGAAAAGTTCTACTGCCTATCCATGTTCCCCTACCCCAGCGGCAAGCTGCATATGGGCCACGTGCGTAACTACACTATCGGCGACGTTGTGTCCCGTTTCCAGCGCATGCAGGGTAAAAATGTCATGCAGCCCATGGGCTGGGATGCGTTCGGTATGCCTGCGGAAAATGCCGCGATTCAAAACCAGGTACCGCCCGCGAAGTGGACCTATCAAAACATTGATTACATGCGTAACCAGTTGAAGGCACTTGGCTTTGCCTACGACTGGAGCCGCGAATTCGCTACCTGCGATACCAGCTATTACCGCTGGGAGCAGTGGTTCTTTACCAAGCTGGTCGAAAAAGGCTTGGTCTATAAGAAAATGTCCACGGTGAACTGGGACCCGGTTGACCAAACGGTACTGGCTAACGAGCAAGTGATTGACGGCTGCGGCTGGCGTTCTGGTGCACCGGTAGAGCGTAAAGAAATCCCGCTGTGGTTCTTGAAAATTACCGACTACGCCGACGAGCTGTTGGCAGATCTTGATAATGTCGAGTGGCCCGAACAGGTCAAAACCATGCAACGCAACTGGATTGGTAAATCCCGCGGCGTTGAGATGACCTTTGATATTCAGGCGGAAGACGGCAGCGCCTGCGAGCCGTTGGCGGTGTATACCACCCGCCCGGATACGCTGCTGGGTGTCACCTACGTGGCCGTCGCCGCTGGTCACCCCCTGGCCAAGCAGGCTGCCGCACAAAACAGCGAACTGGCGGCATTTTGTGACGAGTGCGCCAAAGGTGGCACGTCGGAAGCCGAAATGGCTACCAAAGAAAAGCTGGGCATGCTCACCGGGCACAAAGCGATTCACCCGCTCACCGGCGATGAAGTGCCGGTGTTTGTGGCCAACTTCGTATTAATGGAGTTTGGCACCGGTGCGGTTATGGCGGTACCTGCCCACGATCAGCGCGACTGGGAATTTGCGACCAAGTACGGCGTAGAACTCAAGCCTGTGGTGGCCGATGCCAACGGCAACCAGCCGGATATTTCCGAAGGTGCTTATGTTGAGCACGGCACGCTGATTAACTCAGGCGAATTTGATGGCCTGGAATTCCAGGCGGCGTTTGATGCGATTGCCGCGAAGCTTACTGAGCTTGGCCGCGGTGAAGTAAAAACCAATTACCGTCTGCGTGACTGGGGTATTGCACGCCAGCGTTATTGGGGTGCGCCAATCCCTGTGAAATACGGCCCGGAAGGCCAAACCGTGCCGCTCTCTGATGATGAGCTGCCGGTAGCACTGCCCATGGAAGTCACCGTGGATGCTTCTGGTTCACCGCTGAAGAAGATGCCCGAGTTTTCTGAACTGGGCGATGGCTGGGTGCGCGAAACCGATACCTTCGATACCTTTATGGAATCGTCCTGGTACTTCGCCCGCTTCTGCTGCGCGGATAACCACGAAGCAATGTTGGACGAGCGCGCCAATTACTGGCTGCCCGTTGACCTGTATATCGGCGGTATCGAACACGCGATTCTGCATCTGCTCTACGCCCGTTTCTTCCATAAACTGCTGCGCGATTTCGGCATGTTGGATTCCGATGAGCCGTTCCAGCAACTGCTCACCCAGGGCATGGTCATCGCGGAAACCTTCTACCGCTTTAAAGATAATGGTGGTAAGGAGTGGTTCAATCCCGCTGATGTAGAAGTCAAACGCGATGAGAAAGGTCGTCCGTTAAGCGCTGTTCTAATCAGCGACGGCCTGCCGGTGGAAATGGGCGGCATCGAGAAGATGTCTAAATCGAAAAACAACGGTGTTGATCCTCAGTCGATGATCGACAAGTTTGGTGCCGATACTGTCCGTCTGTTTATGATGTTTGCCGCACCGCCCGAGCAGTCACTGGAGTGGTCGGATTCAGGCGTTGAAGGTGCGCACCGCTTCTTGAAACGGATTTGGCGTCAGGTGACCGAGCACCTTGCTGCTGGTACACCGGGCGAACTGACCCTTGATGCGTTAAACGACGACCAAAAAGCGCTGCGTCGTAAGACCCACGAGACTATCAAGAAAGCCAGCGATGACATTGGCCGCCGCACCACCTTTAATACCGCCATTGCCGCGGTAATGGAACTCTCTAACGCAGTGGCCAAGTTCGACGACACGTCCGAGCTCGGCCTAGCGGTCAGTCGCGAAGCGCTTGAGGCATGTGTGCTGCTGCTGGCACCCATTACACCGCACCTATGCCACACGCTGTGGCAACAATTAGGCTATGACCAGCCCGCCATTGAAGCTCAGTGGCCGAAGGTGGATGAAGCCGCACTCACCCGCGACAGTATCGAACTAGTCGTGCAAGTGAACGGAAAGCTGCGCGCGCGCCTAGAAGCCCCGGCCAGCGCAGATAAAGCCGCCATCGAGCAACTGGCGATGGAGAACGAAAACGTCCAGCGCCATCTGGAAGGTAAAACGGTTCGTAAAGTCATCGTTGTACCCGGCAAGCTGGTTAACATTGTGGTGAGTGGATGAAACCATCCCAACACGTTACACGCCGTCGTTTCCTCGCTACCAGCATCGCCGCCTCAGCGGCGGTGCTGCTCAGCGGCTGCGGGTTTCGCTTGCGCGGTTTAGATTCAATGCCGCGCTTGCCGGCCCTGTCACTAGAGGGCGACGACAAAAGTGCCTTGGCCCAACAGCTACGCATCCGGTTACTGCAGCAAAGCAGCGAGGTTTCTGATGGCGCCCCCTGGCGGGTCACGCTGGGCTCACCGACGCTTCGCCAACGCCGTATTGGCAGCGAAGGGCGTGCCAGCCAAGAACATGAGCTAACGCTAAGCACGTCTCTCTCCGTACAGCAGCGAGAGGACAATGCTTATGTGCTTAATAATGCAACGGTAACGACCAATACACGCATTCGGGTCAGCGATGATGATCTGCTCAATCGCGAAACCCTCTTTCAAGAAGCTGAACAAACGCTAACGCGACAACTGGCTGAGCGCATTATCGAAAGACTGGCGAACCTTGAGGCCATTCAGTGAAGGTATTTTCGGATCAGCTTCCCGCGGCCTTAGCAAAAAAATTGCCTAAGGTGGTGATTGTTGCCGGTGATGAGCCACTGCAACATCGTGATGCCTGCGATGCCGTGCGCTCAGCCGCGCGGCAAGCGGGTGTCGAAGAGCGGGAAGTGCTAGATGTAGAACCTAATTTTGCCTGGGGCCGGCTACTGGAAACCGCCAGCAACCTCTCTTTATTCGCCTCTAATAAGCTTCTGGAACTGCGGCTGGGGACGCACAAACTCGGCCAAGATGGCAGTAAAGCACTGGCACAGTATGCTGAATTGATGGATGGCAGTGACGACTTGTTGCTGATCAGCATGGGCAAGTTAGACGCCAAGCAACAAAAAAGCGCTTGGTTTAAAGCACTCGATAAACACGGTTTATTTGTACCTGTATGGCCCGTTGATGCTTCGCGCTTAGGCTACTGGCTGAGGGATCGCGCATCGCTGCATGGTTTGCAAATTGACCTAGAAGCGGCTCGCTTATTGGGTGAGCGCACCGAAGGCAATCTGTTGGCCGCTGATCAAGAGCTGCAAAAACTCGCGCTGATTCATCCACCTAACACTCGCCTTAATGTTGAAAGCATTGCCCAAGGCGTGGAAGACAGCACTCGCTTTGATGTGTTTAACCTTGCGGATGCCTGTTTAAAAGGAGAGCCAAGCCGGACCTCGCGTATCGTTAATGGGCTGCGCAGTGAAGGGGTTGAAGCTCCCATCGTGCTTTGGGCACTCAGTCGCGAGCTACGCACCCTGCTTTCGCTACACCAGCATTTGGATCAGGGACAAAGCTTTGAGCACGCGTGTAAAACTCAGAAACCAATGATTTTTGATAAACGCCGCCCCGCTTACCAAAAAGCGATCAGTCGCCTATCAATGAAACGTTTACACAAACTCCTGCTGATGGCCCAACGGTTAGATCTTGCTGTGAAAGGGGCTTCTGCGGTGCCCTTATGGCCAGGGCTTCATGACCTAGCCATGACCATGGCGGGTGGTAAGGGGCTTTTAGCTGAATCCCCTTGGACCTACCGCATTAGTGCAAATAATTAGCACTTTTCGTTTTCGCCTTAAATCCAGTACGGTTTATTTCTATACTATTGATTCAGGTTACAAATTAGCTTGCTCCCCGATACGTCTAAGGATGAAGACAATGAAAAAAGTGCGCGCTTACCTCTCAAGCTTACTGATCGCTGCGTTAGTCATTACCAGTCTACCTGTTGCCGCTGCGCCCACAGCCCCGCAGAGTATGGACGCAGCCTCTACAGACATAGTCTCTACAAACTTGGTCTCTACCCAATCTGTTTTAGCAGGCGACCGCGCAGGTGCTGACCGCGAGCGTATTAATGAAATTCTCGCCCGTGCAGATGTGCAAGAAGAGCTGCTCAAGCAAGGTGTTGATCTAGATGACGTTGAAGCCCGCGTTGCCGCACTAAGCGATGCAGAAGCGCAGCAAATGGCCGAACAACTCGAACAGCTGCCCGCCGGCGCCGGCGTGATTGGCGCCCTATTTGCGGTATTCGTTATCCTGCTGGTGACTGACATTCTCGGTCTCACCGATGTTTATCCGTTCACTCGCTAATTTGACTGCCATGATGAAACACCTTTTAAACGCCCGCTTTGCGGGCGTTTTACTGCTTGCCCTACTGCTGCCCACTCTGCTTAGCGGCTGCGCCCGCAGCCCGGTGCTACTAGAAAGCACTAAAGCTAGCCTAGCACCGCAAACTGAGCTTACCGAAGTACCGTTTTACGCCCAGACGGCGTATCAGTGTGGCCCAGCAACGCTGGCAATGGTGCTCAATCACCAGGGGGTAGATGCAGGGCTTGAGCAGTTAATCCCACAGGTATTTCTGCCTGGGCGAGAGGGTAGCGTCCAACCTGAAATGCTAGCCACTGTGCGCCGTTATAAGCAGTTAGCGATCCCCGTTCGTGGCACCATGGATGCATTGCTTGGCCACCTGGAAGCAGGTGACCCCGTGGTGGTGATGCAAAACCTCGCTTTGCCAGCTTTCCCGATGTGGCACTACGCGATGGCCATTGGTTTTGATTTACCTAATGAAACGCTGATTTTACGTAGTGGCGAAATCGAACGGCATACGATGTCGTTTAGCCGCTTTGATGCTACCTGGGCACGCAGTGAGCGCTGGGGATTTGTGGTTAGCGAACCAGGCAGCCTGCCCGAAGGCGTTACCGCCCGCAATGCACTGGAAGCCATTAGCGCATACGAGGAGCAGCATGGGCCTGTTGCAACACTTTCCAGCTGGCAAGCTTTTGTAGAACGCTTCCCAGCCAATCCGCTAGGTCAATTTGCACTCGGCAATGCGCTATACGCCGATCAACAACCTCAAGCAGCGCTGGAAGCCTTCGAATCAGCCACACAGCTTGACCCTGCCATGGGCGCTGCATGGCTCAATGTAGCCATACTCAGGCTTCAGAAGGAAAATAGGGAGGGTGCGCGCGAAGCACTCACTCAGGCTGCCACCTTAGACGGTGACTGGCAACCACGCGCGCAGCAACTGCTGGATGGTTTGTGAGGCGTGAGTATGGGGGCATAGCCCCCATGCTTAAAACATTTTAAAACACTCGGTTTAAGCCATTTTGCGCCGCCACCCGGTACGCTTCGGCCATGGTGGGGTAATTGAAGGTCGTATTGATGAAGTACTTCACGGTATTCGCATCCCCTTCCTGCTGCATAATGGCCTGGCCGATGTGCAAAATTTCCGACGCCTGGTCACCAAAGCAATGGATACCTAAAATCTCCAACGTATCTTGGTGGAACAAAATCTTCAGCATTCCCACCGTATCGCCGGTGATTTGCGCACGAGCAGTATCTTTAAAGAAGGCCTTACCCACTTCGTAGGGCACTTTGGCTTCGGTCAGTTCACGCTCGTTGGGGCCGAAAGAGCTGATTTCGGGAATAGTGTAGATCCCGGTGGGTACATCGCTAACGAAGCGATACTCTTTTTCCAGTAACTCGTTACAGGAGTTTAATCCCTGGTCGTAGGCAGCACTGGCGAGACTCGGCCAACCAATCACATCACCTGCAGCGTAAATATGCGCAATCGCGGTGCGGTAGTGCTCATCAACGCTAAGCTGGCCTCGGCCGTTTGCCTCTAAACCAATGTTCTCAAGTCCAAGGCTATCGGTATTACCGGTACGACCATTCGCCCAAAGAAATGCATCGGCGCGGATTTTCTTGCCTGACTTCAGATTTACGGTTACGCCGGCTTCATCACCTTCGACACTTTTATAGTCTTCGTTATGGCGGATCAGCACACCGTGTTTACGCAGATGGTAGGAAAGCGCATCACTGATCTCATCATCCAAAAATGACAGCAGACTATCGCGGTTGTTGATCAAATCAACCTTAACACCAAGACCCGAAAAGATAGAGGCGTACTCGCAACCGATCACACCTGCCCCAAAGATCACCAGTGTCCGCGGGGTATGGGAAAGGCTGAGAATCGTATCAGAGCAGTAAATACGTGGATGACGAAAGTTAATATCCGCCGGACGATAAGGCCGAGAGCCGGTAGAAATAACAATTTTCTTGGCTACCAGCTCTTCCACGCCTTCCTGCCGGTCTCGCACTACCACGGTATGCTCATCTTTAAAACGCGCCACACCATGAAACAGATCAATGCGGTTGCGCGCGTAAAACGTTGTGCGCATTTCGACCTGTTTATCGATGGTGCCACGCGAGCGCTCCATCACTTTAGGAAAAGAAAACCAGCGGGGTTCACCGATATCGCGGAACATGCGGTTGGTATTGAACGCCATGATCTGTTTGACCTGATGGCGCAGCGCTTTTGAAGGGATTGTGCCCCAGTGGGTGCAGTTACCCCCCACCTGGGCCTGCTTTTCAATAATCGCCACTCGCTTGCCATGCTTTGCGGCGTTAATAGCAGCGCTTTCCCCAGCGGGACCAGTACCTATCACCACAACATCGTAATTGTGAACGGCCATACGACTTGGATCTCCTTATTCCTGACTTAAAAGCGCTCTCAACAATGGCATTTACATAAACGCTCGCGGTGAGCGAGCGTCTGAGCAGCCAATTGCTAGATTAACGACGCGTTGCGTCATAACCTAGGTCAGCTCCACGGCTTTCATCGCTACGCCGACGTACACTTCCACGCTTGCGGTTTTCTTCTTCACAAACCTCATCTTTGCCGCCGCAGATGTCACAGCCTTCTTTTAGGCCTAACTGATTTAATCCACCACAGGAACCGGCAATAGGCTTGCGGCCCATTAATACGCCAACGGCCATTGCCGTCATTACCAGCGCCATAAAACCAAATACCAGTAGCCAGATTGTCATGTTCACCTCCCAGCATTGCATTAACTGCTCACCTGCCGACAACGGTCATGTCGTTAAGTGCCGTAGAATTTTAATGCCTATTGTACCTCAGCCACTTCAAAATGATCAGGCAACTCATCGTTTTTCAAACATTCACATACAAACGGGGCTGACCAAAAGGCCAGCCCCGCTCATGCCCGAAGGCAACTTACACAATCACGTTGTTAACCGCCGAAGTCATCCAGCAGGATGTTTTCCGGCTCCACGCCCATATCGAGCAATAGCTTGATAACAGACGCGTTCATCATGGGCGGCCCACACATGTAGTACTCACAATCTTCAGGAGCTGGGTGGTCCTTCAGATAGTTTTCGTACAATACATTGTGGATAAAGCCTGTCGGCCCTTCCCAATTATCTTCTGGCTGCGGGTCAGAAAGCGCCAGGTGCCACTCAAAGTTCGGGAACTCTTCGGCTAGCTGATCATACTCTTCGTTGTAGAAGGTTTCACGCCAGGAGCGCGCACCGTACCAGAAAGTAATTTTACGATCTGACTTCAAGCGTTTGAGCTGATCGAAAATATGGCTACGCATTGGCGCCATACCCGCACCACCACCGACAAAGATCATTTCCGCATCTGTGTCTTTGGCAAAGAACTCACCAAACGGCCCCATAACGGTAACCTTGTCGCCAGGCTTCAAACTGAAGACATAGGTCGACATAAGGCCCGGCGGGTGGCTTGTACCCGGAGGCGGCGTCGCGATACGAATGTTGAACTTGAGGAGGCCCTTTTCATCCGGGTAGTTAGCCATGGAGTAAGCGCGAATAACTTCCTCGTTATTCTTATGGGAAATTTTGAACATATCAAATTTTTCCCAATCGCCACGATACTCTTCTTCGATGTCAAAATCGGAGAACTTAATATCGTAAGGCGGCGCTACCAGTTGCACATAACCACCGGCGCGGAAGGCAACTTCCTCACCTTCGGGCAGCTTCAGGTTCAACTCTTTAATGAAGGTCGCGACGTTAGGATTCGCGGTAACTTCACACTCCCACTTCTTAACGCCGAAGACTTCTTCAGGCACTTCTACTTTCATGTCCTGCTTCACAGGAACCTGACAAGACAGACGCCAGCCTTCTTTCTTTTCACGCATAGTGAAGTGAGACTCTTCCGTCGGCAAAATAGAGCCGCCGCCCTCTTCTACTCGGCACTTACACTGAGCGCAAGAACCGCCGCCACCACAGGCAGAGGAAAGAAAGATTCCGTTTGCAGCTAGGGTGTTAAGAAGCTTACCACCAGCCTGAGTCTGCAGGGTGTGCTCGGGGTCGCCGTTGACTTCAATCGTCACGTCCCCGCTACTCACTAGCTTGCTGCGCGCTGCCAGAATGATCGCCGTTAAGCTAATAACGATGATCGTGAACATGACAACACCGAGCAAGATGACAGATGTATCAACCATGTCGGTTTCCTATTGCTGAAGGTTTTCTATACCTCGGCAGCCTGAGCTGCCGAGAAAACCGGCTCCGATTAAAGCTGAATGCCAGAGAAGGACATAAAGCCCAGTGACATCAAGCCAACGGTGATAAACGTAATGCCGAGGCCCTGCAGACCGCCCGGCACGTCGCTGTACTTCAGCTTTTCACGAATACCGGCCAAGGCCGCAATCGCTAGCGCCCAACCGGTACCCGCGCCGAAGCCATAAACCACGGCTTCGCCAAAGTTGTAGTTACGCTCCACCATGAACAGTACGCCACCGAGGATGGCGCAGTTAACGGTAATCAGCGGCAGGAAGACACCCAGTGCGTTGTAGAGCGACGGCACGTACTTATCAAGGAACATTTCCATGATCTGTACCAGCGCCGCGATGACACCGATGTACGAGAGCAGACCCAGGAATGACAGGTCGATGTTTTCAGCACCGCTAATGCCGGTCCAAGTCAGCGCGCCTTCTTGCAGCAGGTACGTGAATACCAGGTTATTGACCGGTACCGTGATCGTCAGTACGACGATAACGGCGATGCCGAGGCCAATGGCAGAAGACACCTTCTTGGATACCGCTAGGAACGTACACATGCCCAGGAAGAAAGCAAGTGCCATGTTCTCGACGAATACCGAAGCAACGAAAAGGCTCAGATAGTGTTCCATGTTACACGGCCTCCTTCGGCTTGGTGTTGTGCTTCATCTTGAACTCGTTCTCTTCTACCTGCTCGGGGTTGACGGAGCGCAGTACCCAGATCAACAGACCGATGATGAAGAAGGCAGAAGGCGGCAGTAGCAGCAAACCGTTCGGCACGTACCAGCCACCGTTCTGGATGGTCGGCAGGACAGTGAAGCCGAAGATGCTACCCGCACCCAGCAGCTCACGAACGAAGCCAACGACCATCAGAACAAAACCGTAACCCAAACCGTTACCGATACCGTCCAGGAACGACATGCCCGGTGTGTTGGACATCGCGAAACCTTCCGCGCGACCCATTACGATGCAGTTAGTGATGATCAGACCGACGAACACCGATAGCTGCTTAGACATTTCGTAAGCATAGGCTTTGAGGATCTGGTCGACCACGATAACCAGCGAGGCAATGATTGTCATCTGAACGATGATACGGATCGAGGACGGAATGTGGTTCCGAATCAGCGATACGAACAAGTTCGAGAAAGATGTTACGAAGATAACCGCCAGCGCCATGACCAGCGACACGCTCATGCTGGTGGTGACCGCCAGAGCAGAACAGATCCCCAGAATCTGAAGCGCAATGGGATTGTTCTTGAAAATCGGCGCCGTCAAAACGCCTTTTGCATTTACATCCGCCATGATCAGGCCCCCTCAACGTCGTCGAAGTCGGTATCGGTGTCTTCGGCGTCTGATGGCTCGGTTCCGCTGCGGAATTTAGCCAGGTAAGGCGCAAAGCCCTCTTCACTCAGCCAGAACTGCAGCATGTTGGTCACGCCGTTACTGGTCAGCGTGGCCCCGGAGAGCGCATCGACTTCATGCTCGTTACTCGCACCGCCTTTGGTCAGGTGGATTTCAGGAGAGAGGTCGCCCTCTTCGCTGTAAATCTCTTTACCTTCCCATTGGGCTTGCCAGCGCGGGTTGTTCACTTCGGCACCCAGGCCCGGTGTTTCCGCGTGGTCGTAGTACGTGATACTGACGATGGTGTTACCGTCACCTTCAACGGAGAGGAAGCCCATCATACGACCCCAGAGGCCCTGACCACGAATGGGCAGAACGATCTGATCGGGGTTTTCAGCATCGCCGACCAGATACACGGTCGCGAAGTTTTCCACCTGCGTCAGGCCCGCGATGTCACGGTCGCCAGACAGCGTGCGGCCGGTAGCCGGGTCACGCGCAGCTTCGAAACCATCGAAGGTATCTGGGTCGAACTGATCGGTATACTCACCAGAATCAAGCTCTACCACACGCGCGGTGATTTGGGTGCGGAACACTTCCTCAACATCCATGCCGGGCTCATAAAGACGTGCCACGTTGAGGATGTTGGTTTTACGATCCAATTCCTGATTGAGCTGCTGCATAGGGCGCAGCGCAACGGCCGCCGTCGAAACGATGACCGAGCACACGATGCACAGCGAGAACGCTACGATCAGGACTTTCTTGATGGAGTTGTTACCTTGTGCCATTAGGCAGTCTCCTCGGCCGGTACGCCAGTACGCTTGAGACGGCGCTTCACATTGGCCTGGACGAAGAAGTGGTCAATCAGCGGCGCAAACAGGTTGGCGAACAGGATGGCCAGCATGATGCCTTCCGGGAACGCCGGGTTCACCACGCGGATCAGCACGGTCATGACACCGATCAGTGCACCGAACACCAGGCGACCTTGGTTGGTCATCGCAGCGGACACGGGGTCGGTCGCCATGAATACCATGCCGAAGGCAAAGCCACCGATGACGAGGTGCCAGTACCAGGGCATCGCGAACATCGGATTCGTATCAGAACCGATCAGGTTGAACAGCGTGCTGGTGATCACCATGCCCAGGAAAACGCCCAGCATGATGCGCCAGTTGGCAATCTTGGTCCACAGCAGGACCGCAGCACCGATCAGGATCGCCAGCGTCGAGACTTCACCCACGGAACCGGGAATGAAGCCCAGGAAGGCATCCCACCAGCTGTAGGTATCGGTCAATGCGGACATGCCATCTTGGAACGCCATGGAGAGCGCCGTCGCACCCGTATAGCCGTCGGCTGCTACCCATACCGCGTCACCGGAGATTTGCGCTGGATACGCGAAGTAGAGAAAGGCACGGCCAGTCAGCGCAGGGTTCAAGAAGTTCTTACCCGTGCCGCCGAAGATCTCTTTACCGATTACCACACCAAAGGTAATACCCAAGGCAACCTGCCAAAGCGGAATCGTGGCCGGCAGAATCAGCGCAAACAGCACGGAGGTCACGAAGAAGCCTTCGTTGACTTCGTGGCCGCGCTTGATGGCGAACAGTACTTCCCAGAAACCACCCACGGCGAAGGTCACCAAGTAGATCGGTAGGAAGTAAGTCGCGCCGAGAACGAAGTTCGCCCACAGGCTGCTCGGATCATGACCGCCCGCGAGGGTCATCATGATGGCTTCGCGCCAGCCGTTCATGGAGGCATAGCCCGCTTCGATAGCGGTGTTCGCCTGCCATCCTGCGTTCCACATACCGAAGAACATGGCCGGGAAGGTACACATCCACACAGTGATCATGATGCGTTTCAGATCGACGCCATCACGCACGTGCGCGGTAGTTTTTGCAACACTGGGGGGCGAGTAGAAAATGGTGTCTACCGCTTCGTACAGCGGATAGAACTTTTCGTACTTACCACCTTTATGGAAGTGCGGCTCGAGATTATCGAGTGTTTGTCGAATACCCATCATCAGGCCTCTTTCTCGATCATGGTGAGATTGTCACGCAGGATTGGGCCGTACTCGTATTTGCCGGGGCAAACGTAGGTACACAGCGCCAGATCCTCTTCGTCCAGCTCAAGACACCCAAGCTGCATGGCAACCTCAATGTCGCCCACAATCAGCGAACGCAGCAGTTGCGTTGGCATGACATCCAACGGCATGACGCGTTCGTAGTTACCCACCGGCACCATGGCACGTTCAGAGCCATTGGTTGAAGTGGTTGGTGCATAATTGCTCAGGCCTTTAATCTTAGAAATGTAAATGCCCATGACTGAGTGCCGATTAGCGCCCGTAGACATCCATCCCAAGAAGGTGCGCTTGTTACCTTCCTCAAGCAAGCTTACTTGGTTATGGAAACGTCCCAAGTAAGTCAGGCTCCCTTCAGCAGAGGCACCAGAGAACACAGAACCTGAAATAACACGGGTGTCATCGGGTTTGATGACCTCACCTGCTAAGAGTTCCTCCGTACTGGCACCAACACGGGTGCGCAATAAACGAGGATTTTCAGCACGCGGGCCGCCGACAGCAATGATACGGCTCGTATCAAGCTTGCCTTCTACAAACAGCTTGCCGAACGCAATCACATCCTGATAACCGATGTGCCACACTTTTTTATGCAGGGCTACCGGTGAAAGATAATGAATATGCGTTCCTACCAAACCTGCCGGATGCGGGCCAGCAAAGCTCTCAGTCTTTACGCCGCTGACATTACCACCAGGAATGGAAGCATTAGCTCCCGTACACAGAAAAACGTTGCCCTCGGTCAGGCGGGTTAGCACCTTGAGGCCGTCTTCAAATGCTTGGGAGTTTTCGTTGATCACTACCGCAGGGTCAGCGCTAAGTGGATGAGTATCCACAGCAGTAACAAAAATATCGGTAGGTGTGCTGTCGATAGCTGGCGTGCGAGAGAAAGGCCGGGTGCGCAAAGCAGTCCAAAGCCCTGACTCAACCAGTTGATCAACAACAGATTGACGTTCAAGCTGCCCTAAAGCGTCACGATCATGAGAAGCAAATGTCATCGCTTCTTCATTTTCATCGACTTTAATAACGACAGACAGCAGACGTCTCTTTTCGCCACGGTTAATAGCAACTACTTCACCGCTGGCGGGCGCTGTAAAGCGTACACCATCAATTTTCTTATCGGTGAAGAGTAATTGGCCCAGTTTGACCTTATCCCCTTCCTGAACTTCCATCGTCGGCTTCATGCCAACGTAGTCGGTGCCCAGGATTGCCACGTGGCGCACAGGCCGCGCATCTTCAATACGCTGCTCGGGCGCTCCCGTGATGGGGAGATCCAGGCCTTTTTTGACTTCGATCATAGTCTCGCCCAGTTGATGGATCGGATATACGAAGGTAAGGGGTTCGAATGCTTATTTCTGTTCAGTAAATTCTTATTGTCTGTTCAGATCGTTACCAGTCAGGCTCAAGCACGCTTGAACCACCCCGAAAAATCCATCGTATTATAAAGATAAGCGCGGCCAATGACCACATCCATGACAGCCTCCTAAAGTGCTATAGACGCTTGATCTGATCTCGCTTTCAACATAAAAAAAGCCACCCGGAGGTGGCTTTTGGTACAACTTAGCGATTAAAAGCGCATTAACTGCTGCTTAAACGCCATTAATGCTCAAACGGCTTAATGCGGCAGCTTCAAAAACTTCACATTAGACATATGCTGAAGAATACGAATAACTTGGCAGCTATAGCCAAATTCATTGTCATACCACACATAAACGACGGCGTGGTTACCGTTTGCGATGGTGGCTTTAGCATCGACAATCCCTGCATGACGATTGCCAACAAAGTCAGACGATACAACTTCTGCTGAATCCACGAAGTCAATCTGCTTCTGGTAGGAGGAATCAATCGATACGCGACGTAGGTAATCGTTCAACGCCTCTGCATCGGCGCCCTTTTCCAAGGTTAAATTCAAAATAGCCATAGAAACATTGGGCGTAGGCACGCGAATGGCGTTACCTGTGAGCTTACCTTCAAGTTCAGGTAGCGCTTTTGCGACCGCTTTTGCTGCACCTGTTTCGGTCAATACCATATTCAGCGCCGCACTACGCCCACGACGGTCGCCTTTGTGGTAATTATCGATAAGATTTTGGTCGTTGGTGTAGGCGTGCACGGTCTCTACGTGGCCTGTCACTACGCCATATTCATCATTTAGCGCTTTTAGCACTGGCACGATGGCGTTGGTAGTACAGGACGCTGCCGACACGATACGGTCATTATCGCCAATCGTTTCATGATTAATGCCGAATACGATATTTTTGATATCGCCTTTGCCGGGGGCCGTTAACAATGCTTTCTTAGCGCCCTTGCACTCAAGATGCTGACCCAATCCAGCCTCGTCGCGCCAGATACCGGTGTTATCAACAATCACCGCGTTGTCGATACCGTAAGCAGTGTAATCAATTTCACTAGGCGAGTCGGCGTAAATAACCTGAATCACGTTACCGTTGACAATAAGTGTACGCGCTTCAACATCGACAGTAATTGTGCCGTCGAAAGGCCCATGTACCGAGTCACGACGCAGCAGACTGGCGCGTTTCTCAAGGTCTTTTGCCACATCGCCGCGGCCACGAACGACAATGGCTCGCAAGCGCAACAGATTGCCGCCGCCCGCTTTTTCGACCATTACACGTGCCAGCAAACGACCGATACGACCGAACCCGTACAGCACAACGTCTTGAGGCTCACCTTTGCTGCCGTTTGGCTGAAAGCCATCAATGATCTCAGCAAGTTCTTTACGCAGGAAAGCATCAAGGTCACCACCGCCCTGGCGTTTAAAATTAACCGCCAACTTTCCAACGTCAACATGGGCAGGGCCGAGGTTCATCTCACTCATCGCTTTTACGATGGGGAACGTATCTTCAACAGATAGCTCAGTGCCTTCAATTTTGCGTACAAAGCGGTGATCTTTGAGGATGCGAATGACGGACCGCTTAATCAAGGAACGACCAAACATAGTGGCGACAACATTATTTTGGCGATACAGCTGACCCACTAGCGGAATCATTTGCTCAGCCAGAGCTTCGTTGCTTTGCCATTCCTGAAAAACGTTTTCGAGAGCTTGCTGACTCACGTGCGGCCTCATTGGGTAGTGAAAAGAAATTTCCTGGAGCATTATCCTGGGCTTACCTACATGCCGCAATGAATGGATAGTCGCACAACATGTAGGGGTATTACAGAAAAAGCGGATTGACTACAAACCACAATAGTGTATCGGAACCACAAGGCTTACTTAACTACTAGTGGTTGCTTTGCGCAGGCCTCTGCCTGAAAGTACTGATCGTGTATGATCCAGATTCCGTTTCAGCGCAAAACGATACCGTGACTATGTCCTCTTTTTCTCTGCTCGAACCGCCCCAACCCAAAGGGATTCGCGACACGCTCTACCTAACATCGCCGCCGGGCAGTGCAACTGCCCTGGCGCTGGCTCAGGTCGCGTTAAGCGCACCATTATTGGTTATTACGCCGAACACTGCCAGCGCACAGCGCCTGGAGCAGGATCTGGCATTCTATAGCAATGTTCCCGTTCTACCCTTTCCAGACTGGGAAACACTGCCTTATGACAGCTTCTCCCCGCACCAGGATATTATCTCGTCACGCCTACGCACGCTGCGCTTACTGCAGGATGGCGTACGCGGCATTGTGCTGGTGCCAATCAATACGCTGATGCAGCGTCTGCCTCCCGTATCATACATCGCTGGGCGCGTGATGACGCTAAAAGCGGGCGCTAAGCTAAATCGAGAAACATTTCGCGAATCGCTATCGCGGGCAGGTTATCGTGCCGTAGAAACGGTCTACGAGCCTGGCGAATACGCCATGCGCGGCGCAATTATCGACCTTTTCGCCATGGGTATGGATGAGCCAATTCGTATCGATTTGTTTGATGACGAAATCGATACGCTACGCCATTTTGACCCTGGCAATCAGCGCTCTACCAATAAAGTCGATGTGATTGAGCTACTCCCAGCTCATGAGTATTCACTCAGTCGCAGCGCTATTGCTTGCTTCCGAGAACAGTTTGAAACGCTTTTTGATGTTGATCCGCGCCAGTGCCCTCTCTATAACGATGCACTGAAAGCCATCCCCTCCCCGGGCTTGGAACAATATTTGCCACTGTTCTTCGACGAAACCGCTTCTTTATTTGAGCACGTTACCGATGACACCCGTGTAGCACTGTTGCCAGGTGTATTCGAAGCAGCTGAGCAACACTGGCAGTCCATTGAATCACGCTACGAGAATTTGGGTGTTGATCCAACACGCCCCCTTTTACCACCGCTTCGCGCGTTCATTCCCGTTAATGACGTTTTTTCGGCGATAAAAGCCCGCCCCCGAATCGAACTAACCGAAGACAACACGCAACGCCATGCCCTGGCGCCGAAGGCCCAAGCACTACCCTCGCTGGCAATTAACGCTCGCACCAAGCACCCCCTTAACGAACTGGCTACCTTTCTGGATGCACAGCAAGCTACGCGGGTACTGTTTGTTGCCGAGTCACGGGGACGCAGAGAAGCGTTAGAAGAAGTATTGGCGCCGCTTAAATTAAGCCTGTCCCATATTGACAGCTTCCAAGACTTTTTAAGCAGCACTGATCGCATTGCCATTACTGAAAGCTTGGTAGGCAGCGGCTTGTGGCTTACCGAACCGAATGTCGCGGTAATCAGCGAGACTGAGCTCTTTGGCGATGTCGTGCGCCAGAGTCGGCGGCGAGAAAAAGCGACCGACGACAACGAATTGGCCGTGCGCCATTTATCTGAGTTACGAGAAGGCGCACCGGTTGTTCACCAAGCACATGGCGTCGGCCGCTACTTGGGGCTGGAAACCCTTGAAGCTGGCGGTCAAGCTAACGAATTCCTGGCGCTTTCATATGCCGACGGTGCCAAACTTTATGTCCCGGTCGATAGCCTGCATCTTATTTCTCGCTATAGCGGCGCTGATGACGAACTCGCTCCGCTGCATCGGTTAGGCTCAGATCAGTGGGAAAAGGCACGCCGTAAAGCGGCTGAGAAAATCCGCGACACTGCCGCTGAGCTACTCGACATCTACGCCCGGAGGGAGGCTCAGGAAGGGTTCATTTATGATACGCCGGGCGATGAATACGTTCGCTTCTCTGCCAGCTTCCCATTTGAAGAAACCCCTGACCAGCAGGCAGCCATTGAAGCAGTAATAAGCGACATGATCTCTCCTCAGCCAATGGATCGCGTCGTTTGTGGCGATGTAGGGTTTGGCAAGACCGAAGTCGCCATGCGTGCTGCATTCCTAGCCGTTCAGACTGGTCGCCAAGTAGTGGTGCTTGTGCCCACTACGCTATTAGCTCGCCAGCACTTTGAAAACTTCCGCGACCGCTTTGCCGACACCGCTGTGAATATTAGCCTTATTTCACGCTTCACAGGCGGCAAGGAAATGACGCAAACCTTGGAAAGCATCAAAAATGGCCAAACCGACATTGTAATCGGTACTCATAAACTGCTGTCTAAAAGCGTTGAGCTGCCCAAAATGGGGCTTTTAATTATCGACGAAGAGCACCGCTTTGGGGTCGCGCAGAAAGAGAAACTCAAAACGCTGCGCGCCGAAATCGACATTCTGACGCTAACGGCAACACCGATTCCGCGCACCTTGAACATGGCCATGAGCGGCATCCGAGACCTGTCGATTATTGCCACCCCACCAGCACGGCGCTTATCGGTCAAAACGTTTGTGCAACAGCGAGATAGCAGCGTCATTAAAGAAGCCCTGCTGCGTGAAATATTACGCGGCGGACAAGTCTACTTTTTGCACAATGAAGTCAAAACGATTGAAAACGCTGCCGAACAAATCCGCGAACTGGTGCCAGAGGCACGGGTTGCTGTCGCTCACGGCCAATTACCCGAGCGCAGCCTTGAGCGAGTCATGTCAGACTTCTACCATCGTCGCTTCAATGTGCTGGTGTGCTCTACCATTATCGAAACCGGCATTGACGTGCCCAGCGCCAACACTATTTTGATTGAGCGCGCCGATAAGTTCGGCTTGGCCCAGCTACACCAGCTGCGTGGCCGTGTTGGACGCAGCCACCATCAAGCATACGCTTACCTACTAACGCCGCCCCCCAAGGCAATGACACGAGATGCCGTGAAACGTCTGGAAGCGATTAGCGCCTCTGATGATCTCGGTGCTGGCTTCACCTTAGCAAGCCACGACATGGAGATACGTGGCGCAGGCGAGCTTCTAGGCGACGAGCAGAGCGGCCAAATGGAAACCATCGGCTACACGCTTTACATGGAAATGCTGGATCGCGCGGTGAAGGCTATCCGTGCGGGCAAAACGCCTAACATTGACGCCCCCTTCAACACCGGTGTCGAGATTAGCCTCAATCTGCCGGCGCTGATTCCTGACGACTATATTCACGACGTACAGCAGCGCCTGGTGATGTATAAACGTATCGCCAATACCCAGAGCGACGCTGAGCTTAAGGAGCTACAAGTCGAGCTTATTGATCGCTTTGGGCTCCTTCCTCAGCCTTTGAAGAACCTGATACGTCAGACTAGGCTTCGCCACCGCGCTGAACAACTGGGTGTAGCGCGCATTGAAGCCGGTGAGAACCGTGGACGAGTGCTTTTCAACGGCTCTACCCAGGTCGATCCGCTAACCCTTGTGACGCTTATTCAAAAATCGCCACAGCACTACCGACTGGATGGCTCAGACACTTTACGATTTGAATTCCCAATGGAAACCACCGAACAGCGTTTTGATAAAGTCGAAGCTCTGCTTACAACACTCAATCAAAAAGTAGCGGCGGCGTGAACCTTGGGGCAAACTTGTATGAAAGCCCTACGCACGGCCCTCTAACTGCCGCCCTTGACAATGCTAGTTTGCAGCAATGTGGCGCATAAATTAATTAGGAACCACCATGAATATTCGTAAGTTATATAACGCCTGGGGCCCGACGAGCTTAGCTGTCTTACTTACAGCAAGCCTCTCTACCCCTATTTATGCACAGTCTTCAGCCGATACAGCTGAAGGCCCAGCCCCTGCTACAGAAGAGGCGCTTACCAGCGCTGACCAGCTCGCTGAGCAAAGAGAACTACCCCGCGGCCATTTTCGCCTTCCTGAAGAAGGCGACATTATTGGAGAACACTACACCGTCGTCGTAGAAGATCCTGAAGACACACTCATCGATATAGCGCGACGCCATAACATTGGCTACGAAGAGATTCGTATGGCCAATCCAGGCGTCAGCATGTGGGTACCTGGGGAAGGCACAGAAATCGTTATACCTGCGCGCTATATTTTACCGCCTGCACCCCGCGAAGGCGTGGTCGTAAACCTGTCTGAACTGCGACTCTATTATTATCCGGCTGACAACCCTGGCATTGTTGAAACCTATCCCGTCAGTGTTGGCCGTGAGGAATTTGCCACACCGATCGGCATTACCCGCACGACAGTGAAGGTAAAAGATCCTGCCTGGGCGCCGCCAGCCTCTATGCGTCGTGAAGCAGCTGCACGTGGCGAGCCAGCCCCCTCTATTGTGCCTGCTGGCCCTAACAACCCGCTGGGTCGTCACGCTATATTACTGGCGATGCCTAGCTACCTGATTCATGGCACCAACCGCCCTGAAGGCGTCGGCATGCGGGTCAGCCGCGGCTGCATCCGCATGTTCCCCGAAGATATCAAGTCGCTCTACGAGCGCATGCCTACCGGCACTCAAGTCAACTTGATGGATGCACCGTTTAAAGCAGGCTGGGCAGCGGACGGCACACTGTTTGTGCAGTCTTACCCTCAGCTTGAAGAAAACGTTGGCGATTTTGAACCACTGCTTAATGCCATCGAACGAGTAAGCGAGCTTGCTGAAGACCAAGCAGAAGTTGACTATGCCCAGGTAAAACTAGCAGTAGAAAATCCGGATGGTCGCCTTATAGCGCTTTATGGCCCCCAAGCACCAGCACCAGCCCCTGTTGAAGAGCCTGTGGAGCTTGATGGATTATTAGAAGAAATTGAGCTCACAACAGCGACACAAGCCGAGGAAGAAGCATAACCTTAGTCAAAATAAAAAAACCCCGCCGAGGCGGGGTTTTTTTACATCTACAGCAACCCTAAGTTTTAACACTTAGAGCCCAGGCAGAATTACTTCTGCATGGAACGCTGGAACATGCGGTTCATTTCTTCACGGTTCTGCTGAGACATCTGCAGAGCAGCTTGCGCATCGCGCTGAGCTTGGTTAGCAGTGTTCATTGCTTGTGAAGCCATGCTGCGTGCTTCTGCGGCGTCAGCCTGTGCAGATTCAGCAGTCATGCGAACTTCTTCCAGGGCGCTGGTAGAAGCACAGCCAGCCAGGATTGCCAGTGAAGCAGCAGCGGCAGTCATCTTCAGAGCAGTCTTCAGAGTCATAATGTTCTCCTTGAGTCTTCCTTGGGTACAACGTTAAGGGTATGACAAATTTAAGGCTAAAGCGTTAGCTCAATTTTGTCTACCTGCGGTGCAGGTTCTTTACAGCGACTTGTACCATGGCATTACACCAATGCACGCAAGTCAAACGCTGTTTTATAATAGACCACAGCGGTTGTCTATAGCCACGTATTTAAAACCTTTAACTTCCTTCAACGACATAGCTTATCGGATCACTACGCGAGTGCCAACACCTACCAGCGACGCAACGCGTTCAATTTGCTCGTTGGTGACAGCAACACAACCCTGAGTCCAGTGGTACTGGCCATGAATATCTGGATCACCCTCGCCAATACCATGTATGCCAATGGCACCGCCCAATGCCGTATTCTGCGGCGGTGAGCCGTGGCGCTGATAGTGATCAAAATAAGCATCATAATCCGCTTGGGAATAAATGCCTTTTTCGAGCGCCATCCTCGCATGAGGTGGCGTAGGATAATCGATACCAATAAAGATATGCCACTGACTTTCGTAATTAAATCGATTAATTCGAAACTCGCCAAGTGGTGTCACATTATCACCGCGGATCCGCTGGGTTTTCGCCCCACCTCGCCCAAGGGATATGGGCGCGTAGTGCTCAACCAACGCATTACCACGGTAAACACTCAACGTGGCGTCTTTATCATCAATTAATACCCAAAGTTCATTGCTGTGACGCGGAATACTCGCACGCGAAAGCAGCGTCTCAACCAGATCTGTGGGCTCATAATTATTTAAGGTACCGGAAGTCGCTGCACTGGCCACAGCAGGCCAGCCCAGCGCCAACGCTAAAAAACGGCGACGGTTTACAGGCATCATTATCGTTCTCTATATAGGCCAGTATCACCAGCCAACAAAGCATTTGTGGCGGTTGTTATACCTTATTCTCACACCAAATGTCAGTGCTTTCAAAAAAGCCAAAAAATAAGCCAGTGCGACAATATGGCAACCGCGCCATTATTAAACGCTATCTAAATCACCTCAAATGCCTGCCTAGATATCTTCGAATTCTTGCATACTCGTTACTAGCTTGCGCGCTTCAGCATGATGCCCTTCCGCCAAGGCGTTAAAAAAAGTTTCCTCTGGCTCTATTTTTGCCCGTGATGCACGATGCTCATAGAGATCCTGTAGCTTGCGATGCGACTCAACCGCTACACGAGTCAGCTCATCAATTGAGTCTGCAATCGTTTGTTGAGCAAGTGCCTCAAGGGCTGGAGGCTGAGGAAAGTCATTAGGGTCATCAAACCATATTTCCAACACTTCTTTATGATTAAAGCCATCACTAAAAAGCGCCTCCAGCCCAGTCTTCATCCGGAGTTCGCTGTCGGCTAAATACGTTAACGCCATGACAAGACGTTGTTGGTCGCTTGAATCAGCCGCAGCACGATACTGACGCGCCATGCGCCCATGATAATCCGCGGCCCATTCAACGAAGTCTTTGACTTGGTTATAGCGCATCTATATCTCCTCTTGCGATTCACTCTCTCTAGGCAATACGTTTGTCGTTATAATTACCACTCTTGGCTAGTTTCACGTAACGCAGCAATATCCCGTTTTGCAGCATGAAGGTTAGCTAACAGCTGGTCAGCAACACTCACTTGGCTGCCGACAGCGATCATTGAGGGGTTCTGCACTGCGCGTTTACTAGCCCCCTCGTCACTGTGCAGTTTCTCAATTTGCCCTACCAGCCAGTGCAACCAGCTATCCGGCTGGTGCAGCATATCTCTTAAGCGCTGCAGCTCAGCAACGGCAGGCCCCTTCTCATTAAGGAGCACTTGCCAGCCATGCTCGTTAAGACGCGCATGCTCGGTCACTTCTTTGAGCAGCGAGTTTAATGCCAGCTCAAAGAGCGCCAAGGCGCTCTCTTCAATCGCCATTTGACGAGCCTGAGCATGTTCGTCATTACCTGCTGGAAGACCAACCAAAAGCTCAGCTTGATAAAGCAGTTGGTTGGTACGAGAACGTGGGCTCACTTGCGCTTATCCTCCACGTGCCATTTACCCGCCTCAAATGTCGCCTTCCAGCCGGTTGCTTTACCTTCTTCATCGGTCATCACGTACTGCTCTTTATTTTTCCGTGAGTAGCGAATTTGCGCAGGACGGCCATCCGGGTCTTCGCTGGGCGCCTTTAAGATAAAGTGATACTTTTCCGGTAGTTCGTCGGCGTGGGCTTTTAGCTCTTTTACCAGCGGCGGACGGGTTTCACGATTTTTAGGAAACTTGCTGGCCGCTAAGAACAAGCCACTGGCACCATCACGCAGCACGTAGTGATCCTCTACCTTCTGGCAGGCCAGTTCCGGCATGGGAATGGGGTCCATTTTGGGCGGTGCCACTTCACCACTACGAAGCAACTTGCGGGTGTTTTTACACTCACTGTTGGTGCAGCCGAAATATTTGCCAAATCGACCTGACTTAAGCTGCATCTCAGAACCACACTTATCGCATTCGATAATGGGGCCGTCGTACCCTTTGATTTTGAACTTGCCCGCTTCCACCTCATAACCATCACAATCAGGGCTATTGCCACAAATATGCAGTTTGCGACCCTCATCGATGAGATAGTTATCCATGGCGGTTCCGCACTTCTGGCAACGACGCTTGGCACGGAGTGCGTTGGTTTCTGCTTCTTCGCCTGCATCTTCTGCAACAGCTTCTTCACCAGGGATTAAATCAATGGTGGTTTTACAGCGCTCTTTGGGCGGCAAGTTATAACCACTGCAACCCAAGAACACACCGGTGGAAGCCGTCCGAATTTGCATTTTGCGACCGCAACTTGGGCAGTCAATATCCGTAGGAACCGGCTGATTAGGGCGCATTCCTTCGTCGCTTTCGGCTTTGCTAAGCTCCTGACTGAATTCACCATAGAAAGCATCCAGCAAGGCTTGCCAGTTACGCTCGCCTTCCGCAACTTCATCCAGGCTATCTTCCATTCGAGCCGTAAACGAATAATCCATCAAATCGGGGAAAGACTCTTTCAGCCGTTCGGTGACAATATCACCCAATTTTTCAGCATAAAAACGGCGACTTTCTAGCTTCACGTAACCACGATCCTGAATCGTGGAAATGATGGCAGCATAGGTAGAAGGACGGCCAATGCCCTGCTTCTCGAGCTCTTTTACTAAGCTGGCTTCCGTATAACGCGGGGCCGGTTTAGTAAAGTGCTGCTGCGGGTCAAGCTTTTCAAGCGCCATCGCCGTGCCCTTCGGCAAATCAGGCAGGCTTTGGTCTTCATTTTTACCCGATGGTTTCATCACCCGCGTATAACCATCAAACTTGAGCACTCGCCCTTTGGCGCGCAAGTCGTAGCCATCAACCTCAACACTCAGCGTACTGGAAAGGTACTCAGCAGGCGTCATCTGACAGGCCACAAATTGACGCCAAATCAGCTCGTAGAGACGCTCTGCATCACGCTCCATTCCAGATAGGTCACTAGCCTTGCGCTCAACGCTAGAGGGCCTGATCGCCTCGTGGGCTTCTTGGGCGCTCTCCTTGCTGCTGTAACGGTTAGCAGAGTCTGGTAAATAGCGTGCTCCGTACTCATCACCAATAAACGAGCGAACACTCTCTACCGCATCCTTTGAAAGATTGGTGGAGTCGGTACGCATGTAGGTAATGTAACCAGCCTCGTAGAGACGCTGAGCCATGGTCATGGTTTTCTTAACAGAGAACCCTAACCGGCCACTGGCAGCCTGCTGCAATGTTGAGGTAATAAACGGCGCAGTAGGCTTGGAGCTCGTCGGTTTGTCTTCACGGGAGGTAATCGCAAGCTTGGCTTTGCGCAGTTGCTCAATGCGTGCAAGCGTGTCCTTTTCGGAGGTAGGACGGAAGGGCTTACCATCCTGACGCACCAACGCAAATCTAACCAGCTCGCCATCCGGGGAAGCGAGATCTGCATGGACATCCCAAAACTCTTCAGGAATAAACGCACGAATTTCGCGTTCACGCTCAACGATCAGGCGAACCGCGACAGATTGAACACGACCTGCTGATAAGCCCCTGGCAATCTTGGCCCACAGCAACGGTGAAAGCATAAAACCAACAACACGGTCCAAGAAGCGGCGCGCTTGCTGCGCTTCCACCCGGGGAATATTTAGCGCCCCTGGCGACTTAAACGCATCCTGAATGGCATTTTTGGTTATTTCATTAAATACAACGCGCTTATAACGACTGTTATCACCACCAATCGTCTCGCGCAAATGCCAGGCAATTGCTTCCCCTTCGCGGTCCAAATCCGTTGCGAGATAAACAGCATCAGCTTTTTCAGCCAGCTTCTTTAATTCAGCAACGACTTTTTCCTTACCAGGGAGCACTTCATAGCGCGCTTCCCAGCCGTTATCCGGGTCAATGCCCATCCGCCGAATTAACTGATCATGAGCCTTACGTTTTTTGTACTCTGCTTTCTCTTCCGCCGACATCTTGCGTGTTGCCGCAGCCTGGCGAGCGCGCTCCTTCGGGTCGGAGGCTGCCTTACCTGAGCCGCTGGTCGGCAGGTCACGGATGTGACCCACGCTCGACTTTACGATGAAATCGTTGCCGAGATACTTATTGATCGTCTTCGCTTTCGCAGGCGACTCGACGATGACCAGTGACTTGCCCATAGTGCTCCACTTTCCTAATGCTCAGGCGCTATCGCCCATGCTCTGAATACGTTGTCGCCTGTCGTTACCACTTGACGACCATGAGAAAAATGCGCCTACCCTACCCCAGGCCTGCAACAAGCGCCAGTAACAACCGACGCATAAGTAACAAACTAATGCTGAAGCGCAAGGTGTCTATCCGTACTATTTTTCATAATGAAGTAGCTAGACACTAGACTGCCAATACGCAGACGGCAACCCAAAATACGGAAACAAAAAAACGCCCCTGTATCAAAACAGGGGCGCAGACAAACGCTACAAAGCTTAGCGCTTGCGCGGTGATTTCCTACGCGACGCCGCTCTTGGCTGAGGCTTGCTTGCTTCTTTAGCTGCATCTGCTGCTACATTATTAGTAGCAGGAACACTTTCGGTAGATGCGCGTTGGGTAGCCTCCTTTTCCGTCGATACTGTCTCTGTCGACACGCTTTCAGCTAGAGAGCTTGCAGCGGTTTGCGTATCAATAGCCGCCTTCTGGTCACCTGCTTGCTTAGTGTCAGTAGCGGGTGCGCTCAAGGCTTTTGGCTGAGTAGATTTTGGTTGAGCGGCTTTCGGCGGCCTCGCTTGATCAAATAGCATCTTCACCTGCTCAAAACGCTCTGCTGCGTGCTCGGATAATTCACCACTCGCAGCGAACACATGTTTAAGGTGCTCGATATGCCCGTCGATGTCACTGCTGCTTTGCCCTTTTAACAGCTCGGGCAATGACGATAGCGCTCGCTCACGATCTAATTTCAGGATAAAGAACTGATCGCGTACCAAACGCTTAAATTCACTCAACGTTGAACTAGGCTCTAACTCAGCACGGGAAGCACGTAACCGTTTGAAATTGCGCTCATCTGTCGCTGGCGCTCCACCTAGCACATAGATAACTGAGCGCATGACGGCTTCATGAGCGCCACCCTGGGCTATTTTATTGCGCAGCTCATTTTTGCGGTTTTCAACAAAACGTTGATGCTCTGGCTCGGCTCCAGGACGACGACGATGCACATGCGCATCGCCATACAAACCTACCGCTGCTTGCAATAGTGGCTGTCCGTAAATGTCCATAAACAGCCTTTCCGTCGTGCTATCGCGCAAATCTCGTACTGCATTGAGATTGGCAACGATTTGATCGGAGCACATCGTTTCTAATGCTTTGAAAACATTATCTTGACCTACTTGCTGACGATTGCAGCGTACTGCTTCAGCCATCACCGGCAGCGGAACAGTCAGCGGATTACGATCAGATAGAAGCTTGTAGCCTAACCGGATAGGATGCATACGACGAATCCAGCGTGCCGCTTCTGGCGTCATCATGGCCTGCACCCAGGGTTGAACGTATAACCGATAGAAACCAAGGTTGATTTCGGAAATACGTGCAACCGTTGCAAACCGACGATCATCCTCTGGGATATGCATTACATCCTGATCCAGCTCCTCAAAGTTACGCGATGTAAACTCAAGCAAATAATCACGCTCAAGTAACTCCGCATCATCTCGCTCGCTGACATGCGAGACCGTTGTCTCATACAGTCCGGGCGGCATAACATCGATATAGTCCATGTTGGCCGTGAACTCAGCATGCTCTTTGCGCGACACACTACCGGAAACAAAGATCCCTAAGTGCCCTGTTGTGTCGTGCATGCAGTACACGATCGTCTGCTCGTTGGCGATGATATCTTCTTCGCCTTCGTATAAATCACGAATCCAACCCAGCGCCTGAGGCGGCGGCGTTATGTCGTCACCACGCGAGCAGAATACGACAACAGGTGAGCGCACATTGCGAAGATCAATCCGGCGGCCATCGCGAGTCACCAGTTGGGCCGTCGAGAGACGATTACCAACAAATAGGTTATCGACAATATATTGGATCTCTTGGCCACCTAAAACAACGTGACCACCCCACCAGCGCTCGAACTCTAAATAGCGTTTGGATTCGGTATCAATGTTGTCATACAGATGGTACTGCTTTTTCCAGTAGGTATTGGCTGGGTTGAGACGCTCGAAGTTCTGCACTAGCCAAGCACCATCAAACAGGCCGTTACCAATGTCGCTAGTTAAAGCAGTAATCCAGCTTCCACCGGTCATACCACCGGTATAGCGCATGGGCGCTTTACCGTGCTCCCCGGCCCAGTAAGAAAGCGGAGCACCGGCAATAAGAATCGGACCAAACACATCCGGCTCAAGTGCCGCAGCCATCATTATTTGCCAACCCGCCTGACAGTTCCCCACCACCATTGGTTTTTCAGCTGTTTCTGGGTGCAGAGCGATAACATGACGCAAAAACGCAATTTCCGCTTCTACCACATCCTCAACGGTTTGCCCCGGTTCAGGAAAAGGCAAAAAACCAATAAAATAGCAAGGGTGACCAGCCTTTAGAGCAACCCCAAGCTCGCTATCAGGCTTGAACCCGCCGATACCAGGGCCATGACCTGCCCTAGGATCCACGACAACAAACGGTCGTTTCTCAGGGTCAATCTGAATATGGCTGGGGGGAAGAACTCTCAGCAGCTCATAATTGGTTGGATGGGGAAGCGTACGTCCATCAATGAGCACCTCTGTATCAAATCCAAGCACGTTCGGCTTGGTTTGCTCCATATGCTCAAGATATTGATTTCCGCGTTCGCGCATAACATCCCAATACAGGACGCTACGCTCAATACTGTCGCGCCAATAGCCCGCTGCAGCCCGTCCGAATCCGAACGGATCTACCATGCTAGCAAAGGCCTCGCCGACCGGTAATGGAGCCATTTGATCAGACGCTCCTGGCCACAGGCTTTTCAGCGCGCTGCCAGGCAACAAAGGATGAGCGAGAAAGTTCATAAATTCTCCCATTGGGTTGATGCAAAGCATCTGTCCCGAAGCGTTGATGCTGCAATGCAATATAGTTTAGGCCACTCACTGCATAACGTCGATGCCTACCTTTGCAAATTCATCATTGTTGTCATAAAGACGCCGCACATCATCGGTGGTAGCATTTCCAGCGTAATGCTGAAACTTTTTTGTTTTGTGGCACTTTCTATCTTCGGAGGGTGTATACCTAGAGGTTGTTATGTCATCCCTTACACTACTCAACCGTTTGACCTTCCGACAATTACAGGTATTTCAGGCAGTTCACCGCCAGCGCTCTTACTCGCGCGCAGCCGAGCAGCTAGGGCTTACACAACCTGCGGTTAGCGCACAAATTCGCCAGTTAGAACTCGCTCTTGGTCAGCCGCTGTTTAAATATGCCGGTAAAACCCTTCACGTGCTACCTGCCGCGGATACCCTAGCGCTCTCCACACGCGAGATTTTCGGACAGCTCTCTAGACTGCAAATGAATCTCTCGGAGATTAATGGCAGCATTAGCGGTGAGCTGAACATCGCAGCAGTCTCCTCAGCCCAGTATGTGGTGCCTTATTTACTAGCACGGTTTCGAGCACGCTATCCCGACGTACGTATTCGTCTAAAGGTATGCAACCGCAGTCAAGCGCTGGAAAGACTGGCAGAACAAAAAGATGATGTCGTGATTATGGCCATGGTGCCTGAAGACGACGACCTGGTAGTCATGCCCATTCTTGAAAATGAACTCATCGCTCTCGTATGGCCAGACCACCCACTACTTCACATGGAAGCACCAACATTAGCCGACTTTGCGCGCCATTATGTATTGATGCGTGAGCCAGGTTCTGGGGTGCGTATCGCATTTGAGCAACTGGCTGTTGACCAAGAAGTCGGCCTTCCCCACCGCATTGAATTAGGCACTAATGAAGCCATTAAACAAGGCGTTATGGCCCACTTAGGCGTTGCCGTCTTGCCCCGCTTGGCGGTTCAACTTGAACTAGAACAAGGGCTGCTATCAGCGCTCCCGCTACCTAACTTCCCCATTCGGCGCTCGTGGTGCACGGTGTATCGTCGCGATCATTTTCCGACACCAGTCGCTGATCTTTTTTTACGCTTTACACGGGAACACCTGCCAGATTTTCGTCGGTATTTCCAAGCCCCATCTAGCCCACTACCTAGCCACGGCGTTTCCTGCCTACCTTTACTGTCACTATAGTGGGCTATCGATTGGCTGGACTGTCTGTTTGGCGGTTCGATGAAGAGGGCTTAGTGTCTTGTTAACCAACAGATATGTTACATTAGCCTACTACCTACGTATCATTCAGAATCTTCAGGGTTTGGCATGTATTCGCGCAGGCGATCCAACTGTCAACGCCATGGCATTTAAACGCCATCGCCACAGCATATGGTTAGACGCCACGACGTTTGGGCATTGCCTGCCGCACAGTAGAGAGGCTCTTTCCTATGAGCAATAACCCCACAACGCGCGTCCCTAGCGGCGAAAAATTCCGCAATGAGCATGGCATGTCGGTCATTAAAGACGGCATGAAACAGCGTAAAACGTCGTCAGATGAGGCGTCTCCCAGTCTTGACCGTAAACCTAAATGGTTGCGCGCACAGATCCCTGGGGGCGAACGCTTCGAAGCCGTCAAAAAGAATGTCTCTACACACCGTCTTAGCACTGTTTGTGCAGAGTCGCACTGCCCTAACATGGGCGAATGCTGGAGCAATGGCACCGCCACCATCATGTTAATGGGGTCTGTATGCACACGCGCCTGCCGATTCTGTGCAGTGGATACAGGCAATCCGAAAGGCTGGCTGGATCTAGATGAGCCGGAAAACACAGCAAAATCAGTCGAGTTGATGGGGCTGCGCTACATCGTATTGACCTCCGTTGACCGAGACGACCTGGACGACGGCGGCGCTACGCACTACGCCAACTGTATTAAGGCTATCAAATCCCGCACGCCGGAAGTAGTTGTAGAAGCCCTAACACCCGACTTTGACGCTGATAAAGCCGCCATTGAGCGGGTAGTCGATTCGGGCTTGGAAGTGTTTGCACAGAACGTAGAGACGGTAGAGCGACTAACCAGCAAAGTACGCGACCCACGTGCAGGTTATCGCAAAACGCTGAATGTCTTAGCGCATGCCAAACAGTATCGGCCAGATATAATTACCAAAACAAGCTTGATGCTTGGATTAGGTGAGACAGACGAAGAGATTCTTAAAACCTTTGATGACCTGAGAGAGATTGGCGTTGATATCGTGACGCTTGGACAATATTTGCGCCCAACCAAAAACCATCTAGCCGTAGAGCGCTGGGTCACCCCAGAAGAGTTTGATCGCTATCGTGTGCTTGGTCTTGAAAAAGGCTTTATGGAAGTGCCGTCCGGGCCGCTGGTTCGCTCTAGCTATCGCGCTGACCGTGTTTTTGAGAAAAACAATCTTGGTCTCGCGTCGCCTGCTGCGGTTCCTGGTCATGAGCCTGACGCTAACCGCATTCCTGCGTTTAACGTCGGATAAATCGTCTAGGCTAGCTGCACGCAATTGGCACAGCTAAATCAGTTCCAACAGTGCCTTGCGTGCAGATCGCTTATTATTGGGTAAAGGATACATCCACCAACTGACGATCCAACCGCTGAGCTAATGCAGACGCTAGTTGACTCCCCACTTGGTGAGCGACAGGCAGCGCCACTAAATCAGCCAATCGCGTTACCTGCATACCTGCATAGCCACAGGGATTGATGCGCCCAAAGGGAGATAAGTCACCGTCTACGTTTAGCGCAACCCCGTGATAGCTTGCGCCCCGCCGAATTCGTAACCCTAGCGAGGCAATTTTCGCCTCACCTTGCTGCGTGTCGACATAGACGCCAGGTGCATCTGGTTTCGCCCAGGCAGAAACGCCATAAAGCGCAAGTACGTCAATCACCGAATTTTCTAGCGCAGTTACTAGCTCACGAACACCAATCTTGCCACGCCTAACGTCCAGCAATGGATATAATACAATTTGGCCTGGGCCATGGTAGGTTACCTGCCCCCCACGATCCGTTTTCACGACAGGGATATCACCTGGCATTAACACATGTTCGGGCTTACCCGCCTGCCCCTGAGTAAAAACGGGATCGTGCTCAACTAGCCAGAATTGATCAGGCGTTGTCTCGTCTCGCGTGTCGGTGAGTTCGCGCATCGCGCTCCACACAGGCAAGTAGGCACGATGGCCAAGCTGATGCAACTCAATAGGTTGACTAGCCAAGGTCAAACCACCATGTGTACGCGACCTGTAGCCTTCAGATCATCAAACAGCTGGCGTAATTGCTGTTCGCCAGTGGCTACAATAGTGACACGCACAGATTGAAAACGGCCGTTACGGCTGTCGATGACTTGAAGCGACGTCTCATCAAACTCTGGGGAATGTTTAACAATCACTTGGCACACGCAGGCTGGAAAATCCTCAGCAGCATCGCCAACCACTTTCAATGAGTAATCACAGGGAAAAGTGATTTTAGGTGGCTCGTTTACTTCAGGCTGACGTAAATCTCTTAGCCCATTTTTCGCGCCTTTTTTCATAGCTCGCCTTTACACGGGAATATATAGATACTTCTGCTCAGGGTACGAGTGCAGTACAGCCTTATAAGATTAATAACTTAAGCGCAAAATACTAAAAATCCTGCGCTTAAGCTCGTGGCTACTTATCAGTAAAGTTGCTAATCAAACCACTGAAGAAACGCCTTACTTGGTCAAATAGGCGCTTAAACAAGCCACCCTCTTCAACATTTTCTAGCGCCACTAGCTGGCGCTCACCAACCATTTCTTCACCTAAATATACTTCTAACGTACCGACATCATCACCCACGGCAATCGGCGCTTGAAGATCGCTATCCAGGTTCAAGCGAGCACGCAACTCTTCATTACGGTTGCGCGGAAGTGTCATAAACACTTCATCATCAACGCCAACACGCAACTCATTACTATCACCGCCCCATACCCGTGGCGTTGCAAGCACTGCACCACGCTCATAGAGCTTCATCGTTTCATAGAAGCGGAAGCCGTAGCTGAGTAGCTTTTGCGTTTCCTGCGCTCGCGCCTCTTCTGAGTTAGTGCCCATCACAACTGAAATTAGCCGCATGCCATCACGCTCGGCCGAAGAGACAAGACAGTAGCCCGCCTCCGTTGTCCAACCGGTTTTCAAACCATCGACACTCGGGTCGCGCCATAGCAACCGGTTACGGTTTGGCTGGTCGATGCCACCAAACGCGAAGTTGCGTTGAGAGTAAATAGTATAGTGCTCAGGGTAGTCGTTAATAATATGCTGTGACAACAACGCCATATCGTGAGCGGTGGAGTAGTGATTATCGCCAGGAAGACCTGTCGGATTTTGGAAATTAGTATTGTGCATTCCTAAGCGCGTAGCATGCTGATTCATCAAATCGGCAAATGGCGTTTCGCCACCAGCTAGATGCTCTGCCATCGCCACGCTAGCATCATTACCGGATACAATAATAATGCCATGCAGCAGATTATCGACCGAGACTTGATCGCCTACCTCGATGAACATCTTGGAGCCACCGGTACGCCAAGCTTTCTCACTGATATTAACCATATCAGTCAAGCTAATTGTGCCGCGATCTAACTCACGCTCGACCAAATAAGCGGTCATGAGTTTAGTCAGGCTGGCTGGCGGTAAGCGTTCATCAGAATTATGCTCAGCAAGAATACGACCGCTGTTGGCATCCATCAGAATCCATGAGCTCGCCGCTAGCTGAGGAGCGGAGGGAATAATCGTTTGCGGCTGAGGTATCACCTGAGCTACGGCCGGTGAAGACACCACGGCAAAAACCGCAAACAAACAAAGCCCAGCGGTACGGCGAATAGACATCAATACATTCATCTCTTACTTCTCACAACAAAGAAAAAACGTCAACGAAGCACGTTATTTTAGCTAATAAATGGGGTGAACTATCTCACGATAAACACTTGTGGGAAGCCCGCCCGACGGAGTTCTTCACGTGCTTGGGTTTCCTGATTAGGGCTCACTGGCCCAACCTGCACACGATGCACATCTGCATCACTCATCACCCGTACTTTATGAGGGAGCTCACTAACCAAACGTTGCTGCAACTGCTGGGCTCCTTCTTCACTGCCCAGTGCCGCAATTTGTAGATAAATCGCGTCATCCGCTGCCATTGGTCGCTGAGCAGCAATATTTGGAACAGGCCGTGCATTCACAGTAGAAGATGCCGAAGGCACCTCATCGACTGGACGGCTACTCCTACCTTGCTGAGCCAGCCATTGTTCAGGCTCGATAGCCTCAACCCGAACGGCGCCAGTACCATTATCTAAAAAGCCTAGCCGTGCAGCCGCTGCATAGGAAAGATCTATTTCACGGTCGCTATGAAAAGGCCCCCTATCATTGACGCGCACGATAACAGATTGACCGCTGTCTAAACTGGTGACACGGGCGAATGTTGGCAGTGGCAACGAACGGTGAGCCGCAGACATTTTATACATGTCATAAATTTCACCGTTTGATGTGGCATAGCCATGGAATTTTTCACCGTACCAGGAGGCCGTCCCTTGCTTCACGTAGCCCGTTGCATCCGGCAATACATGATAGGTTTCACCCCACACTTCATAAGTGGAGCGATTACCGGAACGCGATAGCGGTTCTATGCGAGGCTCAGCGTTTGGCACCTTGCTCACATCCGGCGGCTCTAACGGATACGCGTCGCCGGTCATTGCATAGCGCTCCCCCGTCGATTCACCACCACTACTTGCTCCACTGCTGAGCGCCCCGCTCGCACTTTCAGCAGGCTTACTAGCAGGCTGATTGGCGCTATTTTGTTGAGCTTCATGGCTGGCACAGCCGCTAACCAACGCCATGATGATCACCGCACCACCTATGCCACGAGCCTCAGACAGCACTGTTCTCATATTTAGCCCTCAACCTGCCGTGCAATCGCTTCTGATAGCTCTGTCACCGCCATTGCATAGAGATGGCTGTGGTTATAGCGGGTAATAACGTAAAAGTTATATTCCCCCAAGCGATATTGGATACTATCATCGGCAAGCTCGAGCCTTAAAGGCACCACAAGTAACTCTGGATCAAGCGCACTTTGTGGTTCAATGCCAGCTTCAATCGCCTCAGATACAGTCACATCAGGCTTACTGGTTTGGTTAATAGGAAGCGTTTCAGGCGCTGAATCAGGGCCATCGGCCTCATGATAAATTGCCCCATCACGCTGCCAACCATGTACAGCAAAGTAGTTCGCCACGCTGCCAATGGCATCAACCGGATTCTCCCATAAATCTCGTTTACCATCACCGTCAAAATCGACGGCATAGGCTTGATAACTCGTGGGAATAAACTGGGGATACCCCATTGCGCCTGCATACGAACCATAAAGCTCGTCAACCTCAACGCCTTGCTCATGAGCGATTTTCAAAAAAGCCGCCAGTTCGCCCCGGAAAAAGCCACCACGGACAGGATGGTTGAAGGCTAATGTTGCCAATGAGTCTAATACAAGGTGACGCCCTTTATGCTTACCGTAATAGGTTTCAACACCAATAATGGCAGCAATGATCTCTGGTGGGACACCATACACATCCTCAGCCCGAGCAAACGCATCCTCATACTCACTGATGAAGTCGGCTCCCTCCTCAATACGTTGCTGAGTTAAGAAGATATCGCGATACTCATACCAACGTAAGCGACGTTCAGCCGCACCTTCCATCGCGTCCAAAACAGATTGGCTAAAGCTGGCTTGATTCAGGGCATCTGTTAGCCATTGCCGAGGAATTCCTTGTTCTGCTAACTCGTCAACTAGCTGTTGAGTACCTTCGTGCTGCTGAGGATCAAAAGGCGACGCGTCGTCAGCCCATGCAACCGTGTAAGCACACGCCAGTAACATAGCTGCCATGCAGCCGCTTGCTTTATTTCGGGCCCATTTCATTAACTAACCACTCCTGTGAAAAAGCACCGCTACTTATCTATTCGATACTAGCGCGGCAACAACCGCCGATGGGCATGTATTGACATGAGAATACCGAACCCTGCCAGCAAGGTCACGCTAGAAGTCCCGCCATAGCTCACTAGCGGCAGCGGTACGCCAACAACTGGCAAAATACCACTTACCATGCCGACATTGACAAACACATATATAAAAAACGTCAGGATAATACTGCCTGCAAAAAGTCGCCCGAAGGTGTCCTGAGCAGAGGTTGCCAGCCAAAGACCTCGCCCCACAATCATGACATAGAGGGATAGCAGCACGAGCATTCCCACCAGACCAAACTCTTCACCCAGCACGGCAATAATAAAATCCGTATGGCGCTCAGGCAGGAATTCTAATTGAGACTGAGTACCCTCAAGCCAGCCTTTCCCCCATAAGCCACCGCTGCCTATCGCTGTTGTTGATTGAATAATATTCCAACCCGACCCTAAGGGGTCGCTATCTGGATCCAGGAATGTTAAAACCCGTTGACGCTGATAGTTGTGCATATTCATCCATAGAACAGGAAGCCCTGCTGCAATTAAGGCAGCAATCAAACCAATTAGGCGCCAGGACAAACCTGCCAAAAGCACGACAATAACCGCCGCGCTGGCCACTAAAAGCGACGTCCCAAGATCCGGTTGAATAGCTGTAAGCACCACCGGCAAGCCGATTATCACCGCGCATACAAAAATATGCTTGAAACGTGGCGGTAATTGGCAACGATTCAGATAGGCAGCCACCATCAGTGGCACCGCTAATTTCATCATTTCAGATGGTTGAAACCGAATAACACCCGGTATTTCAAGCCACCGCTTTGCCCCCATACCCACATCACCCGCTATTTCAACTGCCAACAACATAGCTAGACCCAAGCCGTAAGCCAAGGGAGCCCAGCGCAGAAACGTGGAAGGCGATAATTGGGCAATAACCACCATAACAGCGATGGCAACACCAAAACGTATAGCTTGAGCAATCACGGTATCAATACGCTGCCCGGAAGCGCTATAAAGCACTAATAGACCACCACCCATCAGCAACAGCAGCAAACCTAACAGCCACGGATCAAGGTGAATCCGCTCCCAGATGCTTTTGCGCCGAGCAATACCACTATCGGGTGGGCGTACTGGATAACGACGTAATGGGCGAGAGAGGGTTTGCCATGACCTCATTAGTTACCCTCCACGTTGGCAGTATCTTCTTCCAATACTTCTTTAACTTCTTCAACGTCTGGCGCATCGTCTCTTAATATCCATGCATCGGTCATCGCACGCGCCAAATGAGCGGCATGCGTACTACCGCCTCCAGCATTTTCAACAATGACTGAGACCGCAATTTGAGGGTCGTCGATTGGCGCAAACGCCATAAAAAGAGCGTGATCGCGTAAGCGCTCCTCAAGTTCTGCGGCGTTGTAACGCTGATCTTGTCCAAGCGAGAACACCTGGGCGGTGCCTGATTTCCCCCCCATACGGTACTCTAGCCCTACTCCCGTACGGCGTGCTGTACCTTCATTACCGCTGATAACTTTTTCCATGCCACTGAAAACACGGTCCCACCAGTTGTCATTATCCAACTGAATATCGGGCAGCGTATCCGGCAAATCCAACGCTAAGGGCTCTTCACCTATTGCTAACGCAAGACGTGGCTTTACCCAATGACCGCGATTAGCCAATGTAGCCGTTGCACTAGCCAGTTGTAACGGAGTTACTTGCCAGTAACCCTGCCCAATTCCCACAGAGAGTGTTTCACCGGGATACCAAGGCTGATTAAAGCGTGCCCGCTTCCAGTCACGAGACGGCATCAGGCCAGTGCTTTCACCTTGCACGTCATGAGCAACACGTTGGCCAAAACCAAAGTTGGTCATTTGTTCATGCAGATTATCGATACCCAGATCATGGGCTAGGGTGTAATAGTAAGTATTGTTTGAAACAGCAATAGACCGCTCCATGTCTACCCGACCATGCCCCCAACGCAACCAATTACGATAGCGACGAGAGTCATTGGGTAACTGATAGAAACCAGGATCATTAATCGTGCTATCGGGAGTGATAACACCCTCGACCAGCCCCGCAAGCGCCAAAAAAGGTTTAATGGTCGAACCTGGCGGATAATGGCCACGAATTGCTCGATTAAACAGCGGGAGGTCGATATTTTCCTGCAAGCCGCGATAAGAAGCGACATCAATTCCCGTCACGAACTGATTACTATCAAAGCCAGGCGTCGATACCATGGCGAGGATTTCACCCGTCCCAGGAACGATCGCGACGATAGATCCACGCCTGCCATCTAACAGCTCGTAAGCCAGCATTTGCATTGACTTATCAAGCGTTAAAGTAAGGTTTTCCCCAGGTACCGGATCAGTACGACCAAGCTCTCTAAGTACACGCCCACGTGCATTCGTTTCAACTTTACGCAGCCCCGCCTGCCCGTGCAGTTCCGTCTCGTAAAAGCGCTCAATCCCTGTTTTACCAATAAAGTGTGTTCCCGCATATCGCCCAGCATCTAGAGTTTGCATCTCTTCTGCGTTGATGCGCCCTACGTAGCCCAGTGAGTGGGCCATCATTTCGGCATCAGGATAATAACGGAGCAGTTGTGCCTCTACTTCAACCCCTGGTAGACGATGCCGATTCACCGCTAACCGTGCGATTTGGTCTTCGCTCAAATCACTCATTAAAAGCGCAGGCTGAAACGGGCGTTGGCGTTGCCGGGAACGGACATTGAACGCTTCAATATCATCTTCGGGCAAGTCTAGAAGCTCAACTAACAGCGCCAGCGTTTCATCTAAATCATCAACGCGTTCGCGCACCAACGTGAGGTTATAGGTAGGGCGATTTTCGGCAAGGAGGACGCCATTGCGGTCATAAATCAACCCCCGATTGGGGGGCAGCGGTTCGACACGGACACGGTTTTTTTCGGAGCGAGTACTGTATAAATCGTGCTGAACGATCTGCAAGTATGCTAATCGTCCAGTCAGCAATCCCGTCAAAACAACCACCACCAAAACGGCAAGTAGCGCCCTGACACGAAAAATACGCAATTCTTGCTCAGGGTTTTTAAGCGTGTCACGGCGCTTAGGCATGGGTAACGATGACTCTCAAATCAGACAAAAAGCAATTATCGATGATAGGGATGACCTACTAACAGTGTCCACGCCCGGTAAAGTTGCTCAGCCAGCATTATACGTACCAGTGGGTGCGGCAACGTGAGAGGCGATAAAGACCACGCTTTATCCGCCATTGCTGAAAGGGATGGCTCTAAGCCATCTGGTCCTCCCACCAACAACACAATATCTTTGCCCAACATGCGCCAAGCGTCGGCTTCGTCAGCAAGTTGTTCGGTACTCCAGGTCTTACCCTTAACCTCAAGTGCCACGATATACTCGTCGCCACGAAGCTTGTCACGTATACGCTGAGCCTCTTGCGCACGCGCTTTGGCTATATCAGCATTTTTGCCACGCTGACCGAGTGGAATCTCTTCAATTTCAAGCGAGAAGTCTCGAGGCAGCCGTTTGCGGTAGGTCTCAATGCCCTCCTCAACCCACGCAGGCATTTTGGTGCCCACCGCTAACAGCCGGATCTTCATGACATCGTGGCTCGCTCTTCAAACCGTTTGAGCGACTCACTAATAGCCCCAGCGTCATTGGGTAGGTCTGCCCATAAGCGCTCAAGATCATAGAGGGCTCTCGCTTCAGGCAACATAATATGGACAACCACATCGCCTAAATCGACCAATACCCAGTCAGCATTATCGCCACCTTCAACACCTCGGGGCGCAAGGCCTGACGCTTTGGCCTTTTCCACAACATTTTGCGCTAAGGCAGCCACGTGGCGAGTAGACGTACCACTGGCGATCAGCATCAAATCAGTAACTTCAGTCAGTTTGGAAACATCTAACTGCGTAATATCTCGTGCTTTAAGTTCTTCTAGGGCATCAACCGCTAGATTTTTAAGTGTATCGATGTGCATGGCTCCTAAAGGCAACCCCTTGTTGTCGTAAGCTCAGCAAAAGCAAGCTCAGTGATATTCAGTCAATTAGCCGGCCATTGTAACGGCTTCTTTCCTGACTGCCAGCGCTATTCACCAGAATGATAGAAACCATGCCGCAGAATGGCTTCCTCGACGGCCTCAGGCAGTAGATAACGAACGCTTTTGCCCTTTTCTAAACGCTCTCTTATATAAGTAGCCGAAATCGCCATCATGGAGGGCAAGGCCAGCGTCAGAACATTACCATTAGGGCTTCGCATCAGTTCATCCACACTATCGACTTCACGATTACCCACCAGTTCCCTTAATTCCTCAGGCCACCGCGCGTTATAGCCAGGTCGAGCGATCACAACGAGATGTGCTAAAGAGAATATCTGATTAGCTTTGTGCCATTTGGCTAACCTTAGAAAAGCATCGAACCCGATAATCATCACTAGACTCGCGCTATCGCCATACGCTTGCCGCAGCTCGGCAAGCGTATCCACGCTATAAGAAGGCCCTTCGCGGCGCAGCTCCCGATCATCAGCCATCACACCTGGCGTGTCGCTAATACCTAGCCTTAACAACTCAAAACGCTGTTCCGGTGACACCTGAGGCGTATCACGCAGAGGCGGCTGAGGTGCGGGAATCATGTGTAAACGATCAAGCTCCAGGGCTTCACGAACCTCAACGGCACTTCGCAAATGCCCCAGATGCACAGGATCAAATGTGCCCCCCAGCATGCCTATTCGCATGGGTGTTGAACTCATTGCCTGATTTGCCCATCACCAAAGACGACATATTTTTGCGTTGTAAGCCCTTCTAATCCAACCGGCCCTCGCGCATGCAGCTTATCGGTTGAGATACCAATTTCTGCGCCCAGTCCATACTCAAAGCCATCAGCAAAGCGCGTAGAAGCATTTACGATGACTGAGCTTGAGTCGACCTCAGCCATGAAGCGTCTCGCTAGACTGATGTCTTGAGTCACAATGGCATCAGTATGATGGGAGCCATATTGCTCGATATGCTGAATCGCCTCATCCATACCATCGACGACTTTAATCGCTAAAATAGGCGCAAGGTACTCAGCGCCCCAGTCTTCTTCGGTGGCCAACGCCACTTGGGGCAGCAATGCTCGTGTACGCTCGCAACCACGTAGCTCTACATGGTGCTCGGCGTAGGCACGAGCCAACTCTGGCAGCACGATATCGGCAATCGGCGCATCCACCAGCAGCGTTTCCATCGTATTGCAGGTGCCATAGCGATGCGTTTTCGCGTTTACCGCGATGGCCAGTGCTTTAGCGGGATCTGCCGTAGTGTCGATGTAAACGTGACAAACCCCATCAAGATGTTTAATGACCGGCACCGTTGCTTCGCGGGAAATGCGTTCGATCAGAGACTTACCACCTCTTGGAATAATGACGTCGACGTACTCGGGCATACTAATCATCGCACCCACCGCAGCGCGATCGGTGGTGGCAACAACCTGCACTGATTCAGCTGGCAAGCCAGCGTCAGCTAGCCCCTCTTGGATACAACTACTAATCGCCGCATTTGACGCACTGGCCTCAGAACCTCCGCGCAGCAAGCAAGCATTACCCGATTTTAAGCACAGGCTTGCTGCCTCAAGGGTAACGTTTGGGCGAGATTCATAAATAATGCCAATAACCCCTAGAGGCACGCGCATTTTGCCAACTTGAATTCCGCTTGGGCGATAGCGCATATCGTCAATTTCGCCAACGGGATCAGGTAGTGCAGCCACTTGGTGAAGACCTTCGACCATGGCATCAATTCGCGCATCATTAAGCGCCAGACGATCAAGCAATGCAGCGTCTAGGCCGGTTTCTTTGCCACGCTGTAAATCAAGCGCATTAGCTTCTAGTATTAATTGTTTAGATGCCGTCAGGCGCGATGCCATTGCTTCAAGCGCACGATTTTTCAATCCTGTATCAGCACGACGCAGCTCTCTGGCGGCTGCCCTAGCGCCTTGACCGAGCACCTGGATATAAGCGGGCACATTCCCCGCAGCTAATTGCTGTAGGGCTATGTTTTGGTGTGCGTTTGAACCGCTCATACTTTCTCCCTGTCTTATTGCGTATGCAAGGCAAGTTGCATTCTATGGTAGTGGTACTAGGTGTTTGGCAGTATGTTACGCCATTAGGGCGTTATACTGACGCTACTAATGATTACATTTCGACGCCCACGCCTAGTCAAAGTGCTCCATGGGCAATCCTGAATTAAAGGTGAATAGTAAGCCACCATGCAAAGCAAGTACAAAATACGCCTATTAAGAGCCAACTTGTTCGCAGCGGCGTTAGCATTAGCGTCCTGGACATATATGGCGCAGCCCGCGGCCGCGCTAGTACTTTGGTTATCTGTAGGCTGGCTTTTTGTTACTGCACTATTGCTCGATTTTAGCCATCGTCGTTCTAAAGGCCTACCTTGGCAAGCACTCTCCGGGGCGCTACTGCTGGGGCTTATTGCCGTGGCTCCAGAGCGCCATAGCTTTTTAATATGGGCTTGGGCGGCAATGTTTATGCTGCCTCAGAAACGCTGGGTGGCCGTGTTCAATACCTGCGCTGCGTTGATTAGCTGGTCATTCATTGCCCCCCTTCTTAACTTACCCGAAGCGCTACTACTGTTGGCGGCATTGATCACGCTAGGTGTGCTGTCCAGTGCAAAAGCGTGCCAGTTAATCGATATTAACGGCTCCATTCGCAAACGCCTTCGGCTAATCCCCGGATTAAATCTATGGCCAAGTGGACAGCTGCTGAGAGACCTGAGCCGAGAACAAACCCGATCTGAACGTGAAGCCATCTATGCAGAGTTGTTAATTATCCAAGTAAAACGCCATCAGCTTTGGTCGGCGGCGCAAAAATTATGCAACCTCATATACAGTTTTGAACACGTTTATCGCTTAAATAATCAGACGCTTGCCGCCTTGACCTTGTCGCATAACCCAAAGGAAGCCGCCCACCGCCGCAAGCTTCTCTGTGCAGGCCTCCCAGAAACACAGCACTCCCACCATCTACCACTAATGGATATAGAGCTATCAGGCCTATCCATCGAAACGCTGGTTCAGCCCCCGCCTCAACAACGGGAAGGTAACGATGATTGATCAACCGCGGCAAAGACACCTGATGACTTTTGCCTACACTGCCAGTGTGATCCTAGTAGCAGGGTACACATTCTGGCTTTATGGCATGGGAAAATATCACGACCTTTTAGTGCCAATGTTTGTGACACTGCTGCTACTTACTGCGTTGCTAATGCACCACAGTCAGGCGTTAAACCCGGTTCTTCCCCGTGCTATTTTGCTGGGTAGTAGTTATATCATTACCCTGGCTGCCTTCTACAGTCATCCTAGCATCTCGACAATTTGGATCGGGCTGCCCACGGCCGCTGCATTTTTTTTACTACCGCTATCGAACGCTTTCTTGCTAACGGTATTTTCCAGCCCCTTGTGGTGGCTACTAACCCGTCACAGCGATGCATCCTCAGAGATAATTATTGCTTATACCGCTCTCATTCTGCTGATGGCCTTACCACCATGGGAGCACGCACGACAAAGAGCATTGCTGAGGGCGACAGACCCAAACGACAATGATTGCAATGCTTACCATATTGATACGCTAAAAGAGCGGCTTCACAATGAGTTTCTGCGCGCTGCAATGCTTAACAAACGCTTGGCAGTCTTAGTGATGCATTTACCTCAGCTTGATATGGCGGAAGAGCAATTTGGCTCACGCGCGCAAACGGCACTGTTGGGCGCTCTCTGTAACGAAGTCAATAGCCGTTGCCGCGACCACGATCTGTTAGGCCGGGCAGACAACGCCACGTTCTGGCTAGTGCTGCCCGACACAAGTGAGAGCGGTGCTATGTTGGTGCGCGAGCGGCTTCAACGCGCACTATCGCAACGTGTTCTAGTGGAAACTGGGCAGTTAGAAACCCGTATTGCTGTTTGCCTACCATGCCGAAATGAGAGCTTTGAACGCTATATAAATCGCTTGGAAGCTCGTGCAAAAGCATTATCTATCGCCTAATGCGGATTAAATGGAGCAGTATTTTTAATGGCTGATGCGCTTTTTGCCCTGCCACTCTCGCCAGCCATGTTACTACTGATGGTTGCACTGATTTCGCTGCTTGAATCCCTTGCGCTGGTTGGCTTATTGGTGCCTGGTGTTGTGTTAATTACCGCCGCTTCGTCCGTGGCGGGGCATGAAGCCATTGCCCTGCCATGGCTAATCGGTGCTGCGTTAATAGGTGCAATTTTCGGGGATAGCATTAGCTACCTGCTCGGCTATCACCATCGTCAACAGGTCACTAACCGTTGGCCTTTATCCATGCACCCAGAATGGCTGGAACGCGGCGCACGTTTTTTTAACCGTTATGGTATCCATTCAGTATTTATTGGCCGATTCGTAGGCCCAGTCCGCCCCATTATTCCGCTTATTGCAGGTATGATGCGGATGCCAAAGCGCACTTTTTTGTGGGCCAATATCACCTCCGCAGCCCTGTGGGCTCCCGCTTATGTGTTGCCTGGCTACTTACTAGGAAGAACCTGGCAACAGCACCTCAACCTCCCTCCAAATATAGAAACGGCAATCATTACATTAAGCGTCAGTATCGTCGTGCTTGCAGTGATTTTTTCCTGGGGAAGAGCCCAGGTTGGACGCCACGGCGTCATCTACTTAGCGACAGCACGTCTTATTCGCCGCATCCCCTTTATGCGTCGGTCGTGGCTCTCAATGAGCCTTAATGATGAAGTGCCGCTAGCCTCTCTACTGCTGTTTTTGATCACGTTGGCCAGTGTCTCCGCCTGGACTCTGCTAGTAATCAATCATCAAGGTCCGCTGGCGATAGACCTACAAGCTCAGCGACTGTTTAGCTGGTTAACCAATGAACCACTTCAGTTAATCAGCTTAGTCTTAGCTAAAATAGGCGATGCACTTGGGGTTAGCGCACTACTTTTGCCTTTGGTCGTTTGGCTGATCCATCATAAACGCATCGATGCTCTCTGCCATTGGGTCTTTGCCATCGGTGGCGTTGCGCTGCTCAACACAATAGGAAAAATGGTTTTTGAGCGTGCTCGACCAGTAACACCGGAGTACTTAATTGGCTCATTTTCATACCCAAGTGCACACACCTCCACGACGGTTGTTGTTGTAGGGCTAGCAGCGGCTTTCATTGCAGCAGAATTGCACCGCAAACAACGCGTTTGGGTTTATTGGCTGGCCATTATCTTAGCAACACCCATGGCGTTATCGCGCTTGATATTAGGCGTTCATTGGCTAAGTGATCTCATCGGCGGCGCGCTCTTGGGCTTGCTGGTATGCGCCCTCATTCGGCTGAATTGGCAGCGACGCGTTAGAGCTCCTTTACCTCATTGCCCGAGAGGCAGACTAATGGCATCCACCATCGCGCTGGTAGTCCTGCGAATTATCCTGATGCCACCTGTCTAGCCATTCTGTGCTATCCCAGGGCCAGCCAGATTCCCACGCCTATCATCAATGTCCCCGCAATGCGATTAAGCAACCTTACATTGCCACTTTTGCCCAGCACGTTACGCAGCGTTTTGCCACCTGTTGCGTATACCAGCATGCTGGCAAACTCGATCACTAAAATAACCGCAATCAGCAGGGTTAACTGAGGCGCAAGTGGCCGACTGCCATCTAAAAACGGCGGCAACAGCACCATGAAAAAGGCCCAGCCTTTAGGGTTGGCCACTGCCGTGACTAATCCCTGAGTAGCCAACTGCACTCGCCCTGCAGCAGGTCCGGCATTCAGTTCGGCAGGAATAGCCATACGCCCTCTAGAGCGCCACATCATAATGCCCAAATAAGCTAAGTAAGCGCCGCCTACCCACTTAAACGCAATGAACAGCTCTGGCTGTCGTAGCATTAACGCGGCCACACCAGCACCTGCAGCGGCGGCCACAATACCAACACCAATTAACTCGCCTATCATCATCCACAGCGTTCGCTTCACTCCCTGGGTCATGCCCAGCACCATGGCCAGCGTCATACACATCCCCGGCGTTAGGGAAACGAACAAAAACGTGGGTACAAACACCGACAGCGTCGCCCATGACATCATCATTACTCTTCCGTGCTGTTTACTTCGTTATCTGTATCGTTCGACGTGGTTTCATGGCCCTCTCCCCAACGCGGTACAAGGCGGTGGGCAATACCTAACTGATTGAGTATCCGGGCGACCACAAAGTCGATCAAATCTTCTATCCGTTCTGGGCGATGATAAAAGCCGGGGGCCGCAGGCAAAATCACGACACCCAGGCGGCTTAGCGCCAGCATGTGCTCTAGGTGAATAGGGGAAAATGGACTTTCACGCGGCACCATGACTAATGTCCGCCGCTCTTTGATGGCAACGTCAGCGGCACGCTCAATTAAGTTATTGCTCGCGCCAGTTGCGACGGCAGACAACGTACCTGTAGAGCAGGGACAAATTACCATCGCAGAGGGAGCGCCGGACCCCGATGCCACGGGCGCCATCCAGTCTTCACGCCCAAAACAGCGGATTTGACCGGGCTTGGCACCACTCTGCTCAGTAAGCGCCTCTACTAAGCGTTTTGGCTGAGCGGGTAACGACACATCAGTCTCAGTGGCAATAACCATGTGTGCCGCTTTGGAGATCATTACCCACACTTCATGCCCTGAGGCCACCAGTACGTCGATCAAGCGCAGGCCGTATTGCGCCCCTGAAGCACCTGTCAGCGCCACCGTCACCGGAGGTTTAAAGTCTGTCACTCAGTTTGCTCCTTGGCAGATAGCGCACTCAATAGACGCTGGTGAACGCCCTCGAAACCACCATTAGACATAACAACAATACGGTCGAGTGGTGACGCTTGAGTAACAACCGCCTTAACAAGTGCATCTATATCGCTATATAGCTCAGCGCTCTCGCCTTGTTCAGCCACTAACGCCTCCATTGACCAATCAAGCCCTGCCGGTTGAAACCAGAACACTGCATCCGCATCAGCAACGCTCTCGTTTAGTCGGGCACGTAGAGCGCCTAAACGCATGGTGTTGGAACGAGGCTCAATCACCGCGAGTAGTCGCCCTTTGGTGGTGGCTGCGCGCAACCCTTTTAACGTCGCTGCAATTGCTGTTGGATGGTGGGCAAAGTCATCAATAACTTGTACGCCGTCCACTTCACCGATGATTTCCTGACGCCGACGGGGTGTTTTAAAACGCGCGAGAGCGGCACAAGCACGAGCGAGATTCACACCGCAACGGCTCGCTGCAGCAAGTGCCGCGAGTGCATTACGCGCGTTGTGCTCACCGGTTAACGCCCACTCGACCACGCCGTCCTCTTCGCTGTTTGCCCCGATGTGGAGTACCTGAAAACGACTACCATCAGCACGTTCCAAACGCAGTTGCCACTCGCTGCTCTCTAACGTGCCGAAATGCTCGACCGACGACCATGCCCCCATTGCCAGAACACGCTCCAGCGCTGGCTGTTGATCAGCAACCAGCAAGCAGCCTTGGCTCGGCACAGTTCGAACCAAATGGTGAAACTGGCGCTCAATCGCTGCAAGGTCAGGGAATATATCGGCATGGTCAAACTCCAAGTTATTCATCACCGCAATCTGGGGGCGGTAGTGAACAAACTTAGAGCGCTTATCAAAAAACGCCGTATCGTACTCGTCAGCCTCGACAATAAAGGGGCTGTCGTGATGACCTAAGCGTGCCGACACGCCAAAATTACGCGGCACGCCGCCAATTAAAAACCCAGGCGTTAAGCCAGCGCTTTCCAATAGCCATGCTAAAAGGCTGGCAGTGGTGGTCTTACCGTGAGTACCTGCAACAGCAATGACTTGCCTGCCAGGCAGTACATGTTCAGCCAACCACTGAGCACCTGAGGTATAGGGCAAACCGCTATTTAGCAGCGCCTCGACTTCGGGATTACCCCGCGATAGCGCATTTCCTACAATGACAAGTGCAGGTTGATCAGCAAGGTTTTCGGCGCGATACCCTTCCATCAAGGTGATCCCTGCCTCTTCCAACTGGGTACTCATGGGAGGATAAACGTTCGTATCTGAGCCGCTCACCTGATGCCCTAACTCCCGCGCTAGCAAAGCCAGACTCCCCATAAAAGTGCCGCAGATACCCATAATATGCAGACGCATAGGTGAAGCGCTCCTTACTTAACCAGTTAACTAAGCTGCTGAGACTAGCATGCAACGTTAACTTGCTCATCTAGTTCAAGGCAGGTCTTGGCTTTAAAGCTAGCGCCTAAGCTCGTTCAGAAGTGACAAAACGCCCAGTTTGATGCAGGATGCGGCTACCTTTTTGCTCATGATCTCTTAAATACGATCATTCATACATATCTTATCGCTGACCAGTGTCAGTGCTACCGAGGGAGCTTACGATGCGCGTTTTAATTCGCTATTTTTTCAGAGGTGTTCGCCTTATTCTAGCCCCCGTCATGTTGATCTCAGAGAAGCTTTCAACCCCTAAATCGGTAGAGCGTACTGAGGAAGAGCAAGCGAAAGTCGATGCCGCCTGTGAACACCTAGCCCTCTACCAGTTCCGGACATGCCCTTTCTGTATCAAAGTACGCAAAGAAATCGCTCGGCTGGGCCTAAAGATCGAATTGCGCGATGCTCAGCTAGACCCTGACCATAAAAAAGCGCTTCAAGAAGGCGGTGGCAAGGTTAAAGTTCCTTGTTTAAAAATTAATCATGAAGACGGCCGTGAAGAGTGGCTCTACGAGTCAGATGCCATTAACCGCTGGTTGCACCAACATTTCGCTTAAAACACCTTTATACAGATGCCGCTATTGAGCAGAAGCGCCTAAATAGCGGCTCACACTCCCTACACCTTCGTCTAATCTCCTTTCCTCTTAATGCCGTGCCCAGCCCTGTCATTCAGCAGATGAATGATACCTCTCATTATTTCGATTGTATGACGCGCCCCCCACTCTCTATGTTTAAAGAGAACAGAATATTGTTAGAACAGCTTGCAAGCTGACCGTGTCTGTTTTGCTGGTTTTTAAGAGCACTTAGCTTTTAAACACACTGTTTTTAAACACACTTGCTTTGGCCAGCAAAGTGAACAATAAACAATACAAAGGGAAACATTATGACGTTTAAGAAAACGCTACTGGCTTCTGTTATTGGTGCTGTGGTTGCAGGCACGACGATGCTGCCCATGACCGCGAGCGCAGAAACCCTGCGCATTGGTTACTCTGCCGATCCTGAAACCCTCGATATCCACGAGCAGTTATCTGGCGGCATGTTGCGCCTTTCACACTTAGCGTTTGACCCGTTGGTACGTTGGACAAAAGATTTCGAGTTTGAGCCGCGCCTGGCGACCGAATGGGAACAGGTAGACGAAACCACGACACGCATGACGCTGCGTGAAGGCGTCAAGTTTCACTCAGGTAACGATTTCACCGCCAAAGACGTGGTATGGACCATTGAGCGCCTGAAAGAGAGCCCCGATTATCGCGCTATTTTTGAGCCCGTCGCAGGCGCCGAAGCAGTTGACGATTACACTGTCGAAATTACAACCACTGAGCCCTACCCGCTACTGCTCAACCTTGCGACTTACATTTTCCCGATGGATAGCGAGTTCTACACGGGTGAAACGGAAAGCGGCAATGAAAAAGCAGAAATCGTCAAAGCGGGCAACTCATTTGCATCGCGTAATGCATCGGGCACAGGCCCATTTATTATCACTGAACGCCGCCAAGGTGTCCGCGTTGATTTTGAACGCTTTGAGGATTACTGGGATACCGAAAGCGAAGGCAACGTTTCTAAAATTGTCCTGACACCTATTGCTGAGAATGCCTCACGCGTTGCGGCACTACTGTCAGGCGGCGTTGACTTTATCGATGCCGTACCGCCCAACGATCTGGACCGTGTTCGCGAAGCCGATAACGCCAACCTGGTAGAAGTGGATGGTACGCGCATCATTGGCTTCCAAATGAACGAAGAGCGCGTTGAAGCCTTCCAGGATGCACGTGTGCGTCAAGCTGTTGATCTGGCGATTAACCAAGAAGGTATTGCCGACCGCTTAATGCGCGGCTTCGCGACGCCAGCAAGCCAGTTCTCTCCCGCAGGCTATTCCGGCCACAACCCTGACTTAGTGCCTCGTTATGACATTGAACGCGCCAAAGAGCTGATGGCAGAAGCGGGCTACGAGGAAGGGTTCAGCGTTGACATGATCGCACCCAATAACCGCTATGTGAACGATGCTCAGATCGCTCAAGCAGTGGCAAACATGCTGGCACAAATTAACATTAACGTTAATCTGCGCACCATGCCGCTTGCCCAGTACTGGCCTGAGTATGACGAGCGCGCTTCCGATATGGCGATGATTGGCTGGCATGCTGACACCGAAGATACCGCTAACTTCTTCCAGTACCTCTCTTTCTGCATTGATGAAGAGACTGGCGCTGGTCAGTACAACTACGGCAGCTACTGCAACGAAGAAATCGACGCACTTGTGACTGCGGCAGATAGTGAAACCGATCTCGAAAAACGCAATGAAATGCTGCGTGAAGCCGAAGCCATGCTTTATGAAGACGTGGGCTACATCACACTGCATTGGCAGAACCTTGCCTATGGTGCAGCTAACGGCGTTGATATCGAGCCGGTTGTTAACGCCCTAGACTTTCCCTATCTAGGTGATCTGGTAATTAGTCGCTAATTGCCACGCTTACTTTCACACGTGCAAGGATGCTTCGTTCCCCAAAGCTTTGGGGGACGAAGCGTTGTATGTGGTTAACAGCCTCATCATAGGCTTCGCCCTAACTTGCAATTAACTCTCTATTAAACCTATGACATAGGTGGCGTACGCCATGATTGCTTTTTTAATCAAGCGCCTGATGCACGCGATATTGGTGATGTTTGTCATCAGTGTACTGGCCTTCGCCATCCAGGATAACCTGGGTGACCCTGTACAACAGATGGTCGGTCAGTCGGTTCCCGAAAGCGAGCGTGAAGCCATTCGCGAGCGCTTGGGCTTAAATGATCCGTTTTTAGTTCAGTATGTACGCTTTGCGAAAAACGCCGTTCAAGGCGATTTTGGCGACTCTTATTTTTATCGCGAACCTGCGCTGGAGGTTATCGCCCGGCATTTGCCCGCAACCCTTGAACTGGTGTTTGCGGCTACGCTGATTATTGTGCTTTTCTCAGTACCGATTGGCGTTTATAGCGCGATAAAACCTCGCTCTCCTATATCACGTTTTTTTATGGGCGCTTCGATCATCGGCATTTCGATACCGGTGTTTTTGACCGCCATCTTATTGATTCAGATTTTTGCGATTGGCATCACTATCACTCTGTTTCCTGAAAGTACCAGTTGGGGAGCTTGGCTAAATGGCCTGCTGTCGACAGAAGGCAATATGCCATCGTTTGGCCGTGGCTATGACCTAGTACATGTGGTAGGCCACTGGGACACCAACCTGGCGACTTGGAACGGTTTACAGCATTTGGTACTGCCCGCTATTTCACTAGCATCGATTATGTTGCCGCTGTTTATCCGCCTGATTCGCGCAGAAATGATGGAAGTACTGCAGTCAGAGTACGTGAAGTATGCCCGAGCCAAAGGCATTTCAATGCGACGCGTTTACTTTGTGCACGCGCTTAAGAACACCATGCTGCCGGTTATCACCGTTGGCGGCGTACAGATCGGCACCATGGTGGCTTACACCATTTTGACCGAAACCGTTTTCCAATGGCCGGGCATGGGACTGATGTTCCTTGATGCGATTAACCGAGCCGATATACCGCTGATTGTTACCTACCTGATGATTGTCGGCGTCATTTTCGTGGTGACGAACACCATTGTGGATTTGATCTACGGCTTCGTTAACCCCACCGTAAAACTAACAGGTAAGCCCGCATGACAACGCCCACAACAACGACTGCACCCAGCCGCTGGGAACGCCTGCGCGACTCCTATTTATGGTACAGCTTCAAACGCGACCGCACGGCTCAACTGTGCCTCGCAGTATTTATTTGCTTAGTGATCGCAGCGTTTTCAGCCCCATTGCTAGCCCCTACCGATCCTTATGATCTGGCTCAAATCGACATTATGTCGTCCGAGCTACCACCCTTTTGGATTGATGGTGCCGATGAGCGTTACAGCCTAGGCACCGATGCCCAGGGGCGCGATTTATGGTCGATTATTCTCTACGGAACCCGCGTATCGCTACTGATTGGCTTTGGCGCGGTCATACTTCAAGCACTGCTTGGCGTAACGTTCGGCCTAATGGCAGGCTACCTAGGCGGCCGCATTGATGCTTTTTTGATGCGCTTAGCCGATATCCAGCTGTCATTTTCCACCTTGATGGTCGCTATCGTCGTGGGCGCTCTAGTGAAAGCCACTATGGGCAGCGCGTTCTACAGCCAATATGCCGTACTCATGCTTATTTTGATTATCGGGTTAGCCGAGTGGCCTCAGTATGCACGTACGGTGCGCGCCTCAGTGTTGGCTGAGAAAAACAAAGAGTACGTCGATGCTGCACGCGTCATGGGGCTACGTAGCAAACGTATTATGTTCCGCCATGTACTGCCTAATACCATGTCGCCGATTTTTGTTATCTCAACGGTGCAAATTGCCAACGCGATTATTTCAGAGGCTGCGCTGTCATTTTTAGGTTTGGGTATGCCCGAAACCCACCCCTCGCTTGGGTCGCTCATCAAATCGGGCTTTGACTATATTCAATCGGGGTCTTGGTGGATCACTCTGATTCCTGGAGCAGTACTCATTGTGCTGGTGCTGTCTATCAATCTATTGGGCGATTGGCTGCGCGATGTCATGAACCCACGACTCTATAAAGGCTGAGGACACCATGGCACTACTTGAAGTCTCTCAACTCGATGTACGTTTTGCCCTTCGCCAAGGTGAAGTGCGCGCTCTACGCGATGTCAACTTCACCCTGGAGCGCGGCGAGCGCTTAGGTATCGTAGGCGAGTCTGGCGCGGGTAAATCCGTGGCCGCCTTCTCGCTACTTAACCTAATCGCCAAACCCGGCTTTATCGCGGGTGGCAGCATAACGTTTGAAGGTCAGACGCTTAACACCATGTCTGAGCGCGGCCTGCGCAAAATACGCGGTAACCGCATCTCGATGATCTTCCAAGATCCGATGATGACGCTGAACCCCGTGCTCTCGATTGGTGAGCAGATGGTCGAGTGTTTAAAAGCCCATCGACGGATCTCCACCAAAGAAGCCCGCGCGATAGCCCTGGACAAGCTGCAACAGGTACAAATCCCATCGCCAGAAACGCGCTTGGATCAATATCCCCACGAGCTTTCTGGCGGTATGCGTCAGCGCATTATTATCGCCATCGCCCTACTGCTCGACCCCGATATTATCATTGCCGATGAACCGACTACCGCCCTGGACGTGACCATCCAAGCGGAAATCATGGCGCTGTTACTTGAGCTATGCGAACAGCACAACGTCGGCCTGATTCTTATCACCCACGACCTGGGGGTAGTGAGTCAGGTCACCCAGCGCATGCTGGTTATGTACGCCGGTCGCGTTATTGAGCAAGGCCTCACACGGGAAATCATCAACGATCCTCAGCACCCCTATACCCAAGGGCTGATCAACGCGTTACCGCAAATGGCGACCCCAGGTGAAAAGCTCAACCAGATCCGTGGCAGCATGCCGTCACTCTCTAACTTACCTAGCGGCTGCGCGTTTCACCCTCGCTGCGACTTCATCAATAGGGCAGATGGTCAACCACGGCCTGCCTGCACCCAGCAAGTGCCTGAATTTGTCGAATCCGGCAATTGCCGTGTCGCCTGCCATATGGTGGCTGAAATGCTTGAAGATCGTCGCCTGAAGGAGGAAACACAATGAGTGCTCAGGTCGAAACTCGCCACGCTGCGCCCACGCAAAATGAAGAGAGCAGCGAATCGTTGCTACAAATTCGTGGCCTTAAGAAGCGCTTTTCATTATCAGGGGATTTTTTGGAACAGCTGCGCTTTAAAGGCGGCAAGCTGGTGCGTCATCAAGAGCATGTACACGCGATTAATGGCGTTAACCTTGATATCAAACGCGGAGAAGCACTGTGCGTGGTCGGTGAATCTGGCTGCGGTAAGTCCACCGTGGCACGCACGGTAATGGGCTTACTCACCCCCACAGAGGGTGAAATTCGCTATGACGGGCAGCGCATTGATAATTTGAGCTCTCGCCAGCTATTGCCTTATCGCAAGCGCATGCAGATGATTTTCCAAAATCCTTATGCCTCGCTTAATCCACGGATGACGATTCAGCAAACGCTGGAAGAACCACTACGTTTGCACCACCCAGACTGGAACCGAGAGAAGATACTCGACAAGGTCCAAGACGTTATGGGGTCCGTGGGGATAGACCCCGATTGGGGCAAGCGTTTTGGGCATGAGTTTTCCGGCGGTCAACGCCAACGTATCGCCATAGCACGCGCCCTAGCCGTTGATCCTGAGTTTATTGTTGCCGACGAGCCCATTTCGGCACTGGATGTCTCCATTCAGGCGCAAGTGCTCAACCTGCTGATGGAAGCACAACAAGCGCGTAACCTGACCTATCTATTTATCACCCACGATTTGGCAGTGGTTGAGCACTTTGGTACCCGCGTAGCGGTGATGTATTTAGGCACGGTGTGTGAAGTGGCCACAACGGCAACGCTATTTGCTAAACCGCGCCATCCCTATACCCAAGCTCTGCTATCCGCTATTCCACGCTTAAAAGATGACCGCCCCCAGCATATTCGTCTTACCGGAGAAGTGCCTACGCCGGTCAACTTACCGAGCGGCTGCGTATTCCATGGCCGTTGCCCCTATGCCAACGCCCGCTGCCGTCAGGAAATCCCTACCCTGCAAACGCAGGATGACGGCACTCGCGTTGCGTGCCACGCTGTTGAAGAAGGCCGCCTATGACGCCAGTTTTAACGACAGCATCACGTTTGGCAGCACGACGAGGTAAGACATGGAAATTCGCTGGCTAGAAGACTTTATCGCCCTGGCCAGAACGCGACACTTCTCTCGCGCAGCGGATGAACAGCACGTCACACAGCCCACCTTTTCCCGGCGCATTAAATTGCTAGAGGAAGAGATGGGCGTGACACTGATCAACCGGCAGACGTTGCCACTTTCGCTAACCCCCGCGGGAGAGGAGTTCCTGACGCTGTGCGAGCAGGTAACTGATCGCGTGCGCTTAACGCGTGACCGCGTGCGCGAAATTAGCGCCGGGCAGCAGCGCCGCATCATGGTGGCTGCTCCACAGAGCTTACTCCCGCAGTTTTTGCCAGAATGGCTTGCTGCTACGGGCTGGCAAGAGCGCATACAGCCCTATTTACGTGCAACTGGCTGGGTGGCAAACGACTATTTTCAAGCACTTGGTCGGGCAGAGTGCGATCTTGCTATCTGCTATTGGCCAATCGGGCGTTGCGATCTAGATATTGATACCAGTGCCTGCACGTATCGGGTCATTGGCCACGAGCGTTTGATTCCTGTCACAGGCCTAGATGCGAATGGCACACCTTGCGCGTTGCTACCCGGCTCGCGACAGCAGCCAGCGCCATGGCTGGCCTATCCAAAGCGCGGCTTATTGGGCTCAGCAGTAAAGGCGCATCTCGCTCGCTTACCGCAAAGCACCTACCTCACGGCGCAAAGTGAAAATCTCTATGCGGCAGGTATTAAAGAGCTGGTGCTTCTCGGCTATGGCATGAGCTGGTTACCCGAACGCAACATAGCCGCTGAGCTCTCCAACGGCACATTAATCAGAGCCGGCGATAGCCGCTGGGATGTCCCGATGGAGCTACGACTATATCGGCACCAAAACCAGCATCACGCAGAGCTGGATAGCCTGTGGAGTGAGCTTGCTCTACCACGCAGTTAAGCCCGTAGTTAAAGCAATAGCCCGACTTGATGCCGTATCCTGATCCACTAGCCAAGCCGCCATTGATAAAAGGACACCACCTGCATGTCAGCCTCTTTGTTTAACTTGCAGCGCGAACACTTAGCGCATTTACAGCAAGCTTATGCAGACCTGTTAACCAGTCACAGTCTCGATAGCTTAGCCATCTATAGCGGCCACGCCAGCGCACACTTTGGCGACGACCAAACGTCAACCTTCCAAACTTACGGCCATTTTATGCACTGGGTAGGCATGGCCGATATTCAGCACAGTTGGCTGGTGATTCAACCCGGCAAGCGCCCGCAGCTGTACCTGTATGCGCCAGCAGATTTCTGGCATTTGCCTACTCGCCTGCCTGAAGAGCCATGGGTAACTGAGTTTGATATCCACCTGTGTAGCGAAAAGACTACACCAACGTTAGCGGGTCGCGCGGCAGTGATCGGTGATATTGAGGCCACCACACGTCAAGCACTAGACGCGCAGTATCAGCCCGAACCGCTGGTTAGGGATCTAGATGAACTGCGCATGTTGAAGACCGCTTATGAAATAGCCTGCTTAAGCGAAGCCAACCGGCTTGCTATAGCAGGACATCAAGCCGCGCAGGCTGCTTTTATTGGCGCATCGGCTGAGTTAGATATTCAACTGGCCTACCTGGCTGCCAGCAGACAGAGGGAGTCTGATGTCCCCTACCAGAACATTATTGGGCTAAATGATCATGCGGGCGTATTACACTACCAACACTATGACCTAAACAGTCCCACGCAACGACATAGCCTATTGGTTGACGCTGGTCGCCGTTTTCGCGGTTACTGCGCGGATATTACACGCACTTATGCAGGCCCTGACGCGCCAGGCATCTATCGTGATTTAATTGACGGCATTCATCATGTAAAAGACACGCTGGTGGAAAGCGTTGCTCCAGGCGTCGAGTTCATTGCGCTACATGAGCAAATGCATCGTTTGCTGGCAGATATTCTGATTGCCAATGATCTTTTTCACGGCAGCGCAGAACAGGCAATTGATGAGGGAATCACGCGAGCTTTTTGCCCACACGGACTAGGTCATTCGTTGGGGCTGCAGGTTCATGATGTGGCAGGGCTTCGCCATCCAGATGGAACGCCCTCACCCGCTCCTGCACAGCACCCAGCGCTACGTTTAACCCGTACGCTGCGCCCTGGCATGGTAGTAACGATAGAGCCTGGGTTCTACTATATCCCTATGTTGCTGGCCCCATTGCGCGACAAGGCACTACCGATTAACTGGAAAGTCGTTGATTCGTTAGCCAACTGTGGCGGCATCCGTATTGAAGATAACGTCGTTGTCACAGAGAGTGGCTTCAAAAACTTGACCCCCTGATCAACAAAACGCCCGACCCAAGGATTAACTCCCCAGGCCGGGCGACTATCAGATCGCGGGCAAGATCACCCTGCGCACTTCTCGTTAGAAGCGGTAGGTAACGCCACCACCGATAGTAACGGGTTCCATGTTTACTTTACCGACCTTGTTACCACCCGCATTGATGTCAGCATTCACGTCTGCATAGCTAACGTAACCATTTAGCATGACGTTATCGGTAACCGCTAAATCAACCCCCGCCTGACCGATCGCGCCATAGCTTTCATCAACGCTTAAGCCAGTGGGCTCGCCTGAGAAGCGAGTATAGTTCAAGCCAACGCCTACATAAGGCTGAACCTTAGAGTCTAAACCGCCCATCGGATAGTAGTTAACCAACAGATTAATCGGCAGACGGTCTACACTGCCTGCGCTGCCACCAGGGCTGGTGTTGAGGTCGTGTTCGAACTTCTCGGAGCTGTTCAGTTCAGCGCCAAGCTTATCGGTGAACAGGTAACCCGCGCCAAACGTAAATCCTCGCGCGCTTTGTACGTTTAGATCTGCCGCGCCAACATTGCCATTTCCAGAACCCGTATCCGTTTGGGCGACACCACCACGTACGAAAACGTCACCTGCTTCGTAAGCGAGTGCTGCTTGGCTGGCGATCAATGCGCTAGCGGTAAGAACAGCAGCAGAAACTAATTTTAATTTACTCATCAGGGTCATCCTCTTACATCTTACTCGGGATTGGTGCCGGTAACTCCAGCTACCTATACAATATATACCAATCGAACAGCGTTTCCAAACTTGTTGTGTTATTTTAATATAAGTTTTACATATCAAGCTCTGTCGGCAGACAGCATCGGTTATAAAAATCAAGCACAAAGGGCAGTGTCTAGTCCTAAAATAGATTGACACTTATTTCATCTCAAACGCCCAGTGCACTGCATTGGGCGTTTTGTATTTCAGCGCTAGGTGTGGCCGCTGACCGTTATAAATCTCGACAGACTCAT